>CAZJGZ010000014.1:16000-30078 GCA_964545695.1 uncultured Ectothiorhodospiraceae bacterium | reverse complement strand
GCCCTGCACACGTTGCACGGCAGCGCCCAGACCGCCGGCAGCGAGGCCATGGTCGCACTCGCCGCACCGATGGAACGGATCCTGAAGGAGCACAGGGAGCAGGACACTGCCGTCCCCGCGGAAGAGCTGGTGCTGTTCCGTGAAGCGCTGGAGGCGCTGGAAGGGATCGCCGGGCAGTTGCCGGATATCGCCGATCCCGCGGAGTTTGCCGAGCTCCACGCTCGTCTGGCCGAGCGCGGTGAGCAGTTGGAGCAGGATCAGGCCGCGAGTGGCGAGGACAATGAGCTGCTCGACATCTTCATCGACGAGGGTGATGAACTGGTCGAGGCCTGCGAGCGAGCCATCCAGTTGTGGCGCGATGATCCGCAGGCGACGGGTCGTGTCATGAGTGATCTGCAGCGCAATCTGCATACGCTCAAGGGTGGTGCACGCATGGCGAATCTGCCCCCCATTGCGGATCTGACCCACGAAATCGAATCCCTGGTGAACGCCATCAATGACGGCGAGGTGGCGGTCGATACCGAAGTCTTCGAGCTCCTGCAGGAGGCCGTCGACGCGCTCACCGTGCTACTGGAGCAGGCTCGCGGGCGGCAGAATGTGTCACGGGTTGATTGGCTCGTGGATGAGCTGCGCAATTGCCGCCTGCGCAAGAGTGGTGCCCCAGCGTCAGGTGCCGAATCGGATGCCCCGATCGCGGAGCCCGAATCGGCCGGCGCCGCCGAAGATGCCGATGCTGATGCCACCGAGGCGCCGCGGCGGGAATCCGGCAAGGCGGCCGCGCCGCGCGCCGAGGCAACTCCCGGCTCCGACCAGATCCGTGTACAGGCGGAGTTGCTGGATAACCTGGTGAATTTCGCCGGCGAGGTGAGCATCTATCACTCGCGGCTCGGTGAGCATTTCGGTCAGTACAAGTTCAACCTCACCGAGCTGGAGCAAACCGTCAATCGCCTCCGTGAACAGCTCCGCGTGATGGAGAACGAGACGGAATCACAGATCCTGCATCGCCACGAAAAGGAGAGCGACAGCGGCCCGGCGCGCGAGGATTTCGACCCGCTCGAGTTCGACCGCTACACGCGCATCCAGGAACTGTCGCGGTCCCTGGCGGAATCCGTGGGTGACCTGGACTCGATCAAGGACATCCTCGACAACCTTACGCGGGATTCGGAAACACTCCTGCTGCAGCAGTCGCGGGTCTCTTCGGATCTCCAGGGCGGGCTCATGCAGACGCGCATGGTCCGTTTCGACGGACTGCGTGCCCGCTTTGGCCGCACGGTTCGGCAGACTGCCCGGGCCGTGGGCAAGAACGTGGACATGACCATGAGCGGCGGTGAGGTCGAGATTGACCGCTCGATCCAGGAGCGCATCCTCGGCCCGCTCGAGCACATCCTGCGCAATGCGGTGTCGCATGGCATCGAGGCGTCGAGCGTGCGCCAGCGTGCCGGCAAGCCGGAGACCGGGACCATCAGCATGGATCTCCATCGTGGTGGCACCGACATCATCATCGAGATCACCGATGACGGCGCCGGCATCGATCCCGACAAGGTCCGGCGCAAGGCGATCGACAAGGGTCTGATCGAGGCCGACGACGATCGCAGTGACAACGACGTGCTGCAGCTCATCCTTGAAACCGGCTTTTCCACCGCCGATGAGGTCACCCAGGTTGCCGGCCGGGGTGTCGGCATGGACGTCGTGGATGCGGAACTGCGCCGGCTCGGCGGGACACTGGGCATCCAGACCGAGAAGGGCGTGGGCACGCGATTCTCGATCCGCCTGCCGGTAACGCTCGCCATCAACCAGGCGGTGCTCGTCGGCGCCGGCGAGGATACCTACGCCATCCCGATCGCCTCGATCGAGGGTGTCAGCCAGATCAGTGCCGGCGACCTGCGCGAGCATTATGTGAGCGCGGACAACAAGGTCCGCTACGCGGGCAACGATTACACACTACACCACCTCGGGCGTCTGCTCGGCACTTCCGAACCGCGCCTGGAGCATGCGCAGGTCAGCTATCCGGTGGTCATGGTGCGCGCCGGTGACGACCGCGTTGCCCTGCATGTGGATCAGCTCGTGGGTCGACGCGAAGTGGTGGTGAAGCCACTTGGGGCGCCGCTGAACACGCTGCCGGGCATTTCCGGGGCGACGATCATGGCGGATGGCGACGTGGTCCTGATCCTCGACGTCGGCGGCCTGCTGCGCACGCAGGCAGGCGTCATTGCCACCGGTGGCCTCAGCGAGGAGCGGCAGGATGTCGCGCTGCCTGCTGATGGCGCGAAGGAAACGGCGGACGCGGAAGCGGCCATGCCGACGGTGCTCATCGTCGATGACTCGATCACCATCCGCAAGGTCACGCAACGGGTGCTGGCGCGCAACGGCTTGAACGTCGCCACGGCGAAGGACGGTGTCGATGCCGTGGCGTGGATGGCCAACGCCATCCCGGACCTGATCCTGCTGGATATCGAAATGCCGCGCATGGATGGCTATGAGGTCGCGACCTATGTGCGCAGTGAGGAGCGTCTTGCCGATGTCCCCATCATCATGATCACCTCGCGCACGGGCGAGAAGCATCGTCAGCGGGCCGAGGGTATCGGCGTCAATGAATATCTCGGCAAACCCTATCAGGAAATGGAGCTCATGGACGCCATCCGTCAGCAAATCAGCATCCCGGATGTGGCCTGATGGCCGAGCAGCGCGCCCGTGAGCTCAAATGTCTCCTGTTGCCGATGCAGGGCGCCGGACTGCTGGTGCCCAATGCCCTGGTCGCCGAAATCGTGACTCAGCAGTCGGTCACAGCAGTCCCCGAGACCGCCGACTGGCTGCTGGGTCGCGGCAGCTGGCGCGGCACCGATGTACCGCTGATCTCGTTCGATCGGCTGTGCCGGCTGGTCGACAAGCCACCGGAACCGGGTGGCCGGTACGTGATCCTGTACTCGCTGGAGCCCGACCACCAACCGGCGTACTACGGCGTACGCATCAACTCGTTGCCGCGCTCGGAAACCGTCGACGCCGAGCGCCTGGTCAGCCGACCCCGTGCAGAAGACGATTCGGACGTGATCGCCCTGCGCGGCGATCTCGGCGACCGCGCCTGCCTGATCCCCGATCTGGATGCCCTGGTCGCGGCCGTCCGTAACGAGCTCGCGACGCAGGAAGGCTGAAACCTCCAGGCCAGGGCCGTCGTCAGGCTGGGCCGACGCAGGCCCGCCCGCAGTAGCCGCTCATAGATCCCCGTGGACCGCCTGCAGCGCCGCCAGCGCGGCGACAGCAGCGGTTTCGGTCCGCAGCACCCGTGGGCCCAGTCGCATGCCCCGGCAGCCATGCGCGTAGGCCATGGTGCGTTCCTCCGGCGTGAACCCGCCCTCCGGCCCGGCGAGCAGTGTGATCCGCGCGGGCGCGTCGGTCAGTTCACGCACACGCAGTTCGGCCTCGGGGTCCAGCAGCAGATGGGGATGATGGTCGCAGCGGGCGGCTCCCAGCCAGTCGTTGAAGCCCTGTAGCGGTTCGACCTCGGGCATCCGCGTGCGGCCGCTCTGCGCCGCCGCCGAGGCCACCACGCCCTGCCAGTGCGCGGCCTTGCGGGCCCGCCTTTCACCCTCCGGGATTGCCTGGCTGCGGGTCATGATCACGGGCACAACGCGACTGACGCCGAGTTCGACGCTCTTCTCCAGCGTGTAGTCCATGCGCTGACCGCGGGACAGGCCCTGGATCAGGGTGATGGTCAGTGCCGGCTCGGTGGCCTGCGCGACGAAATCGTTGATCTCGACGCTGGCCGTCCGTTTGCCGGTCACCACCAGATTGCCCAGCCAGTCCCCGGGCGCACCGTTGAACAGGCGCACGTCCGCACCCGCAGGCAACCGCAGGACTTTCAGCACATGGTGGGCCTGATCGTCGGCCAGCGGCACAAGCTGGCCGATCGCCAGTTCGCCGGAGACGGGAATGCGGGGCTGGCGCATCGGTGACACCGCCGGGAGGCGCCCCGGACTGCCCGGAGCGGCCCGGGGCAGTTCGGGGCAGTCCGGCGCGTACGCCTCAGTAGCGGTAGTGGTCGGGCTTGAACGGGCCCTGCGGCGAGACGCCGATGTAGGCCGCCTGTTCCGCGCTGAGCTCGGTCAGGTTTGCGCCGATCTTCTTCAGGTGCAACGCGGCAACCTTCTCGTCGAGGTGTTTCGGCAGCACATAGACCTGCGACTCGTACTCGTCGCGGCGCTGCCAGAGTTCGATCTGCGCCATCACCTGGTTGGTGAACGACGCCGACATGACAAAACTCGGGTGGCCGGTCGCGCAGCCCAGGTTCACCAGCCTGCCCTCGGCCAGCAGGATGATGCGCTTGCCGTCGGGGAACGTGATGTGATCGACCTGCGGCTTGATGTTGTCCCATTCGTACTGCTTGAGCGCCGCGACATCGATCTCGTTGTCGAAATGGCCGATGTTGCACACGATCGCCTCGTGCTTCATCGCTGCCAGATGGTCGTGGCCGATGACGTGGAAATTGCCCGTCGCGGTGATGAACAGGTCGGCCTGGTCGACGACATCGTCGAGCTGGACCACGCGGAAGCCTTCCATCGCCGCCTGCAGGGCGCAGATCGGGTCGATCTCGCTGATCAGGACCGTCGCACCCATGGCCCGCAGCGCCTGGGCGCAGCCCTTGCCGACATCGCCATAGCCGAGCACGAGGGCGACCTTGCCCGCGATCATGACGTCCGTCGCGCGCTTGATGCCGTCGATCAGCGATTCGCGGCAACCATAGAGGTTGTCGAACTTCGACTTGGTGACCGAATCATTCACGTTGATCGCGGGGAACGGCAACGTGCCCTCGCGCTCGAGCTTGTACAGGCGGGCAACCCCCGTGGTGGTCTCTTCGGTCACACCGTCGATCGCCTGCGCCAGCTGGCCGTACCAGCCCGGGTTCGTTTCCAGACGGCGCTTGATGGTGGCGAACAGCGCGCGCTCTTCGTCGTTGCCGGGGTTGTCGAGGACCGACGGATCGGCCTCGGCCTTGGCACCGAGCATGGCGAGCAGGGTCGCGTCACCGCCGTCATCGAGGATGCGGTTGGGAAAGCCTCCGTCCGACCACTCCATGATGCGGTGGGTGTACTCCCAGTACTCTTCCAGGGTTTCGCCCTTGTAGGCGAATACCGGCACGCCCGATTCGGCGATGGCCGCTGCCGCGTGATCCTGGGTCGAGAACACGTTGCACGAGGCCCAGCGCACTTCGGCGCCCAGCGCCGTCAGCGTCTCGATGAGCACGGCGGTCTGGATGGTCATGTGCAGGGAGCCGGCAATGCGGCAGCCGGCGAGCGGCTGTTCGGCGGCGAATTCCTCGCGCAGGGCCATCAGGCCGGGCATCTCGTTCTCGGCGATGGCGATTTCCTTGCGGCCCCAGGGGGCGAGCGCGGGATCGCTGATGACCGAGTCGTGGATGGCGGATTTCTGGGTGGGCTTTTCGATTACTGCGTTCATGTCAGCACATCTCCGTGGTTCGATAGAGAGCGCCGTTCCTCACTGCTCCCGCGGCTCCGAGCCTGGCGGTGTACCAGGGGTGATTCCGGTTGGGCCGGAGACCCCTCGGCACGCCGTTGCAGCGCTCCTCGGACGCGGGCCGTTCCGGCAACCGAGCGCCGGAACGGATTTTCTCGTTCGGTCTGTCAGGCGGCGATGCCGGCGGCCGCGCGCAGTGCATCGGCGCGATCCGTGCGCTCCCACGGCACGTCCAGGTCGTCGCGCCCGAAGTGGCCGTAGGTTGCCGTCGCGGCGTACATCGGACGCACCAGATCGAGCATGGTCACGATGCCGTACGGGCGCAGATCGAAGTGCTCGCGCACGAGTTCCTCGATGCGGCGGTCGTCGATCACCCCGGTACCGAAGGTGTCGATACTGACCGACGTCGGCTCGGCGACGCCGATCGCATACGACACCTGGATTTCACAGCGTTCGGCCAGGCCGGCAGCGACCACGTTCTTGGCGACGTAGCGCCCGGCGTAGGTGGCGGAACGATCGACCTTCGACGGATCCTTGCCCGACATCGCGCCACCGCCGTGGCGGGCCATGCCACCATACGTATCGACGATGATCTTGCGTCCGGTCAGGCCACAGTCGCCCACCGGGCCGCCGATGACGAACTTGCCGGTCGGGTTGATGTGGATCTTGTCCGCCGAGCACGTAGACAGCCATTCGGCCGGCAGTACCGGGCGGATGATGGTTTCCATGACGCCTTCGTGCAGCGTGGCGGTGTCGACATCGGGAGCGTGCTGGGTCGATAGCACGACCGCGTCGATGCCGACCGGGCGACCGTCGCGGTAGCGGAAGGTGATCTGGCTCTTGGCGTCCGGGCGCAGCCAGGGCAGTTCGCCGCTGCGGCGCACTTCGGACTGGCGGCGCACCAGCCGATGCGCATACGTGATCGGTGCGGGCATGAGGACGTCGGTCTCGTTCGAGGCGTAGCCGAACATCAGACCCTGGTCCCCCGCGCCCTGGTCTTCCGGCTTGGCGCGGTCAACGCCCTGGGCGATGTCGGGCGATTGCTTGCCGAGACCATTCAGTACGGCGCAGGTGTCGCCGTCGAACCCGACGTCCGAGCCGGTGTAGCCGATGTCGCGGACGGTGTCGCGGACAATCTGCTCAAGGTCGACCCAGGCGGTGGTGGTGACCTCGCCGGCGACCAGCACCAGACCGGTCTTGATCAGGGTTTCACAGGCAACGCGCCCATGTGGATCCTGGCGAATGATCTCGTCCAGCACCTGGTCGGAGATCTGGTCCGCCATCTTGTCAGGGTGGCCCTCGGACACGGATTCTGAAGTGAACAGGTATTCGCGGGTCATCACTGGGACCTCGTCAATGGGAGATGGAATGGCTCGGGGCGCGGGCTCGCGACCATGGTGATCATGCTTTGTCGTGCGCGAGCGCGCCGTCTGTCAACAAGCGCAGTATTGTCGGTTTTCGCAGCGGGGTTGTCCACCGACAGCGTGGCGGCGCACGGCCCGGTCAACGCCCGCTCGGGTCGTCGTCGTCACGCCGGAACTCGCCCTCCAGGGTGCGGCCCTCGAATTCCGTGCCCGGCCGGCGCCCGGGTGGCCGGGCGTGGACCTGCGCGCGTGCGATGAACGCACGCACGGCTGCCTGACGCGTCCACGGCAGCAGGCAGAGCAGGCCCACGAAGTCAGTGGCAAAGCCCGGTGTCAGCAGGAGACCGCCGCCGATCAAGAGTGCGACGCCCTCCAGCATCTCGACGGCGGGCGGCTCGCCCCGCGCCATGGACTGTTGCGCGCGCATCATCGTACTCAGGCCCTGGAAGCGGAGCAGGAGGCCGCCACCGATCGCGGTCAGTACGCACAGGGCAACGGTCGGCAGTGCACCGATCACGCGACCGATCTCGATCAGCAGATAGATCTCGACGAGCGGGACAACCAGGAACAGGATGAAAAGCAGCGGGAGCGCCGGCATGACGGTTTCCATAATGCACAATCAGTCCCTACAGTGTGGGCAGGGCAGGCGAGAATCAACCATGTATGAAACTGGCTGCCCGGGCGGACGCCGAGCCGGCAAGCGTGGATCCCGACAATAGCGGTGATGCTGACGGGCTTCCGCACACCGGGGCGTGCGAGCCAACTGGTATCATGACCGCCCCGATTCTTCCCACGGAGGCCGCCAATGTCGACCCGGGCCCTGCTCGTGTTCACGACCATCGACAACGCCGACGCTGCCCGGCGCCTGGCGGATTCGCTGGTCGCCGCGCAGCGTGTCGCCTGCGTCAATATCCTGCCGCCCGTCACCTCGGTCTTCCGCTGGGACGGCGCGTCCGAGGACGCGGGTTCGGCACGGGTTCAGGCCGAAACCGAGGTCATGCTGGTGATGAAGACAACGACGAGTGCCTACCCGGAGCTGGAAAACCAACTGCGGCAGGAGCACCCGTATGAACTTCCCGAGATCATCGCTGTCCCGGTCGATCGGGGCTTGCCCGATTTTCTCCACTGGATCGACGCGGTGACACATCCATGAATCGACTTGCTGGCGGCACGCTGGTCCTGCTGTGTGCCCTGTTGCTCGCGGCGCCCATCTGGGCTTCCGTGCCCGGCAGCTCGCTCGGCAGCAATACCGCTGACGAGCTCCTGCCGCCCGAGCAGGCCTTTGCGCTCACGGTCGAGCGCGACGGTGATGACGCCTGGGTCTTCCAATGGGATGTCGCCGACGATTATTACCTCTACCGCGAACGTCTCGATTTCGCGCTGATCGACGCCGGTGACGACGTCGAACTGCGCACCGACAACGCCCGCTACTCGGCATCCGAGCCCAAGGACGACCCCTTTTTCGGCGAGACCGAGGTGTACTACCACTACGCGTCCGTGCGCATTCCGGTTGATGGCGTCCCGGGCGAGGGCGCGCAGTTGCGCGTCGGGTACCAGGGCTGCAATGAGCCACTGGGTGTGTGCTATCCGCCGGAGACGACAACCATCGATGTCGGGGCGATCGGTGATGGCGGCGCGGCGGTGGCCGGCGCAGGTGGTGGCGGGGGCGGCGGCGAACCACTCAATGCCCAGGACCGCATCGCCGCGGCGCTCAATGATTACAGCCTCGCATGGGTCGCGCTGTTGTTTACGGGCTTCGGTCTGCTGCTGGCGCTGACCCCCTGTGTATTCCCGATGATCCCGATCCTTGCCGGCGTGATCGCCGGCGACCGGCGCGCCACTGGTTCCGCCCGCGCCACGTTCCTGTCGGTCCTGTTCGTGGCCGCGATGGCACTGACCTACGCCGCCGTGGGGGTTGCCGTCGGGCTGACCGGGGCCTCGATCCAGGCCTGGTTCCAGCAGCCCATTGTGCTGTACGGCTTCGCGGCACTCTTCGTCCTGCTGGCGCTGGCAATGTTCGGCTTGTTCGATCTGCAGATGCCGGGCGGACTCCGCAACAGCCTCGACACGCTGGCGCGACGTCTTCCGGGCGGCTCTGCGGGCAGCTCGGTCGGTCTGGGGGTGTTGTCGGCACTGATTGTCGGCCCCTGCGTGACGCCGCCGCTGATCGGTGCCTTGATCTACATCGCCGAAACCGGTGATCCGGTGACCGGCGGGGTGGCTCTGTTCGCCATGGGCATCGGCATGGGCGTGCCACTGGTCGTGGCGGGTGCTTCGGCGGGCCACCTGTTGCCGCGAGCCGGGCAGTGGATGCACGTGATCCGCGGCATCTTCGGCGTGCTCCTGCTTGCCGTGGCGATCTGGCTGCTCCAGCGCGCCGTGCCGGTGGCGGTGTCCATGGCGCTGTGGGCCATTCTCTTGATCGTCACCGGCGTCTACATGGGCGCGCTCAATGCAGTTGCCGCGGGCTGGCCGCGCCTGTGGAAGGGGGTCGGCCTGGTGTTCGTCGTCTACGGCGTGGTTCTGGTCGTCGGCGCCGCCGCCGGTGGCCAGAGTCTGCTGCAGCCGCTGCGGGGCATCGCCCAGACCGCCGGTCCTGGCGAACAGGCGGATGTCGCCTTCCGCGAGGTCAAGGGGATGTCGGGTCTGGATGCCGCGCTCGACCAGGCGCGGACGGAGGGGCGCACGGTCATGGTCGACTTTACCGCGGACTGGTGCATCAGCTGCAAGGAATTGCAGGCGTTCACCTATCCCGATCCCGCCGTCCAGGACGCGCTGGGAGACAGCTTGCTGCTGCGGGTCGACGTGACCGATCACGATGGCCAGGACCGTGAGATGCTGGAACACTTCGGCGTCTTCGGGCCGCCGGCCATCCTTTTCTTCGGGCCCGATGGTGTCGAGCGCCGTGGGCACCGCGTGGTCGGCTACGTGTCCGCCGACCGCTTTGCCGGCCAGGTGCGCGAGGCACTGCCGGAGGCGTCGTCGTGAAGGCGCGTCACTGGCTGATGCTGATCGTTTCCGCCGCCATCGGTCTGACCGCAGGCTGGTTTCTCCAGCCGGGATCATCCGGCAGCGGTGACGATCCGGCGGGCCTGGAAGCAGACCTGGCCGCCGAGCAGCGCGAACTCGATGGAGCGGCGGGTAATGGCGCCAGCGGTGGCGGCCGTGACGCCGTGGACGAGGGCATGCTCGGCAAGCAGCGCCCCGGCTTTGTGCTGCCGGATCTGGATGGCGAGCCGGTCGACGTGGCGCGCTTCGACGGCGACATCCTGATCATCAATTTCTGGGCGACCTGGTGTCCACCCTGCGTCGAGGAAATCCCGATGCTCATCGATCTGCAGGAGGATCTGGCGGACGAGGGCGTGCGGGTGTTCGGCGTGGCGGTGGAACGTGCCGAGCCCGTGCGCGAGTTCGCCGCGGAATTCGGCATCCAGTATCCGTTGGTGGCAGACCGGCGCGATGGCTTTGAGGTCGCCGCCGAGTACGGCAACCCGCACGGCCTGATGCCGTACACCGTCTTCGTCGATCGCGACGGCATCATCCGCGGTGTGCATCAGGGCCTGCTGAGCCGCGAGCAGGCCGAGCAGCATCTGTCGGCGATGCGCACCGAAGAGTGATCGCGGCGGTGCCGTGACTCAGCCGGCGATGCTGAAAAAGGCCGCACGTTCTGGACAATTCGACGCTTTTACTGCACGATTTCCGTTCCCGAGCAACGTCCGGCGAGCCTTATGGCGGACATCCTGGTCCTGCACGGCCCCAATCTGAACCTGTTGGGAAGCCGCGAGCCCGATCTTTATGGTCACGACACCCTGGCCATGATCGATGACCGCCTGCACGAGCACGCACGCCAGGAAGGGTTCGGCCTGCGCGCGTTCCAGTCCAATGCCGAGCATGAACTGATCGATCGCGTCCAGCAGGCCGGCGATGACGGCGTCGGTTTCATCATCATCAACCCGGCGGCGCTGACCCACACCAGCATCGCGCTGCGTGATGCGCTGCTGGCGACGGCGATTCCGTTCATCGAAGTCCATCTGTCGAACGTGCATGGACGGGAGGCGTTTCGTCGCCAGTCGTATTTCTCCGATGTCGCCGTCGGTGTCATCGCCGGGCTCGGGCCCGCAGGATACGAATTCGCGCTCACCGCGGCGACCCGCCATCTGGCGACTGCGCGGACGAGCTGAGGTCAACCGATAGCGCGGTACTACCGCCCAAAACTGGACGAAAGCGTCGATGGATATACGTAAAGTCAAGAAACTGATCGAGCTGCTCGAGGAATCGGGAATCGCCGAACTCGAGATTCAGGAAGGCGAGGAGTCGGTGCGCATATCCCGCTACGGGGCGGCACCGCCGCAGGTCGCGGCGCCCGCGCCGCAACCCCAGGCCGCTGCACCGCCCACGGCGGGTCCGGCGCCCGAGGACGCGGCGGCCGGCGGTGACGATGCCGAGGCGGATGCCGTTCCTGCCGGGAAGCGCGTGGAATCGCCCATGGTGGGGACCTTCTACCGCGGCTCATCGCCGGGCGCGCCGCCTTTCGTCGAAGTGGGGCAGCAGGTAAAGGCCGGCGATACCCTGTGCATTATCGAGGCGATGAAGATCCTCAATCAGATCGAGGCCGAGGTCAGCGGCACGGTGCAGGCCGTGCTGGTGGAAAACGGCCAGCCGGTCGAATTCGGTGAAACCCTGATGGTGATCGGGTGATCGCATGAATATCGACAAGGTCGTCATTGCCAATCGCGGCGAGATCGCGCTGCGCATCCTGCGCGCCTGCCGCGAACTCGGCATCCGCACCGTGGCGGTGCATTCCAGCGCCGACCGGGATCTCAAGCACGTGCGTCTGGCCGACGAGACCGTCTGTATCGGGCCGGCGAAGTCGGCGGACAGCTATCTCAACATCCCCGCGATCATTTCCGCGGCCGAGGTCACGGATGCCATGGCCATCCATCCGGGCTACGGCTTTTTGTCGGAAAACGCCGACTTTGCCGAGCGCGTCGAGTCGAGCGGCTTCCGTTTCATCGGCCCGCCGGCGAGCGTCATCCGGCTGATGGGCGACAAGGTCTGTGCCATTCGCGAGATGGTTGCCGCCAACGTGCCCTGCGTGCCCGGCTCCGGTGGCCCGCTGCCCGATGACACCGATGAGTGCATTCGCATCGCGCGTGATATCGGCTACCCGGTCATGATCAAGGCCTCCGGCGGGGGTGGCGGTCGCGGCATGCGCGTGGTGCACAGCGAGGCGGCGCTCGGCGGCGCGGTGTCCATGACCCGGACGGAAGCGGCCAACGCCTTCGGCAATCCCGAGGTCTACATGGAGAAGTACCTCGCCAATCCGCGCCACGTCGAGTTCCAGGTGCTGGCCGACAATCACGGCAATGCCATCCACCTGGGTGAGCGCGACTGTTCCATGCAGCGGCGCCATCAGAAGGTCGTGGAGGAGGCGCCGGCGCCATTCATCACCGACGAGGAGCGCGAGCGCATCGGGCGGCGTTGTGCCGAAGCCTGCCAGCGCCTGGGCTACCGCGGGGCCGGCACGTTCGAGTTTCTCTACGAGAATGGCGAGTTCTTCTTCATCGAGATGAACACCCGGGTCCAGGTCGAGCATCCGGTTACCGAGATGGTGACCGGCGTGGACATCGTCCAGGAGCAGCTGCGTATCGCCGACGGCCAGCCGCTGTCGCTGACCCAGGAAGAAGTGGAGATCCGCGGGCACGCCATCGAGTGTCGCCTGAACGCGGAGGATTCCCGCACCTTCATGCCCAGCCCGGGACGCATCGACCAGTATCACCCGCCGGGTGGACCGGGGGTGCGGGTCGACTCGCACGTCTACAATGGCTACGTCGTGCCGCCGCACTACGATTCCATGATCGGCAAGCTGATCTGCCACAACGCCGATCGCACCGCTGCAATCGTGCGCATGCGCGGTGCGCTGTCGGAGATGGTGTTCGAGGGGATCAAGACCAATCTCGACCTTCAGCGCGACATCATGGCGGACGCCGCTTTCGAGCAGGGTGGTACCGACATCCACTATCTCGAAAAGAAGCTGGGTCTGTAGGCGCCCGCAGCCGCGATGTCCTGGCTACAGGTACGAGTCGCCACCGACGGTGAGCACGCGGAAAGGGTCGAGTCGATTCTCGGCGACCTCGGTGTCACGGCGGTGACGCTGGAGGATGGCGGTGACCAGCCGCTCCTCGAGCCGCGCCCCGGCGAAGCGCCGCTGTGGGAGGCCGTATCCGTCGTCGGCCTGTTCGATGCCGAGGTCGAGCGCGAGACAATCGCTGCCGCCCTCGCGCCGCTCGAGGCCGAGGGGCATCCGTTGGATCTCGCCTTCGAGCAGCTGCCCGAGCGTGAATGGAGCCGCGTGTGGCTCGATGACTGGCAACCGCTGCGCTTCGGGCAGCGGTTGTGGGTCACACCGGTGGATTCGCCGTTGCCGGCGGAAGCAGGTAGTGAGGCAGTGGCGATTCGTCTCGATCCCGGCCTGGCCTTCGGCACGGGCACCCATGTGACCACCGCACTGTGCCTGGAATGGTTCGATGCCAATCCGCCCGCGGGCGAGCCGGTGCTGGATTACGGCTGCGGCTCGGGCATACTCGCCATCGCCGCCCTCCTGCTTGGTGCCACCCGTGCCACCGCAGTGGACATCGATCCGCAGGCGCTCGAGGCGACCCATGCCAATGCCGAGCGCAATGGCGTGGCCGAGCGCGTCGTCACGGTGGAGGCGGCGACCCTGCCGGCAGCGACCTGGCCCATGGTCGTGGCGAATATCCTCGCCGGACCGCTGATCGAGCTGGCACCAACGTTCGCCGGCTACCAGCAGTCCGGCGGCCGACTCGTGTTGGCGGGCGTGCTCGCCGATCAGGCCGATGGGGTGTGTGCCGCGTTCCTGCCGTGGTATCGCATCGAGGTGGGCGCCGAGCGCGAGGGCTGGGTCCGGCTCGAAGGCGTGCGCCGCTGAGCCGCCGTTGAGACAGGCGCCCCGCTAAACTGGATACTGGTTCCATGCACACGCGCTGCCCCGCATGCCAGGCCATATTCCGGATCCAGCCGGAGGACCTCGCCGTGGCCAGTGGCCGGGTCCGCTGTGGCGAGTGTGGCGAGGTATTCGATGCCCGCGCCAGCCTCCAGCGGGAGCTGCCGCTGGAGCAGCCGCAGAGTATTGCGGACCTGCAGGCCGGCCTCGATCTGCAGCCGCCCGTCGAGGGTGATCATGATTCCGGGCCGGCTCAAGGGCTGACGCGGGGGCTGACGCAG
>CAZJGZ010000014.1:0-15900 GCA_964545695.1 uncultured Ectothiorhodospiraceae bacterium | reverse complement strand
CGTATGGCACCACGATGCCGGGGATGCTGATCTCCGAGATCGAGGGCGAGGAGCCCGCCGAGCCGGTCGTGCACCGTTCCGGCTGGCACTGGTTGGCCTGGAGTGGGGTCAATCTGTGCCTGGTCGTGCTGCTCGCCGCACAGTTGCTCTTCGTGCAGCGTGAAGCGTTTGCGCAGGACCCCACCCTGCGTCCTGTTCTGACCGAGATGTGTGATCTGGTCGGATGCACGCTGCCGTCACGGCGCGCCGTGGATCGCATCGAGTTGACGCGGCGGCATGTCTACTCCCACCCGAACGTGGATGACGCCCTGCTGATCGATATCACCATGGTGAACGAAGCCCGCTTCGCACAGCCCTATCCCGTGCTCACGGTCACCCTCGGTGATCGCCGCGGTGAGCCCGTGGTCCGGCGAAGCCTGCAGCCGCGGGAATACGAGCCCCGACTCGGTCGCGACGCACGCATGGCGCCGGGCTCGCCGGTCAATGTCGTGCTCGAGGTCCGTGACCCGGGGGCCGAGGCCCGTACCTTCGATCTCGACTTCCATTGACGGTATGCGCACGCGGCTGCCGCAGCCCCCGCACTCGCGGCGTCGCCTTCCGGGCCGGGGTATGCGTGCGGGCTGGTGCGGTGATCCCGCGGGCGGAGTTGCCGTGCTATAGTCAGCGCCCCTGCGGACGGCGATCCGTGGCCTGACCATGACCCTGAGTACCGCCGGCTCGGGCAGTACACCAGCGGGAAGAAGCGCCCCATGCAGCGCAGCGACCATGACAACTCCGGGATCATCCCAGACACTGGCAACGACGCACCGCTGCGACGCTGTGTCGTCGAGGAGCTCGAGCGTTACTTCCAGGTCCTGGAGGGGGAGGCGCCGTGCGATCTGTACAAGATGGTGATCGGTGAAACGGAATGCGCCCTGCTGCAATACGTCCTCGAGCGCACGGGCGGGAATCAGAGCCGCGCCGCACAACTGCTCGGGCTGAATCGGGGCACCCTGCGCAAGAAGCTGCAACAGCACGGCATCGCGACCTGACGCGCACACGCTCACTCTCATCAGGCAAATTCGGGAAACCAGCACCATGTCGAACAAGGCCGAGGTAGGTACTCCGGTAAAGCGTGCCCTGTTGAGCGTCGCGGACAAGACCGGCCTGGTCGACCTTGCCCGCTCGCTCCATGCTGCCGGCGTTGAACTCCTGTCGACGGGCGGTAGCGCCCGCACCATCGCCGAGGCGGGCGTGCCGGTCGTCGAAGTGTCCGATCGCACCGGCTTTCCCGAGATCATGGGCGGACGGATCAAGACGCTGCACCCGCGCATCCACGGCGGCATCCTCGGTCGACGGGATGTCGACGCCGAGGTCATGGCCGCACACGACATCACCGCCATCGACCTGGTGGTGGTGAATCTCTACCCCTTTCGCGAAACCGTGGCGCGCCCCGATGTCAGTCATGCCGAGGCGATCGAGAACATCGATATCGGTGGGCCGGCCATGGTGCGCGCGGCGGCGAAGAACCACGCCTGGGTGGGGGTGGTAACCGATCCCGCGGACTATCCCGCGGTCGCGGCCGAGATCGCCAGTGGCGGTCTGACTGCGGCGACCCGCGCCGACCTGGCGCGGCGCGCATTCGGCCATACGGCGGCCTACGATCGCGCCATCGCCGACTGGCTCGCGGCCGACGACGCGGAGCACGCGGACGCGGACCCGGCGCTGGAGCAGGCGTTCCCGACGCGCCTCGATCCGGCGCTGACGCGACGTCAGCATCTACGCTATGGCGAGAACCCGCACCAGCGGGCGGCGTTCTATGCCAGCGAGGACCCGCCGGCGGCGACGATCGCCGGCGCAGCGGTCATCCAGGGCAAGGCGTTATCCTTCAACAACATCGCCGACGCCGACACCGCCCTCGAGTGCGTCAAGCAGTTCGCCGAGCCGGCCTGCGTGATCGTCAAGCACGCCAACCCCTGTGGTGTCGGCTGCGGCACCGATCTGGTCACCGCCTACGAGGGCGCGTATGCCACGGACCCGGTATCCGCTTTTGGCGGCATCATCGCCTTCAACCGGCGCGTTGACGCGGCCCTGGCACGCACGCTCATCGACCGGCAGTTCATCGAGGTCCTGATCGCGCCGGAGATGGATGCAGCGGCTGCGGACGTGCTCGCGACCAAGCCCAATGTGCGGGTGCTCGCCACGGGCGCGCTTGCCGAGCCGGCCGGCGGCATGGATTACCGTGGCGTTGCCGGCGGGCTGCTGGTTCAGGACCGTGATGTGCCGCTGATCGGTCAACAGGGTCTGCAGACGGTGACCGCAAGCGCTATCGATGCGGCCGTCGAACGCGATCTGCTGTTCGCCTGGCAGGTCTCCAAGAGTGTGAAATCCAACGCGATTGTGTACGCTGCGAACGGTCACACAATCGGTATCGGCGCCGGCCAGATGAGCCGCGTGGTGAGCTGCCGGATCGCGGCCATGAAGGCCGCCGACGTCGGTCTGTCCACCCAGGGCGCGGTCATGGCATCGGATGCGTTCATACCCTTTCGCGATGTCCTCGACGAGGCGGCCAAGGCCGGGATTCGCGCGGTCATTCAGCCTGGTGGTTCCAGGCGTGATGACGAAATCATTGCTGCCGCCAACGAACTCGGCCTCGCCATGGTGTTCACCGGCATGCGCCACTTTCGCCACTGATCGGAGTTGCATCAATGCACAGAAGATTCCGCTGTTCCGGACACTCGGCAGCCGGCTGGCACCGCTCGGGCCGTGTCGCCGCACTGTTGGCGCCGTTGATGATGGCCATCGCCGCGCCCGGCTTCGCGGGCGACGATCGCCCACGCGTGGTGATTGCCACCAGTCACGGGGATATCGAGGTCGAGCTCAAGCCCGACCAGGCCCCGGCGACGGTGGAGAATTTCCTGCGCTACGTCGATGAAGGGTTCTATGGCCAGACCATCTTCCATCGGGTGATCCCCGGATTCATGATCCAGGGCGGTGGGCTGGACGAGGATCTGCGTCAGCTCGACACCCACGATCCGATTGTCAATGAATCGGACAATGGCCTGAGCAATGAGCGCGGCACCATCGCCATGGCGCGCACCCAGGTTCCGGACAGCGCCACCTCCCAGTTCTTCATCAATCACGGCGACAACCGCAACCTCGACGGCGGCAGTCAGCCCGGCTATGCGGTGTTCGGCCGCGTGACGGACGGCATGGACGTGGTCGACCGGATCGCCGATGTCGCAACCGGCAGTCGCAGTGGACATCGCGACGTGCCGCGCGAGACGGTCGATATCCAGTCGATCACCCGGGTGACGAGCGCGGACGAGTGAGGAACCCGCGGGCCGGCCGCGGAGTGGCTGCCCGCGGCCGACCTGCACGAGCAGTGTTCGACGACAGGTGAATCGGGGGGAGCGTGCCATGAACATACTGGTCATCGGCGGTGGCGGCCGTGAGCACGCCCTCGCCTGGAAGGCCGCGCAATCGCCGCGTGCGGAGCGTGTATTCGTGGCGCCGGGCAATGCGGGTACCGCGAGCGAGCCCGGCCTGACCAATGTGCCCATTGGCGCCGAGGACCTGGATGGCCTGCTCGCCTTTGCCGAGCGCGAGGATGTGGCCCTGACCATTGTCGGTCCGGAGGCGCCGCTGGTCGCCGGAATTGTCGATCGGTTCCGCGCCGCCTCGCGCGCAATCGTGGGGCCGAGCGCTGCAGCAGCGGCGCTCGAAGGGTCGAAGGCATACGCCAAGGAGTTCCTTGAGCGCCATCGCATTCCGACGTCCGGTTATCGAACCTTCGACGCGCTCGAACCCGCACTGGCCCATGTCCGCGAACGCGGTGCACCGCTGGTGATCAAGGCCGATGGCCTCGCGGCCGGCAAGGGTGTCGTCGTCGCGCACGAGCTGGCGGTCGCCGAGCATGCCCTGCGCGACATGCTCGCCGGTGACGTGCTCGGCAGCGCTGGTGAGCGGGTCGTGATCGAGGATTTCCTTGAGGGTGAGGAAGCGAGTTTCATTTGTCTGGTCGATGGCCGCACTGCCGTGCCGCTGGCCTCGTCCCAGGACCACAAGACGCGCGATGATGGTGACCACGGGCCGAACACCGGCGGCATGGGGGCCTATTCACCGGCCCCGGTGGTCACCGACGCCGTCCATGAGCGCATCATGCGCGAAGTGATCGAGCCGACGGTTGCCGGCATGGCGGCGGATGGTCACCCGTTCACGGGGTTCCTTTATGCGGGGCTGATGATTGCGCCGACCGGCGAGCCACGGGTGCTTGAATTCAACGTTCGGGGTGGTGATCCGGAAACCCAGCCGATCATGATGCGCCTGAAGTCGGATTTCATCGATCTGTGCGAGGCCGTCGCGGCCGGTCGCCTGAGCGGGGTCGAACCCCGGTGGGACAAGCGTGCGGCACTGGGCGTGGTGATGACGGCAGGCGGATACCCCGGTTCGTACCGCAAGGGTGATGTCATTACCGGCCTGGACCGGGTCGAAGGCGATGACGTGCACGTCTTCCACGCGGGTACCGCGACCGACGCCGAAGGCCGGGTCGTTACCGCCGGGGGGCGTGTGCTCTGTGTCACCGCGCTGGGGCAGGGAGTCGCCGAGGCCGGACAATCCGCCTATGCCGCCGTCGAGCGCATTGGCTGGACGGACATGCACTACCGCAGCGATATTGGCCATCGGGCCCTGACGCGCTAACCGCGAGCCGACGCCGCAGTGAACGGGTCCCGGATGGACGGGACCACGATGAACGGGGCCACCATGAACGGGAGGTCAGCGCTCCGCCGGCGTAGCTGCCGGATCCGCGGACTCTTCTTCCGGCGGTGGATCGGTCTCCGGCTCGCGAGTCAGCTCTTCCAGGGTGATTTCCCCGGCCGCGGCTTCCAGTGCCGCTTCAACGCTCTCCATGACCCGGTTCTCCGGCGCCTGCGGATGCTCCAGCAGGAAGCGGGGCTGCCAGCCGGCACGCCGCACGGCATCGAGCACGGCCTTCACGCTCAGCCTCGCCGGCGGCCGACAGGGCACGTAACCGGATGGCTGGCCGTTGGTGGCCTGCAGGATGTGAGCCTGTACCAGGGCATCCAGTGTGCGCTCGACCGTTTCCAGCGGAATACCGAGTTGGTGGCTGATCGCATCGCGTCCGGGCGGCGCGTGGCCATGCTGGAAGGCCTGCGTGATCAAGCTCACGATCGCCAGTGCCAGGCGCTCCTGCTGTGCGGGGGCCAGGCGCAATCCGTTGCGACCGCCACGGGCAAGGTACTCGGGATACTGGCGGTAGAAAGCGATGCTCGATCCGGTCAGCAGGATCAGCCATGACAGGTAGAGCCAGATCATGAACAGCAGCAGGATGGCAAAGCCCGAATAGATGGCCGTGTAATTGGTCGATGTCACCACGAACCGGGCGAACAAGTGGCCCACTGTCTCCCAGGCGATGCCGGCGACCACAGCGCCGAACAGGGCCGCGCGGAACTGCACACGCGTGTTCGGCATGAGCATGTAGACGAACGTGAACGCGGCGATGACGAGCATCCACGGCACGAGCCGCGAACCCCACTGGTAGAGAGTGCCGAGCGGCTCGATCGCCAGGATTGCCTGTACCACATCGGTGCTGGCGAGCGTGGCGGTGATGCCGAGCGCCAGGAAGACCAGCAAGGGACCGATGAGCATTACGCTGAAGTAATCGGAGAGCTTGCGCACGAGCGTGCGGCTGCGCCCCACATTCCACGTGAAGTTGAACGCCTCTTCGATCTTCTGGATCAGCGAGACCGCCGTGTAGAGCAGGAAGGCCATGCCGATGGCCCCCAGCACGCCGACCTCGATGTTTTCCACGAAGTTGATGACGTTGTTGGTGATCTCCTCGGCGCGCTCGCCCAGTGGCGCCAGCAGATTCAGCAGGGTTGGCTGCAGTTGATTGTGGACCCCGAAGCCCTTGAGCACGGAAAAGCTGACCGCGATCAGCGGCACGAACGCCAGCAGGGTGGTGAAAACCAGGCTCATCGCGCGCAGCGTCAGGTAGCCGGAGGCAAGGTCGCGGCTGATGGCGATACCCAGACGGGCCAGCGAGACAAGCGTGCGCTGCCAGAACGGCATCCTGTCCAGACGCCGCTCCCATACTTGCGTGGCGAGTTGCGACTGCAGATCCTTGAGCCGATGCATGCCGGCACCCACTCCTTGTCGTCAGGGGACGACGGTCACCGCTTCATCAGTTCGAAGAATTCCTCATTGGTCTTCGTCTGCTGCATGCGGCTGATGAGAAATTCGATCGCGTCCATGTCGTCCATCGAGTGCAGGAACTTGTGCAGGATCCAGCTCTTCTGCAACTCATCCTGGCCGACGAGCAGTTCCTCCCGCCGCGTGCCCGAACGATTGACGTTGATGGCCGGGTAGATCCGCTTGTCCGCGATCTTGCGATCAAGGTGCAGCTCCATGTTGCCGGTGCCCTTGAACTCCTCGTAGATGACCTCGTCCATCTTCGACCCGGTGTCGATGAGCGCGGTGGCCAGGATGGTCAGACTGCCACCCTCCTCGATGTTGCGGGCGGCGCCGAAGAAGCGTTTCGGCCGGTGCAGCGCGTTGGCATCCACGCCGCCGGTCAGCACCTTGCCGGACGAGGGCACAACGGTGTTGTAGGCGCGCGCGAGGCGCGTGATCGAATCCAGCAGAATGACCACGTCGTGCTTGTGTTCGACGAGACGCTTGGCCTTCTCGATCACCATCTCCGCGACCTGCACATGCCGGCTCGCGGGCTCGTCAAAGGTCGATGAGACCACCTCGCCCTGCACCATGCGGTCCATCTCGGTGACTTCTTCCGGGCGCTCGTCGATCAGCAGGACAATCAGATAGGCCTCGGGGTTGTTCGCGGTGATGCTCTGGGCGATGTTCTGCAGCATCAGCGTCTTGCCGGCCTTGGGCGGTGACACGATCAGCCCGCGCTGGCCCTTGCCGATCGGGGCGACGATGTCGATGACGCGCGCGGTGATGTCCTCGGTCGACCCATTGCCCCGTTCCATGCGAAACCGCGATGTCGCATGCAGCGGCGTGAGGTTCTCGAAGAGCACCTTGTCCTTGGCCGACTCCGGTGGGCCGAAGTTGATCTCGTCCACCTTGAGCATGGCGAAGTAGCGCTCGCCTTCCTTGGGTGGGCGGATCTTGCCGGCAATCGAGTCGCCGGTGCGCAGATTGAAGCGCCGGATCTGGCTGGGCGATACGTAGATGTCATCCGGGCCGGCCAGATACGAGCTGTCGGCCGAGCGCAGGAACCCGAATCCATCCTGCAGGATCTCGAGGACGCCGCCGCCGTAGATGTGTTCGCCTTTCTTGGCGCGTGCCTTGAGGATGGCGAAGATCACATCCTGCTTGCGTGAGCGCGCGACGTTCTCGATGCCCATGTCCTGGGCGAGTTTGATCAGATCGGAGGCAGGTTGTGCCTTGAGTTCGGTCAGATTCATCGGCTTGCGTTTTTTATCAACGGGTTGGAGATGCGCCGAGGGTGCACGCGCGGAGACGTGCCCGGCGGGCGATTGAAACTCTCGACGACGAGAAGGAAACGGAAGTCCCGCCAACGGTCGGGCGGAACTGAAGCTGTTCGGAAAACTACCACCTTTGACGGGGGCCGTCTACCCACCCGAGCGGCGGCTGCCGCACGGGTGGATGATGGGTCGGTCCGGTGCCTCGCGGAATGGCGTGCAGGGCGCGTCCGCCCACTGTTCTGGCGGGTTCAGGCGTTGCTGTCCAGGAAGGCAGTCAACTGGGACTTGGACAGGGCGCCGACCTTGGTGGCTTCGACGTTGCCGTTCTTGAACAGCATCAGCGTGGGAATTCCGCGAATGCCGTACCGCGCCGGGATATCGGGGTTTTCGTCGATGTTGACCTTGGCGATCCGCAGGCGCTCGCCGTACTCGTCGGCGATCTCCTCCAGGATGGGTGCGACAGCCTTGCAGGGGCCGCACCACTCGGCCCAGTAATCCACCAGGACGGGGCGATCGGCCTGCAGGACCTCATCCTCGAAATTCTGGTCACTCACTTCACGGATATTTTCACTCACGAATGCGCCTCCAAATTGTCGTTGCGCGCCAAGTATGCCACGATTCTGGGCCATTCCGTGCCCCGGTGCCAACACCGATGCCGGTTCGGGGCGCCACGCGACTCGCTCCACGCCCCGCTGATCGGGCCCCGTCCACAGCCGTCCTGGCGGGGCATACGCGCCGTTTGCAGCGGTCGTGGCGCTGCCCATCGGGCGCCGCAGCAACGGCGCCGTCAACCGCAAGAGAGCCGATGACCACCGACGATCTGAACCATCTCAGCACGACGACATTCGCCGAATTCGATCTGCCGGAACCGGTGGCCCGTGGGCTCGCCGAGGCCGGCTTCACGCGCTGCACCCCGATCCAGGCACAGACACTGCCGCTCGCGCTCGCGGGGCGCGATGTAGCCGGACAGGCCCAGACCGGAACCGGCAAGACCGCTGCGTTCCTGGTGGCGACATTCACTCACTTGCTGCGCAACCCGCCCGGGCCGGAGCGGCGCGACGATCAGCCCCGGGCCTTCATCGTCGCGCCCACGCGCGAGCTTGCGATCCAGATCCACAAGGATGCCGAGCAGCTCGGACGCCACTGCGATTTCCGCATCGCGCTGGCCTACGGTGGCACGGACTATGACAAGCAGCGTGACCGGATCGCCGCCGGCGTCGATATCCTGATCGGCACGCCGGGTCGGCTGATCGACTACCTGAAGCAGCGCGTGTATGACCTCAAGGCGCTGGATGTCGCCATCCTCGATGAGGCCGACCGCATGTTCGATCTCGGTTTCATCGCCGACATACGCTACCTGTTCCGGCGCATGCCGCAGCCGGATCAGCGTCTGTCGATGCTCTTCTCGGCGACGCTGTCGTATCGCGTGATCGAGCTCGCCTACGAGCACATGAGTTCACCCGAGCGCGTGGAGATCCAGACCGAGCAGGTGACCGCCGACCGCGTCGAGCAGGTGCTCTACCATCCGGCCAACGACGAAAAGATTCCGCTGCTGGTGGGGCTGTTGCGGCGCATTCAGCCGGCGCGGACCATGGTCTTCGTCAACACCAAGCGGGCTGCAGACCGGGTGTGGTCCTATCTCGCCGGCAACGATATCGACGCGGCGGTCCTCTCCGGTGATGTCCACCAGCGCAAGCGCCAGACGCTGCTCAAGCGTTTCCAGGATGGTGAACTCGATGTCCTGATTGCCACTGATGTGGCTGCGCGCGGGCTGCACGTGCCGGGTGTAACGCATGTGGTCAACTTCGACCTGCCGCAATCGGCCGAGGATTATGTTCACCGGATCGGCCGCACGGCCCGCGCCGGCGAGAGTGGCAAGGCCGTCAGCTTTGCCTGCGAGGACTACGCCTTTTCCGTGCCCGAGATCGAGGCATACATCGGCATGAAGCTGCCGGGTGCGGCCGTCACCGCCGAGTTGCTCCCCGACCTCCAGCGACCCCAGAAGATCGAGCGGCGGGAGCCGCCAGGTGGTCGCGGCGGCAAGAACAAGGGCGGCTCTCGCCCACGTGACGCCGGTGGCAACAAGGGCAGCGGCGGACGTCCGCGGCGGCGCCGTGGATCGCAGTCATCGACGTCGTCCTGATCGTGCCCGTGACCGTGATCGCGGCCGGCTGTGCGTGGCTTCGCTCCGCGTGGCGCGGCAGGTATCATGAGGCTTTCCAGCGGTATCCGGACCCAGCACCATGAAGATCGATTCCGTTTGCGTACTCGGAGGCACCGGCTTTGTCGGCCGTCAACTGGTGACCCGGCTCAATGATGCCGGCAAGCACGTCCGCGTTCTGACGCGGCGGCGCGAGCGCCACCGTGAGCTGCTGGTGCTGCCCTATGTCGAGATTGTCGAGGCGGATATCCATGACCCCGAAGTGCTGCAGGCGCAATTCGCCGATCGGGATGCGGTGGTCAATCTCGTCGGTATCCTCAATGAGAAGGGCTTCCGCGGGGAAGGGTTCCGTCATGCCCACGTCGACCTGGCGCGCAAGGTGCTCGACGCCTGCAAGCAGAAGGGGGTTCGCCGCCTGCTGCACATGAGCGCGCTTGGTGCGGATCAGGCGGGTGGCCCCAGTCACTATCTGCGCACGAAGGGCGAGGCCGAGAATCATCTGCATACCTTCGGAGCCCCCGAGGTGCAGGTGACCAGTTTCCGCCCGTCGGTGATCTTCGGGCGTGACGACAATTTCTTCAATCAGTTCGCTGCGCTGCTGGCCATCGCGCCGGTATTCCCGGTCGCCTGCCCGCAGGCGCGTTTCGCACCGGTCTACGTGGGCGATGTGGCCGAGCGCTTTGCCGCCGCGCTGGAGAACCGGCATACGTTCGGCGAGCGCTACAACCTGTGTGGCCCGGAGGTCTGGTCGATGCTCGACGTCGTGCGTTATGCAGCGGAGTTGCGCGGTTATCGGCGCCTGCTGCTGCCATTGCCGGACTGGGCTGCGCGCCTCCAGGCCACGGTTTTCCAGTTCGTGCCGGGCAAGCCGTTTTCGCGCGACAACTACCATTCGCTGCAGGTCGACAATGTCTGCCCGGAAGGAGGCACCTGCCCCACCCATGTCGAGGCCGTGGTGCCGGATTATCTGGCTGGCGACGATCGACAGGCCCGCCTGCAGTCCTTTCGGCGTGAGGCCCGCCGGCGCCGGTCGGTCAGCACGCCGCGCTGAGCGGTCGTGGCCGAGGTCCGTACGTGGTTGGTCGGTGGTGCCGTGCGCGACGAGCTCCTCGGCCTGCCGGTCGGCGAGCGTGACTGGGTCGTCGTCGGCTCAACCCCTGATCAGATGCTGGCCGCCGGCTACCGCCAGGTTGGTAGTGACTTCCCCGTGTTTCTGCACCCGCAAACGGGCGAGGAATATGCCCTCGCGCGCACGGAGCGCAAGCGCGGCCACGGTTATCACGGATTCACGGTCCATGCCGGGGTCGATGTCACGCTGGAAGAGGACCTGCAGCGGCGCGACCTCACCATCAACGCCATGGCGCGCGCCGAGGATGGTTCACTGGTCGACCCCTATGGTGGCCAGGCCGACATCGAAGCGCGCCGGCTGCGGCATGTCTCCGATGCCTTTCGCGAGGACCCGTTGCGGGTGTTGCGCGTGGCGCGCTTCGCCGCCCGTCTGGCCGGGCTCGGCTTCGAGGTCGCCGCGGAGACGCGCGCGCTCATGCGCGCCATGGTCGCCGCCGGTGAGCTCGCCTGGCTGACCCCCGAGCGAGTATGGAAGGAGACCGAACGCGCACTCGGTGAACCTCATCCCGAGCGCTATCTCGATGAGCTCGCTGATTGTGGCGCGCTTGCGGTCGTCATGCCGGAGGTTGCGGACGCATGGTCGGATCCCTCGGGGCACGCACGCCGTGCGCTGCAGGAGGTCGTGGCCGCCGGACACGAGTGTGCCGCGATGCGTCTGGCTGCGGTCTGCCACCTGCTGGATCCCGATGGCAGCATCAGTCCATTGCAGGAGCGCCTGCCCATGCCCGGGCGCACAGCGGATCTGGTTGTGCGAACCGCACGGGGGTGGTCCGAGTTCGCGCGCCTGGACGCCGCGGCAACGACGCAGGTCTGGTCGCTGGTCAAGCGCTTCGACGCGCTGCGTCGCCCGCAGGAGTTCGCCCGCCTGGTCGCGCTCTGGTCGTTGATTGCAAGCGCGCGTGACGAGCCGGCCCGCGGGCGCGGCCAGGCCTTGCTGACAGCGGCCGAGGTGGCAGCCAGCGTGCGCGGACGGGATCTGGCGGGCACCGGCCTGTCCGGCCCCGAGTTCGGGGCGGCCCTTGAGCAAAAGCGTTATGAGGCCGTCGAGGCCGCGTTGCACGGGGGTGGCAGCGGGGCCCCGCACGGTTCACAATAACGTGATCACGTCGGTGCGCGAAGCGGCCGGTTGGCTATGCCATGGATGGTTTCGGCCCGAGCTGGAGTCATGACAATGAGATGGTTGGCCGGATGTTTCATTGCCCTGCTGGCGAGTGCGGTCCATGCACAGACCATCGATGTCCGGATCCATGACTCCTTTGGTGCTTCCTATTCGTCGACCAGCATCGGCGATGAGCTCGCCGCGCTCTACAACATCGGCTTCGACCCCATACTCGTGATCATCCTGGCCGCCGATCCGGGCGATGAACGACTGCGTGAACAGCGCAGGATCGCGCGCAACCTGGATCCGGAAGAGACGGGTGTGCTTTATGCGGTGGGGACACCGGAAGGCGCATCCAGTCGCGGTTTTACGGTGACGGGCAACACCGCGGCCGAGTTGCTGGAAGGTTCCGATGGTTTCCGTGTGATCGTGATCAACGCGGTGGGAGAGATCAGGGTCGATACGCAATCGGTGCTTGATGCCGATGCACTCATCGCCGAGACGCCGCCTGGTTAGCCACCGCCGCCATCGGGTCCACTGCCATCGGGCCCGCTGGACGAGTCGCGGCCGGTACGCCGTGCGAGCGCCTGATCGAGGTAACGAAGTCCGTGCCCGGCTGGTGTGCGCAGCAGTACCCACGCCCCTGCGGCACCCCCCGCGTTGGCCAACATGTCACCCGGGTCGAGTCGCCGAGACGTCGTCACTTCGGCCTGCAGCAGTTCCAGACCGATTCCCATGAAGATGAAGCCGACAGCCACCACGCCCTGGCGCCAGGCACCCGAATAGAGCTGGCCGAACCAGAACACCAGCGCCGCATACACGCCCGCATGCAACCATTGCTCGCCCCATGCGTAGGCCCACGCGGGCGGCAGCGCCTGCAGCGAAAACCAGATCGTGAACCCGACCATCGCGATGCCGATGGCGAGCCAGGCTTGATTGAAATGCAGTGGGTCCGGTTTCACGTAGGCGGCATGGTCGGCGTCCGGCCCGACACACCCGAGTGTGCCGGGGCCGTATCAAGCTCCCGGGCCAGGCGGGCCACGGCCCGTTCAGGCGCCCGCGACAGCACTGGCGGCCGGGATCGGGGAGCTTTCCGGGGCGCGAGGCTCGCCGCCGAGCGCGGCCTGCGCCGCCGCAATCGCCACGCCGCGCTCGATGTTGGCGCCGCTGCTGGCGAGAATGGCTTCCAGTGCGCTCAGGCAGAGCATGACATTTTCCGCGCGCGCGCTGTGTCCCATCAGGCCGATGCGCCAGACCTTGCCGGCGAAGGTGCCCAGTCCGGCGCCGATCTCGAGATTGAACTCGTCCAGCAGCTGTGATCGCACTGCGGCCTCATCGACATCGGTGGGTGCCCACACCGAGTTGAGCTGGGGCAGGCGTTCGGCCTCCGGGACAACGAAACGCAGGCCCATGGCTTCCAGGCCGGAACGCAGCGCCGCGTGCATGTGCGCATGCCGCTGCCACGCATTCTCCAGTCCCTCTTCCTGCAGCATGACGAGCGCTTCGTGCAGGCCATAGAGGCCGTTGACCGGCGCGGTGTGGTGGTAGGCCCGCTTGCTGCCCGTGCCGCCGTCACCCCAGTACCCCATGACGAGGTTGAGGTCGAGGAACCAGCTCTGCACGCGGTGTGTGCGCCGCTGCACCCGATCGACGGCACGCTCGGAAAAGCTCACGGGTGACAGCCCGGGCGGGCACGACAGGCATTTCTGCGTACCGGAATAGATGGCATCGATGCCCCAGGCATCGACCTCCAGCGGGATGCCGCCAAGTGCGGTGACGGCGTCGACGATCGTCAGGCAGCCATGACGCTGAGCGAGCTCGCAGAGCTCGCGCGCCGGCGACCAGGCACCGGTCGAGGTCTCGGCCATGACAAAGGCCAGCACGCTCGCCTCGGGGTGAGCCTCGAGGGCGGCTTCCACCTTGGCCGGGTCGACCGCGCGGCCCCAGTCATCCTCGACCATCACCGCCGTCGCGCCGCAGCGTTCGACATTCTCCTTCATGCGGGCGCCGAATACGCCGTTGCGGCAGACGATGACCGTATCGCCCGGTTCGACCAGATTGACGAATGCGGTCTCCATGCCGGCCGAGCCGGGTGCCGATACCGGGATGGTCAGACGATTCTCGGTGCGGAAGGCGTACTGCAGCAGCTGCTTGATCTCGTCCATCATGTGGACGAACCGAGGATCGAGGTGACCGATGGTCGGTCGGCCCATTGCTTCCAGCAGGCGAGGATGGACATCCGACGGGCCGGGGCCCATCAGGGTGCGAACCGGGGGGCGAAAGGACTGCACAGTCATCTTGTTGGGCTCCATTCCAGACATCGGACCGGCACGCACGCCGGCTCGCGGGCCGCGCCGACCCGAACGCACGATTGTAGTGAGACGCCGAGGTTGCGTCCAAGTTCGACTTGTCCAGGAACGACAACTGCTTGCCGACAGCCACCCGGTTCCGCGCCGCCTGCGCGATCGTCCAGGCTGGACATCGGCCGAACGGCCTGCAAGGCTTCCGGGCTGGCCGTACTTCCAATCCCCGCAAGCATGACCTGGAGACGATGAATGGACCGCTATGCCGTGATTGGTCACCCGGTCGACCACAGCCTGTCACCGCGCATCCATGCAGCCTTCGCCGAGCAGACTGGCGCCGCCATGGCCTATGGTCGTATCGACCCGGGTCCGGATGGCTTCGCGGTCGCCATGCGGGCCTTCCTGGCCGAGGGGGGATGCGGCCTGAACGTCACCGTGCCGTTCAAGGCCGAGGCCTTTGCCGAAGTGGATCATGCCACTGCGGCGGTGCGCCGCACCGGTGTGGTCAATACCATCAGTCGACAGGGTGACGGCACCGTGCACGGTGACAACACGGACGGCATCGGCCTGGTGCGCGACCTGACCGATAATCTCGGCGTGCCGCTGACGGCGTCCCGGGTGTTGCTCGTCGGCGCCGGGGGCGCGGTCCGGGGAACGCTGCCAGCCCTGCTCGCGCTGGCTCCGGACGAGGTGGTGATCGCCAATCGCACGGCGGCGCGTGCCACTGCACTGGCGGCGGAGTTCGCGGATCTCGGTCCGACCCGCGGCTGCGGTTTCGATGGGCTCGCGGCCGCCGCGCAATTCGATGTTGTCATTAACGGCAGTGCCGCGAGTCTGGGCGGTGCACTGCCACCGCTCGATCCGGCCGTGCTGCGAACCGGCGCGGTCGTTTACGACATGATGTACGGGGAGGCCGCGCGGCCGTTCCTGGATTGGGCGGCTCGCCACGGTGCGGGCGTCGTCGCCGACGGCCTCGGCATGCTGGTCGAACAGGCGGCCGAGTCGTTCCATATCTGGCGCGGGGTCCGGCCGGACGCCGCCGGAGTGCTGTACGCCCTGCGCGAATCCTGAAACGGGCGCCGAGGGTGCAGATGCGTTGCATACGTCGCGGGCCGTGCCTATACTCCTGCGCTCGCCGTTTTCCGCGAGGGACTCACCGGCCCTGACCGGACCCATCCGGGACGGCGTGAACGCGGGCTTCCGGCCCGATTTCCAGGAGCAGTAACCGGCGTCAACGCACGCCGTCGAGAGTGGTCATGCTGACTGAAGAACAACTGCGCGCCGCGCCCGAAGACGAGTACATGAACGAAGAGCAGCTGGAATTCTTTCGCCAGTTGCTGCGCGCGCAACGCGCCGAGATCGAAGCCGACATCGACCGTGCCCGCAGCGAGCTGTCCTCGGCCGAGAATGAACCGGATGAACTGGACCGGGCGTCGGCTGAGGAAGAGCGGTGGCTGAGCCTGCGCATCAGCGAACGCGAAGGCAAGCTGCTGCGCAAGATCGATCAGGCGCTCAGCCGCATCGATGAGGGCAGCTACGGCTATTGCGAGGACACGGGCGATCCCATCGGCATTCCGCGACTGCTGGCGCGGCCGACGGCGACCCTTTCGGCCGAAGCCAAGACTCGCCGAGAACAGCTCGAGAAGACGCAGCGCCAGGCGTGATCCCGCGTCCCCGCCCGCTGCTCTGCACCTGACTCCCCGCCTGTGGACGCTACACGTTCACAGGCCGGGATGCCCCTCGCCGACAGCCTGCTAG
>CAZJGZ010000013.1:27297-30118 GCA_964545695.1 uncultured Ectothiorhodospiraceae bacterium | reverse complement strand
TCCTGATCAGCGGTGCATTCGTCATGTGGATGGCGGCCGGCTTCACCATGCTCGAAGCGGGCATGGTGCGAACGCGCAGCACCGTGGAAATCCTGACCAAGAATATCGGGCTCTACTCCATCGCCTGCATCATGTATCTGCTGGTCGGCTACAACATCATGTACAGCGATGGTCTCAATGCGCTGATCCCCGGTTTCGGCGGGATCGTCAGCGGTGCCGACAACAGTCTGGACAGCGTTCTCGCCAGTGATGGTGCGATCTACTATTCGAACCTGTCCGACTTCTTCTTCCAGGTCGTCTTTGTCGCCACGGCGATGTCGATCATCTCCGGCGCCGTCGCCGAGCGGATGAAGCTGTGGGCCTTCCTGGCATTCGCGGTGGTACTCACGGGCGTCATCTATCCGGTGCAGGGATTCTGGAGCTGGGGCGGGGGCTTTCTCGACCAGATCGGTTATCTCGACTATGCCGGCTCGGGCATTGTCCACTTCACGGGTGCGGTGGCGGCACTTGCCGGTGTCATTCTGCTTGGACCGCGGCGCGGCAAGTACGGCCCCGGCGGCCGCATCAATGCCCTGCCCGGCGCCAATCTGCCGCTGGCGACACTGGGTACATTCATCCTCTGGCTCGGCTGGTTCGGCTTCAATGGCGGATCCGAGCTCAAGGTGTCCGATGTCGAATCGGCGAACGCGGTGGCGCTGGTGTTCACCAACACCAACCTGGCTGCGGCGGGCGGCGCGGTGACTGCGCTGGTGGTCTCCCGATTGATGTTCGGCCGCGCCGATCTGACCATGGCATTGAATGGTGCCCTGGCCGGTCTGGTATCGATCACCGCGGAACCGCTGATGCCCGAGCCGATTCTGGCTACGTTCATCGGCGCGATCGGTGGCCTGATCGTGGTGTTTGCCATCCTCGGCTTCGATCGCATCCGTATCGATGATCCGGTCGGCGCGATCTCGGTGCATGGTGTGGCCGGCATCTGGGGTGTCTTCGCGGTGCTGCTGTCCAACCCGGATGCGACCTTCGGCAGCCAGCTTGCGGGGCTGCTCGTGATCGGCGGCTTCGTCTTCGTGACCGCCTTCATTCTCTGGCTCGTGCTCAAGATGGCGATGGGTATACGCCTGAGCGAAGAGGAGGAGGTAGCCGGTGCGGACCTGACCGAATGCGGACTCGAGGCCTACCCCGAGTTCACGTCACGCGGCTCGATCGGTCAGTAATCGCGGGACGCCACGGTGCCCGTCCCGCCGCTGAGGCGGACGGGCCGAGGTGCCACAAGTTGTGCAGGAGGAAGTGCCCGGCACAGGGATGTGCCTTCCTACCAACGACCCGCGCGAATGTCTGTGGCAGAATTCTCCTTCTGTCGATCGCACGGAGCATTGACGTGCCCGGGATGCCTTCCACACCACTGATTGTCGGCTGCGGTTATGTCGGCACGCGCCTCGCGCGCGCACTGATTGTCAGCGGCCGCCGGCCGGTGGGCCTGGTGCGCACGCAGCCGTCGGCCGATGCGCTCGGTCGCCAGGGTATCGCCCCCGTGGTGTCGAATTTCGACCGCCCGGTGGACGAGCCGCCGGCGGCGGCGGAAAACGGGCTCGCCTTCTATCTGGTGCCGCCACCGAATGATGCCGAGGCGGACGATCCACGGCTGCGCAACTTCCTGGCAGCATGCGGCCAGGAACGCCCCGCCCGCATCGTCTATCTGTCGACCTCCGGCGTCTACGGCGATTGCGCCGGCGAGTGGGTGGATGAAGGCCGTCCGCCTCACCCCGGGAGCGAGCGTGCGCGGCGGCGGCTCGCTGCCGAACACATGCTGGCGGCGTGGAGCCGGGAGACGGGGGGTGACCACGTGATCCTGCGGGTTGGCGGCATCTACGGTCCGGACCGGTTGCCCACCGATCGACTGGCGGACATGGCGGTGATCCGCCCGGAAGAGGCCCCATGGAGCAACCGGGTCCATGTCGACGATCTGGTGACGGCCCTGCGCGCGGCCGCCGAGCGCGGTCGACCGGGACGCATATACAATGTCGCCGACGGCAACCCGACGACCATGACGGATTATCTCTACCGCGTCGCCGATGCGGCCGGTCGGCCGCGGCCGCGTGCTGTACCGCTGGCCGAGGCGGACCGCCATCTGTCGCCGGGCATGCTGTCGTTCATTCGCGAGTCCCGGCGCCTCGACGTCTCCCGCATGCAGCGGGAGCTGGGCGTGCGGCTGCGCTATCCCGACCTCGACGCCGGCCTCGCCGACTGCATGCCAGCCCGCCGCCGAGCGTAATCAGCCTGCCAATGGGCCATGCGGGCAGCGCGCCCCCTGAACGCCCCGCCCTCCGATCAATCAGGTATTACCAACGCGTGAGAGCCGTCGCAGGCCTTCGTCGAGCGTGGCGCGCGGGCAGCCGAAGTTCAGTCGCACGAACCCGGGCGCGCCGAAATGACGGCCATCGGATAGTCCCAGACCGACGTCCTCGAAGGCCGCAACCGGATCCTCGACGCCGAGCTCGCGCGCATCGATCCAGGCCAGATAGGTCGCTGCACCGGCATGCATGGCAAGACCCGGATGGGCATTGACCGCGGCTTCGACGCGGTCCCGGTTCCCCCGCAGATAGTCGATCAGACCGGCATGCCAGTCCGCGCAGTCGCGCCAGGCGGCCGCGGCGGCGGTAAAGCCGAGCGTGTTCACCTTGGGGACGAATCCAGCGCGCGCGGCGTTGAAGCACCGGCGCAGAAAGGGGTCGGGGATGATCGCGAGCGAGCAGCCGAGACCGGCGATGTTGTAGGTCTTGCTCGGCGCGATCAGGGTGATGCTCCGGCGCGCGATCTCCGG
>CAZJGZ010000013.1:11042-27197 GCA_964545695.1 uncultured Ectothiorhodospiraceae bacterium | reverse complement strand
GCCAGCGGCACGGTCACCAGTTGGCGGCGCGCCCGCGCGGGCGCCTGCAGGAAGGGCGGATAGACCGGTGTCATGGTCAGGACTTCATCGCTGTCCTCGCCGACGGCGGCGCAGGCCAGATGCAGGCCGGGCACGAGGCCGGGCAGCCAGACAAACCACTCGGGCTCCACTGCCCAGTCGAATGACGCCGCCAGCATGTCGCGCGCGGCCGCGGTCAATTCGGCGGGCGCGTCGGTGTAGCCGAAGATCCCGTGGTCGACGCGCCGGTGCAGCGCCTCGATCACCGGCGGCGGGGCCCGGAAATCCATGTCTGCCACCCACATCGGGATGATGTCGCGGTCGCCGTAATAGTCCCACTTGTCACTGCCGGTGCCGGAGCGGTCAACAACGGCGTCGAAATCGACAGTCATGCATATCTCCCGAAGAGGTTGTTGCAGGGGAATCCGCCCGGACGGCATTCGGATGCGCGACGGTGTCCGGAAAAGCCCGGGAATCGGCGGTCTGTCCCGGAGCCCATCCGGGTCGCACCGGGGCAACGTCCCTGTTGCCATGGTCGGGCCGAATTCTTCGGACCCTGTCAGCGCGATGCGAGTCTATCAGGACCGGGAAGACTGGGCGTTCGGATCGATGGAATCCTCTTCATCGGATTCGAACAAGCCTTCGAGCTCATCGGCGATTTCCTGCTCCGTGTGCACACGCCCGCCCTCTTCCTGATGCAACGCGTAGTGCTTGTGCAGTTCCTCGTCATCATGACGGCGGAAGTGCTCGACCGCCTCGTGAGCCTGCTGCGGGTCCCAGCCGAAGCTGGTCAGCAGCTGCTCGCCCATCTCGAGGCTCGACGCCAGCGTCTCGCGCACGATGACGTGACAGTCCAGGTCCATCAAACGCCACGCATGCTGGCGGTCGCGGGCACGGACGTACACCGGTACATCAGGGAAGTGCTTGCGGATGTGTTCGGCGGTGCGGACCGAGGCATCCACATCATCGACCGCAACAACGATCGCCCTGGCCTCGCCGGCATTGGCGGCCTTGAGGAGATCGATTCGCGATGGATCGCCATAGTAGATCTGATGGCCGTATCGCCGGATGAAGTCGACCTGCACCGGATTGGAATCCAGGGCGGCGAACGGGATATGGGCGCTGTGGAGCAGGCGCCCGACCATCTGGCCGAAGCGGCCAAAGCCGCAGATGATCACGCCGGGGTGGCCCTCATCCACGCTGTCGTACTCGCGCGCCGGTCCGCTGTCACCGCCCAGCCACGGCTCGAGCACCTTGCGGTTGAGGAGGATGGTGAACGGCGTCGCGGCCATGGTCAGGGTAACCACGGCAACCAGCACATCGGCGGTGACCCGATCCATGATGCCGTAGATCATCGCCGTCGAGAACAGCACGAAGGCGAGCTCACCGCCCTGCGGCATGACTGCGGAAAGCGAGCGCGCCGAGTAGTCCGACATGCCCCATATGCGGGCAACGGCATACAGGATGGCGATCTTGAGCGCCAGTACGCCAACGGTAACGCCGAGGATCGTGCCCGGCATGTCCGCCAGCAGGCGCAGGTCGGCCGACATACCGACCGCGATGAAGAACAGCCCCAGCAGCAACCCCTTGAACGGCTCGATGCTGACGTGGACCTCGTGGCGGTACTCCGAATCGGCCAGCAGCACACCCGCCAGAAATGCGCCCAGCGCCATCGGCAGCCCCGCTTCCTCGACCACGATCGACGTGCCCAGTACTACCAGCAGCGCCATCGCGGTGAAGGTTTCCTTGGCGCCCACCCTGGCAACCACGCGGAATATCGGACGCAGCAGATAATGGCCGCCGACAATGATCACTACCAGCACTGCCACGGTCTGCAATGCGGCAATGACGACTTCGCCGGCTTCGAGATCGGCCTCGCCACCGAGCAATGGCAGCGCCGCGAGCAACGGCAACAGGGCGATGTACTTGAACAGCAGCATCGCAAACGCCCCGCGCCCATGGGCCGTCGACAGTTCGTTGCGCTCGGCCAGCGCCTGCATGGCAAAGGCGGTCGACGAGAAGGCGAGGCCGAGGCCGATCACCAGGCCGGCCTGCCACGACAGACCGAATCCCCAGTAGCTGATCGCACCGATTGGAATCGCGGCGGCGGTCACACCCACCAGACCAAGGCCGAAGATACTGCGGCGCATGACCCACAGTCGATGCGGCGCCAGCTCGAGACCGACCAGGAACAGCAGCAGAATGACGCCGATCTTGGCGAACTCGAGTATGGCGTCGACGTCATCGACCAGACCGAGCACGGACGGGCCGATGATCACACCTGCCGCCAGATACCCGAGAACGGCACCACAGCCGATCTTGCGGAATATCGGCACGGCGATCACCGCCGCGAGCAGGAAGATTGCGGCCATGTAGAGCATTGTCATTGTTCTCCCCCAGGTATCTCGTTGCGCGGCCCCGCGCTCGGTGCGTGCCACCGCTCGCGCGCAACGGCGGCAACCCCGCCGCATTGAACCGACTTTCAGGCGTCCATGCTAATAGCTCTTAACTATCGCTATAGTTATAAGAATCAATTTTACCAATCGACTGCCCACCATTACTCTGTCGTCAAGGTAGCAAAGGCCAGCGCGATCCCCCTGCGCGCCCCCCGGCCCGCTGCCTTGATGGACGCAATGTGTTAGCGACGTCCCTTGCGGGCGATTTCTGCGGAAATCGCCCTTTTTTATGCATCATCGCTGCCGGCACAACCTTCCCGGGAGCATTACGGGCCGCGACGAAACCAGTGTCGCCAGAAGCGGTAGTTGCCACGCTGCTGATCGCGGATCATCTGACGGGTGCGCACGCGGAACAGGCGCAGCAGACGACGCGCCCAGGCGAATTCGATGGCCAGAATGGCGAGGCCGACCGGGATGACCAGGATCGCCGGCCCCGGGGTGACGACCATGATCATCCCGACCAGGATCACACTGACGCCGACTGTGGCGATGACCAGCCGGCGGGCGACGCGGTAGCTGCCCCGCGCGGCATGGAGAAAGAACGCCGCGGTCCGCAGCAGGAATCGGTCGCGACGCCGCCGCTTCGGCGGCTCGCCGGGGGCATCACTTCCGGGGGGACCTGGCATGCCGGTTACCGCGTGCATGGACTGCCTTGATGTTTTTCCACCCAGCCGGCGAATCCTGTTGACGGGGCATGCGCGGATGCTTCCGATGCCACCGATCCGCGTCAGCTCGACGCGCCCTTCATGCGCCCGGCGGTTCGCAGGCGCAGCGCATTGAGCCGGATGAAGCCTTCGGCATCCTTCTGGTCATAGGCACCACGGTCGTCCTCGAAGCTGGCCACCGCCGCATCGAACAGGCTGTGGGACGGCGACCGCCGGCCGATCACCGCAACACTTCCCTTGTACAGCTTCAGGCGGACCGTACCGTTGACGGTCACCTGCGAACGGTCGATCAGTGCCTGCAGCATCTCCCGCTCCGGACTCCACCAGTAGCCGTTGTACACCAGTTCGGCATACCGCGGCATGAGCTCGTCCTTCAAATGCGCGGCCTCGCGGTCGAGCGTGATGGATTCGATACCGCGATGCGCCTTGAGCAGAATGGTGCCGCCCGGGGTTTCGTAACAACCGCGCGATTTCATGCCGACGTAGCGGTTCTCCACAATGTCGAGCCGGCCGATACCGTGACGACCACCAAGCTCGTTGAGCCGCGACAGCAGTGTCGCCGGCGACAGGGCCTCGCCATCAATGGCGACGGGATCACCCTGTTCGAAATCGATCTCGATGATTTCCGGCTCGTTCGGCGCACGCTCGGGCGACACCGACCACAGCCACATCGCTTCATCCGGCGTGCAGTCCGGGTCCTCGAGCTCACCGCCCTCGTAGGAGATGTGCAGCAGATTCGCGTCCATCGAATAGGGTGACCCACCATCGGCCTTCTTCTCGATGGGGATGCCGTGCTGTTCGGCATAGGCCAGCAGTTTTTCGCGCGAATTCAGATCCCACTCGCGCCACGGGGCGATCACGCGGACATCCGGCGCCAGCGCATAGGCGCCGAGTTCGAAGCGGACCTGGTCGTTGCCCTTGCCGGTCGCGCCGTGGGAGATGGCGTCCGCGCCACTCTCCCGCGCGATCTCGACCAATCGGCGCGCGATCAGGGGGCGGGCGATCGACGTGCCGAGCAGGTATTCGCCCTCGTAGACGGCGTTGGCGCGGAACATGGGAAAGACGTAGTCACGCGCGAAGGTCTCGCGCAGATCCTCGATATGGATCTCGCGCACGCCGAGCTGCTCGGCCTTGGCGCGTGCCGGCTCGAGCTCTTCCCCCTGGCCGAGATCGGCCGTGAAGGTCACGACCTCGCAACCATAGACATCCTCCAGCCACTTGAGGATCACCGACGTATCCAGTCCACCCGAATAAGCCAGCACCGCCTTGCGAACGCCTGTCATGCTCTACTCCCCTGTCGATGGTCTGCGGCCAGCGAATGCCGGCCGGGCACGGGCCGCAACGGAACCATGCCCGCAAGCCCTTGATTCAGCGCGCGAGCGCCAAAACGCATACGCTGCGGCATTGTACCCGAGACGGCCTCGCCCTGGCGCCAAGTAGCAGGTGCGGCGGGCATCGTGGCACAATCCGGACGCACTGATGCAGAACAAGCGCCCGTTTCCACGGCCATTGGCAGGGGCCACGGCACCCGCCCGCCTGATTACGCCCGGCATGACAGCGCCCGGGCCCGCCGCGCCACGAGGTAGACCATGAGCGAGCAGCAAGATCCCGATCCGCAGGAAACCCAGGAATGGCTCGATTCTCTCGACACCCTGCTCGAGGCGGATGGCCCCTGGCGGGCCCATTACATCCTTGAGCGGCTGATCGACGAGTCGCGCCGCTCGGGTGTCGACATCCCGTTCTCGCCGAAAACGGGCTACGTCAATACCATCCCTCCGCACAAGGAGGAGCGCAGCCCGGGGGATCACGACCTCGAGTGGAAGCTGCGGTCCTACATCCGCTGGAATGCGACTGCCATGGTGGTCCGGGCAAACAGCGCGAATCCTTCCCTCGGCGGCCATATTGCCAGTTTCGCCTCGGCAGCCACGCTCTATGACGTGGGCTTCAACCACTTTTTCCGCGCTCCCAGCACGAATCACGGTGGTGACCTCGTCTACATCCAGGGGCATTCCGCGCCCGGCATCTATGCGCGCGCCTTTCTCGAAGGTCGCATCAGCGAAGACCAGATGAACAATTTCCGCCAGGAGGTCGACGGCAAGGGCCTGTCGAGCTATCCCCACCCCTGGCTGATGCCCGATTTCTGGCAGTTCCCCACCGTATCGATGGGCCTGGCGCCGATGATGGGCATCTACCAGGCGCGATTCATGAAATACATGGACGACCGCGAACTGGCCGCTGCCCGCGACCGCAAGGTCTGGGTCTTCATGGGTGACGGCGAGGTCGATGAACCGGAGTCCCTCGGCGCGATTTCCCTGGCCGGCCGCGAGAAACTGGACAACCTGATCTACGTCGTGAACTGCAACCTGCAGCGCCTCGACGGCCCGGTGCGCGGCAACGGCAAGATCATCCAGGAACTCGAGGCGATGTTCCGCGGCGCCGGCTGGAACGTGATCAAGGTCGTCTGGGGATCATACTGGGACCCGCTGCTGGCCAAGGATCACGACGGCCTGCTGCGCCAGCGCATGGACGAGGCGGTCGACGGCGATTACCAGACCTACAAGTCGAAGGACGGCGCCTACGTGCGCGATAACTTCTTCGGTGCCTATCCGGAACTCAAGGAAATGGTGTCGAACATGTCCGATGAGGACGTGTGGCGCCTCAACCGTGGCGGCCATGACCCGCACAAGGTCTATGCGGCGTATCACGCGGCGACCAATCACACCGGCCAGCCCACGGTGATCCTTGCCAAGACGGTCAAGGGTTACGGCATGGGCGAGGCCGGTGAAGGCGAAATGACCGCCCATCAGCAGAAGAAGATGGACGCGGGGCAGATGAAGAAATTCCGCGACCGCTTCCGCATCCCGATCTCCGATGAAGCCGCGGAAAAGGCCGAGTACTTCCGCCCGGACGACGACTCCGAAGAGATGCAGTATCTGCACGAGCGGCGCAAGCAGCTCGGCGGCTATCTGCCCCAGCGCAAGACGCTGGCGACGCCGCTGAAGGTGCCGACGCTGGATATCTTCAGCGGCATGCTCGAGTCGAGCGGCGACCGCGAGATGTCGACGACCATGGGCTTTGTGCGCATGCTCACGCTGCTCACGCGCGACAAGAAGATCGGCCCCAACATCGTCCCGATCGTGCCGGACGAGGCCCGCACCTTCGGCATCGACGGCATGTTCCGCCAGCTCGGCATCTACTCGCCGGTGGGCCAGCTCTACACCCCCGAGGATGCCGGCTCCATCATGTACTACCGCGAGGACAAGAAGGGCCAGATCCTCGAGGAAGGCATCTGTGAGGCGGGCGGCTACTGCGACTGGCTGGCCGCCGCGACTTCGTATTCGACCCACGGGGTCAACATGATCCCGTTCTTCATCTACTACTCGATGTTCGGCTACCAGCGCATCGGTGACTTCATCTGGGCCGGTGCCGATCAGCAGGCGCGCGGCTTCCTGCTGGGTGGCACGGCCGGGCGGACCACGCTCAACGGTGAAGGCCTGCAGCACCAGGACGGCCATAGCCACATACTGATGTCGGTCGTGCCCAACTGCGTGGCCTACGACCCGGCGTTCAACTATGAACTGGCGGTGATCCTGCAGGACGGCCTGCGGCGCATGTACCAGGAGCAGGAGAACGTCTTCTACTACATCACCGTGATGAACGAGAACTACCACCACCCGGCGATGCCCAAGGGCGCCGAGGAAGGCATCCGGCGCGGCATGTACCTGTATGACAGCGTCGCACCCAAGGGCAAGGGCAAGCACCCGCGCGTACAACTGCTCGGCTCGGGCACGATCCTGCGCGAGGTGATCGCGGCCGCAGACATGCTGCGTGATGACTGGGGCATCGCCAGCGATATCTGGTCGGTCACCAGCTTCACCGAACTGCGCCGCGAATGCCTGGCCGCCGAGCGCTGGAACATGCTGCATCCGGACGGCAAGCAGGAAACCAGCTGGGCCTACGAATGCCTGCAGAAGCAGCCGGAGGGCCCGGTGATCGCCGCCACCGACTACATGAAAGCGGTACCGGACCAGATCATGCCCTTCATCCCGCGGCAGTTCCGCACGCTCGGCACCGATGGCTTCGGCCGCAGTGACACGCGCGAGAAACTGCGCGACTTCTTCGAAGTCGACCGCCGCTGGATCGTGCTTGCGACTGTCGCCGAGCTCGTCGATGACGGCGCGCTCGAGCGCAGCAAGATCAAGGAAGTGATGAAGAAATACGACATCGATCCCGCCAAAACCAACCCGCTGACGGCGTGATCCGGGAGATCGAATCCGATGGCTGACGTAAAAGAGGTACCGGTACCGGACATCGGCGATTTCGACAGTGTCGAAGTCATCGAAGTGCTGATCTCCGCCGGCGACACCATTGCCGCCGAAGACTCGCTGATCACGCTGGAGTCGGACAAGGCGAGCATGGAAATTCCCGCGCCGTTTGGTGGCACGGTCAAGGACGTCAAGATCAAGGTCGGTGACTCGGTCGCCGAAGGCGATGTCATCTGCACCGTGGAAGCGGAAGGCGCTGGCGACGACGGCAACGCCAGCGGGGATGACAAGGCATCGGCCGAAAGCGACGATTCCGATGGTGACAGCGGCAGCGATGAATCCGATGGCGGCGACGCTGACGACCAGCAGGCGCCGGCAGCCGCGTCGTCGCAGAAAGGCGACAAGGCGAAGAAGCCCTCGCCGCAGCCAGCCCCGGCGGAACCAGCCCCGGCGGAAGAGGATGCCGCAAAACCCGACCAGGGCCCGCGGCCATCCCCTACTGCCCATGTCGATAGCGAAAACCAGCGCAAGGCGCATGCGTCACCCGGCGTGCGGCGTTTCGCACGCGAACTCGGGGTCGATCTGCTGCAAGTGAGCGGCAGCGGGCGCAAGGGGCGCATCGTCTACGACGACGTCAAGGGCTTCGTCAAGAAATCCATGGAGGCACCGGCCAGCGCCGGCGCCGGTCTCGGCGTCGCCCCGATGCCGGAGGTCGATTTCAGCGAATTCGGCGAGATCGAGACCAAACCGCTGTCGAAGATCAACAAGCTCACCGGTCGCAACCTCCATCGCAACTGGGTCACGGTTCCCCACGTCACCCAGTTCGACAAGGCGGATATCACCGAGCTCGAGAGTTTCCGCAAGCAACTCAACGACGAGCAGAAGAACAGCGGCGTCAAGGTCACGCTGGTGTCGTTCCTGCTCAAGGCCTGCGTATCCGCACTGCGCGAGTTCCCGCGCTTCAACAGCTCGCTTGATCCGGCCGGCGAGAACCTGATCCTGAAGAAGTATTTCCACATCGGCGTTGCCGTCGACACGCCGGACGGCCTGGTCGTACCGGTCATTCGCGACGTGGATCGCAAGAGCCTGAACGACCTCGCCAGCGAACTGATGGAAATCAGCCAGGCTGCGCGCGACAAGAAACTGTCGCCGAAGCAGATGAAGGGCGGCTGCATCTCCATCTCCAGTCTGGGTGGCGTTGGTGGCACGGCCTTCACGCCCATCGTCAACTCGCCGGAGGTGGCCATCCTCGGCCTGTCGAAGGCGACCATGGAGCCGGTCTACAGCAACGGCGAATTCGTCCCGCGGCTGATGCTGCCGATCTCGCTGTCGTACGACCATCGCGTCATCGACGGCGCCGAAGCCGCACGCTTCACAACATTCCTCGGCCGCCTCCTGTCCGACACGCGCCGCATGTTGCTGTGACCGGCACGGGAATTTCGATGAACCTCTCGCGAAGACGCCAGGCACGCGAAGAAAGAATGATCTCTTGGCGTTCTTTGCGTGCTTGGCGTGATTCAGGTTCAGCGCGCGAGCCAATGCGTGCCGAACCGGAATCTCGCAGAGACGCGGAGCTCGCGGAGGAACAATCGTTCTCCGCGATCTCCGCGTCTATTCAAGATGTTCAAGTCAATGGCCATTCATTACCGCCAATGAACCTCTCGCGAAGGCGCGAAGCACGCAAGGATAATTTCGTTTTTTCCTTCGCGTGCTTCGCGTCTTCGCGAGATGTGAGTTCGGCACGGCAGCTAGAACGTACCGAACCGAAATCTCGCGGATGCGCAGAGTGCGCGGAGAAACAATCCTCTCCGCGAGCCCTGCGTCTCTGCGAGATCACACCCAACCCCGAAAAATCCGCTAACCGCGTGAGAACACGACCATGAGCCAGACCAAGGACATCCCCGTACCGGAAATCGGTGATTTCGACAGCGTCGAGGTGATCGAGGTGCTCGTGAAGCCGGGCGATACCATCGCCGCCGAGGACTCGCTGATCACGCTCGAATCCGACAAGGCCAGCATGGAAATCCCGGCGCCGGAAGGCGGCACGGTGAAGGACGTGAAGGTCAAGGTCGGCGACAGCGTGGCCGAGGGCGATACGATCCTGACCCTGGAGCCGGCCGATGAAGCCGCCGACGACGCCGGGGGCGATGGTGGCAGCGACGACGAAGCGGCCACCTCCGCGAGCGAGGACGATGCGCCGAAGCAGGCTGCGGCGAGCGACAAGTCGGACAAGCCTGCAAAGGCCGCCGGCAAGGCGCCGAAGGATACCGACCACACCTGCCAGGTCATGGTGCTCGGCTCGGGTCCGGGTGGCTACACCGCCGCCTTCCGTGCCGCCGACCTCGGCCTCGACGTCATCCTCGTCGAGCGCTACCCCACGCTGGGTGGTGTCTGTCTCAACGTCGGCTGCATTCCCTCCAAGGCGCTGCTGCACACCGCCGAGATCATCTCCGGTGCCGAGGACATGAGTGAGCATGGCGTCGTCTTCGGCAAGCCGAAGATCGACGTCGACAAGCTGCGCGCCTGGAAGGACGGCGTAGTCGGCAAGCTGACCGGCGGACTGGCCGGGATGGCGAAGAAGCGTGGTGTCACCGTGATCCAGGGGACCGGGCGCTTTACCTCGCCGCACAGCGCGACGGTCGAAACCGACGACGGCGAGACCACCATCGGTTTTGACAAGGCCATCATCGCCGCGGGGTCGGAATCGGTAAAGATCCCCAATCTGCCCTGGGACGACGAGCGCGTCATGACCTCGACGGGCGCACTCGAGATCGCCGACATCCCCAAGCGGCTGCTGGTCATCGGCGGCGGCATCATTGGCCTGGAGATGGCCTGTGTCTATGACGCGCTGGGTTCGAAGGTCACCGTGGTCGAACTCGCCGACGATCTCATGCCGGGTGTCGATCGCGATCTGGTCAAGATCCTGAAGAAACGCATCAGCGGCCGCTACGAGAACATCTTCACCGGTACCAAGGTGACGCAGGCAGAGGCGCTGAAGAAGGGCATCAAGGTCCAGTTCGAAGGCGGCGATGCGCCCGCGAATGATACGTTCGACCGCGTCCTGGTGGCCGTGGGACGCACGCCCAACGGCAAGGCCATCGACGCGGAAAGCGCCGGTGTCGAGGTGGATGAGCGCGGCTTCATCGCCGCCGACCAGCATCTGCGCACCAACGTCGAGCATATCCATGCCATCGGCGACATCATCGGTCAGCCCATGCTCGCCCACAAGGCGACGCACGAGGGCAAGATCGCCGCCGAGGTCTGCGCCGGGGAGAAGTCCGCCTTCGACGCGCGCACCATTCCCAACGTTGCCTATACCGACCCGGAAGTCGCCTGGATGGGGCTGAGCGAGACCGCGGCGAAGGAACAGGGCATCGCCTATGAAAAGGCGAGCTTTCCGTGGCAGGCGTCAGGGCGCGCGCTGGGCATGGGCCGCGAGGACGGCGTGACCAAGCTGCTCTACGATCCGGAAACACAGCGGGTTCTGGGCGCCGGCATTGTCGGCCCGCATGCCGGGGATCTGATCAGCGAGGCGACCTTCGCGCTGGAGATGGATGCGGATCTGCAGGACATCAGCCTGACGATCCATCCTCATCCAACGCTGTCGGAATCGGTGGCCTTCGCCGCGGAAATTGGCGAGGGCACGATCACGGACCTGTACATGCCGAAAAAGAAACGCTGACCGGGCGCGGCATGAGTGGCGCTACCGCACACCCCCGGTTCGCCATCGGGCAGCTGATTCATCACCGCAAGTTCGGCTACCGTGGCGTGATTGTCGATGTGGACCCCGTGTTCGAGGGGAGCGACGAGTGGTATGAACTGGTCGCACGCAGCCGCCCGCCCCGGGATCAACCCTGGTACCACGTGCTGGTCCACGACGGCACGCACAGCACGTATGTCGCCGAGCGCCATCTCGAGCCCGATGCGGAAGGCACGCAGATCAATCATCCGGCCCTCGGGGATTTCTTCCAGGCCTTCGTGGACGGGCGCTACATCATTCGACAAACGAGTCACTGACCCCCGGGCCATGCGGACATGGCCCCGGGCAGTACGGCTTTCCCCGTTCGTCCGATACTGCGACAGGAATGTTGCAGAGATCCTGTGCTATTTTCTTGTCATCACTGTCAGGCACAGCGATGATCGGTACGCAGACGCACAGACATCGATCCGGGTCACAGGAATCCTTGAGCCCTGGCCCCGGTTCTAGAGAGGCAACCATGGCGGCAGTAAGGAAACCTCGGGATACGACGACCACGCGCGACGCCCGGAGCGAGGCGGTAGCGGGCGAGGAGCCCCCTGAGCCATCCCTGCGCGCGGCCACCCGCGAGTATTTTGCGCTGCTCGAGACACAGCTGAAGGGCTACCGTGCCTACAACGACCACGGTCGCTGGTGGTCGACCGCCAGCATGGATGGGTCCACCCGACGACGCCATCATGGCCACATCAGCGCCATCCTTCTTGACCAGGGATTGCCCTACGCACGCAATCGACCGCCGCTGCCCTCCAGATCCCCCGCACTGCGCCGGATCGTGGCGGACTATCTGCGCAACCACCCGGAAGTCTTCACGCACATGGAGACGGCGGTATTCCGGCGGGAGCCACGCCGTGAGTTCTCGTCCGACGAGCTGACCAACGCACTGATCCGACGCCCGCCGCCCTATCCGGGCAATCCGGCGTCACTCGATGCCGACCTCCTGATCGGCGCGGACTATCTCGCCGGTGAACAGCGCAACCGCTCACTGGCCCACGCCGGCGAATGTTTCGTGCTGGCGTTCGAGCAACTGCGGCTTGCACGCCGAGGCCAGCAAAAGTTCGCCGATGCCATTGAGCACGCATCGACCGACACCGGCGACCGCGCCGGCCATGACATCCAATCCTGGGACGATAATGGCGACCCATTGCTCATCCGCGTCAAGACCACGCGGTTCGGGCCGGAGACGCCATTCTACCTGTCCACCCAGGAGTTGGCGCTGGCGCGCTCGCACGGCGCGCGCTACGCCGTGTATCGCGTGTTCGACTATCCCGAGCGGCCCCGGCTGTTCATCGTGAATGGCCCGCTGGAAGCCCACACTCAACTCGAAGCCGTGACCTACCGCACAACCATCCGCTAACGACCTAGCAAGCCTCGGCAGGAAATCACGATTTCGGGCATACCCGACGGAGGGGTTCCCGCAACCCTTGCGGCGGCGGAAACTGCGTTCGCTCGGAACGGCGAGGAGTGGTGACAGGCCGGTGCCCCGCGGGAAGACCCGCGAGGCACCGGTACAAGCTGGCAGCGAATTACTGCCGGGACATCAGGCGAGATCGAAACGATCCGCGTTCATCACCTTGTTCCATGCCGCCACGAAGTCGTGCACGAACTTCTCCTGTGCATCATCCTGGGCATAGACCTCGGCGTAGGAACGCAGCACCGAGTTCGAACCGAACACCAGGTCCACGCGGGTCGCGGTCCACTTGACCTCGTCGTTCTGGCGATCACGGATTTCATAGCCGTTGCCGCTGACCGGATGCCAGGTGTAGGCCATGTCCGTGAGGTTGACGAAGAAGTCGTTGGTCAACTGTCCGGGCCGATCGGTGAACACGCCATGACGGGTGCCGCCATGGTTCGTGTCCAGGACACGCATGCCGCCGACGAGGACCGTCATTTCCGGAGCCGTCAGACCCATCAGCTGGGTTCGATCGAGCATCATTTCCTCGGGCGCGACCGCATAGTCCTTCTTGACCCAGTTGCGATAACCATCGGCGAGTGGCTCCAGATACTGGAACGAATCGGCGTCGGTCATCTCCTCGGTCGCGTCGCCACGCCCGGGCGCAAACGGCACGGTTACGTTGTGGCCGGCAGCCTTGGCGGCCTGCTCGACGCCGACATTGCCGGCGAGCACGATGACATCGGCGACGCTGGCGCCGGTCTCGGCGGCGATACCCTCGAGAACGCCGAGCACCCTGGCCAGACGCTCAGGCTCGTTGCCGGCCCAGTCCTTCTGCGGGGCCAGACGAATACGCGCGCCATTGGCGCCACCGCGCTTGTCCGAGCCACGGAACGTGCGAGCGCTGTCCCAGGCGGTGGCCACCATCTCGCTGACGGTCAGACCGCTGTCGGCGATCTTCGCCTTGACGGCGTCTACATCGTAATCGCTGCGACCCGCCGGCACCGGATCCTGCCAGATCAGGTCTTCCTGCGGCACTTCCGGACCGATGTAGCGCGCCTTGGGCCCCATGTCGCGATGGGTCAGCTTGAACCAGGCACGGGCGAAGGCATCCTCGAACGCCGCTGGATCGTTGTAGAAGCGTTCCGAGATCTTGCGGTACTCCGGATCCATCTTCATCGCCATGTCGGCGTCGGTCATGATCGGGTTGTACCGCGTCGAGCCGTCCTCCACATCGACCGGCTTGTCTTCCTCCTTGATGTCGACCGGCTCCCACTGCCAGGCACCGGCGGGGCTCTTCTTCAGTTCCCACTCGTGATTGAGCAGCATCTGGAAGTAGCCATTGTCCCACTGGGTCGGGTGCGTGGTCCAAGCGCCCTCGATGCCGCTGGTGACCGCGTCACGGCCCACCCCGCGGGTGACCTTGTTGTTCCAGCCCAGTCCCTGCTCTTCGACATCAGCCGCTTCCGGCTCCGGGCCCAGATTGGCGGCATCGCCATTGCCGTGGCACTTGCCCACGGTGTGACCGCCGGCGGTGAGCGCCACGGTCTCTTCGTCGTTCATCGCCATGCGGGCGAAGGTGGTGCGCACGTCCTGCGCCGTCTTGAGCGGATCGGGGTTGCCGTCGACACCTTCCGGATTGACGTAGATCAGCCCCATCATCACCGCCGCCAGCGGATTCTCCAGGGATTCTGCGGACCGGTCCGGCCCGTAGCGGCTGTTCTCGTTGTCGCTGGTCGCCAGCCACTCCTTCTCCGAACCCCAATAGGTGTCCTTCTCCGGATGCCAGATGTCCTCGCGACCGAAGGAGAAGCCGAAGGTCTTGAAGCCCATGGACTCGTACGCCACGTTGCCGGCGAGGATGTACAGGTCGGCCCAGCTCAGCTTGTTGCCGTACTTCTTCTTGATCGGCCAGAGCAGGCGCCGCGCCTTGTCGAGGTTGCCGTTGTCGGGCCAGCTGTTGATCGGTGCGAAACGCTGGTTGCCGGTGCCGGCGCCGCCACGGCCATCGGCGACGCGATAGGAGCCCGCGGCGTGCCATGCCATGCGGATCATCAGGCCGCCGTAGTGGCCCCAGTCCGCCGGCCACCAGTACTGGCTGTCAGTCATCAGCGCATGGAGATCCTTCTTCAGCGCATCCACATCGAGCTTCTTCAGTTCCTCGTGGTAATCGAAGCTCTCGCCCATGGGATCGGTCTTGCGATCATGCTGGTGGAGGATGTCGAGATTCAGATTGTTCGGCCACCATTGCGTGACCGAGCTGCCAACCTCGGTATTGGCACCGTGCATGACCGGGCATTTGCCCATTACTTCGGATTCCTTGACTGCCATTCGTGCTCACCTCATCTGGATGGTTCGATCAGGCCGTTCGTGTTCACGGCCCGGACTCGTCGTTGTACCAGAAGAACGTTATCAGATAAATTCGCATTAATTGATTGCCGCAATCAGATAATCTGATGAACGATCCTTCACTTCGCCAGCTCCGCTACTTCGAGGCCGTGGCACGGTACGGGCACTTCGGTCAGGCGGCCGAGGCCTGCGCGATCTCCCAGCCCGCGCTGTCGATGCAGATCAAGGAACTCGAGGAGACGCTGGGAGCCGCGGTGTTCGAACGCAGTGCCCGGCAGGTGCGGCTGACCCGCCTCGGCGAGGAATTCGCGCTGCGGGTGCGCAAGATCCTGCGCGCGGTCGACGAACTCGGCGACCTCGCGCGCGCCTCCCATGATCATCTGAGCGGCCCTCTGCGCCTGGGCGTGATCCCGACCATCGCCCCCTACATGCTGCCGGCGATCATCCGCGATCTGACACGCTTTCACCCCGAGCTCGATCTGCATGTGCGCGAAACCGTGACCGCAACGCTCATCCGCGAACTGACCGATGGCCGCATCGATGCAGCGATTGTCGCCCTGCCCGTTTCCGAACCCTCACTGACGGAAGTTGCGCTGTTCGACGAGGAATTCCTCCTGGTCCGCCCGGTGGCGGACGCTGATCGCCCGATTCCGGATGCCGAGACTCTCCGCCACATGCGACTCCTGCTGCTCGAAGAGGGCCACTGCTTTCGCGAGCAGGCACTCGCCGTCTGCGACCTTCACGTCTCGCGCCCGCGGGAGATGCTCGAGGGGAGCTCGCTGTCCACGCTCGTGCAGATGGTGGGCGCCGGCATCGGGGTCACGCTCATCCCGGAAATGGCGGTACCGGTCGAGACACGGTCAACGGCCGTCGCCGTCAGCCGGTTCGGCGCCCCACAACCCGCGCGCACCATCGGCATGATCTGGCGCCAGACCAACCCGCTGGCCGGCAAGTTTCAGCAGATTGCGGAGGTCGTGCGGTCGTGCTCGCAAACGAGTGATGACCGCCCGGACGGGCCGTCGGCGGCCCCCCTGCATGGACGCTCCACCACTTGATCCACGTGGAGAGGCTCGGGGGGAGCACAACAGCACGGCGGAGGAAGCATGGCGGATGGATGGTGGCTATGGCTGGACTCGAACCAGCGACACCAGCATTATGAATGCTGTGCTCTAACCGACTGAGCTACATAGCCACGGTATGCGGACTGCGCTCTGCGACTGCATGGCACGTTGACCCCGTGCGCAGGGACCCCGTG
>CAZJGZ010000013.1:0-10942 GCA_964545695.1 uncultured Ectothiorhodospiraceae bacterium | reverse complement strand
GACCCCGTGCGCAGGGACCCCGTGTGCAGGTACCCCGCGCGTGGGGACCCGGTACACGCTGTACCCCGTATCATGGGCACCCCGTGCCATCCTCGCAAGGCGCGGAATTCTGGCCCGGGGGGCGGGTAGTGTCAAGGCCGACTCCGGCCTCAGACATTGAACCGGAAGTGGACCACGTCGCCCTCGTGGACACTGTATTGCTTGCCCTCCAGGCGCCACTTGCCGGCCTCTTTCGCCTTCTGCTCGCCGCCACAGGCGATGAAATCGTCGTAGCCGACCACCTCGGCCCGAATGAAACCGCGCTGCATGTCGGAGTGGATCCGGCCGGCAGCCTCGGGGGCCTGTGCACCCTTGCGCACCGTCCATGCGCGGACCTCCTTCGGCCCGGCAGTGAAGAAGGTCTGCAGATCGAGCAAGTCGTAGCCACCGCGGATCACACGATTGAGACCCGGCTCGTCAAGACCGAGATCGGCGAGGAATTCGCTCTTCTCGTCATCATCGAGCTGGGCGATCTCCGCTTCCAGGCGGGCACAGACAGGCACCACCACGGCCCCCTCTTCCGCGGCGCGGGCCCGGACCGCCTCGAGATGGGCATTGCCATCGGTGAGTCCGGCTTCATCGACATTGGCGATGTACATCACCGGCTTGGCGGTGATCAGGTGCAATTCCTGCAACAGGTGATGCTGCTCCGGCGGGTACTCGAAGGTACGCACCGGATGGCCGGCATCCACGTGCGCCTTCAAGCCGCGCAGGAAGGCCTCGCGTTCGACAGCATCGCGTGCGCGCGATTTCGCCGCCTTGCCCGCACGCTCGACGGCACGCGCCAGTGTGTCCATGTCGGCGAGCAGCAGTTCGGTGGCGATGGTCTCGATATCGGCCAGCGGATCCACCCGCCCGGCGACGTGGATCACGTCGTCATCCTCGAAGCAGCGCACGACCTGCGCGACGGCATCGGTCTCGCGAATGTGCGCGAGAAACTGATTGCCCAGGCCTTCGCCCTGCGAGGCGCCGGCGACCAGACCGGCGATATCGACGAACTCCATGGTCGTCGGCAACGTCTTCTGCGGCCGCACGATCCCGGCGATCCGGTACAGTCGCGGATCGGGCACTTCGACAATGCCGACATTCGGATCGATGGTGCAGAACGGGTAGTTCTCCGCCTCGATCTCGTTCGACGTCAGGGCATTGAACAGCGTGGACTTGCCGACATTGGGCAGGCCGACAATGCCGCATTTGAATCCCATGGATGGTTGACTCCAGTCTGCGCGCGGCGGTTCGTTACGCCTGGGTGTGCAGGGCGTGCATTGCCCCTTCTACATCGCCGTCGCCGATCAGCCGATCGGTCTCGCCCAGTGCACGGTCGATCGCCTCGAGGATCAGCTGCCGCTCATCCGGCGCCGGCCGATTGAGGACGTAGGGTGTCACTTCCTCGCGGGACCCGGGGTGGCCAATGCCGATACGCAGACGCCAGTATTCGCGCGATCCGAGCTGGTTGTCGATGTCGCGCAGCCCATTGTGACCGCCATGACCACCGCCCAGCTTGATCCGCACGCTCCCCGGCGGCAGATCGAGTTCATCGTGCGCCACCAGAATGGCTGCCGGCGGAATGCGGTGGAAACGCGCCACGGCAGCAAGCGGGCCGCCACTGCGGTTCATCAGGCTGCCCGGCTTGAGCAGACGTACATCATGCCCGGCATCCTGCCAGCGGGCAGCGGCCCCCGGCAGCCGTCGTTCCTCGCGAAAGGCAACACCGAGACGTTGCGCCAGCGCATCGGCATACCAGAACCCGGCGTTATGCCGGGTTTCGGTATAGCGAGCGCCGACGTTGCCCAGGCCGACGACGAGCCGGAATTCGGTGTGCACACCCGGCATCCGGCTCGCCTCGCCCGGCCTCAGTCCCTGGACTCGCCGTCGTCACCGGCAGCGTCATCGCCACCCGCGGCGTCGCCGTCATCACCTTCGCCGTCGGCGCCTTCGCCTTCTGCCTCGGCACCTTCTTCAGCCTCGGCGGCGTCTTCGTCCTCGAAGTCCTCTTCGGAGGTAACGCGCGGCATGTGGACGCTGACCACGGCACGATCATTCTCATCCTCGTGGATGAGGTCGACCAGTTTCACACCCGCGGGCAGGGTCAGGTTCGTCAGATGCAGCGTATCGCCGACGTCGAGCTCGGCAATATCAACCTCGATGTACTCGGGCAGATCCTTCGGCAGGCAGAGGACCTCGACCTCGGTCTCGAGGTGGCTGACTTCGCCACCGTTCATGCGCACGCCCACGCACTCCTCTTCATTGACGAAATGCAGCGGCACGCGGATCTGGATCTCGCGGTCGGCCTGCACACGCAGGAAGTCGATATGCGCGATGCGCGGCTTGAACGGATGCCGCTGGATATCACGCATGATCGCCTGCTGCTTCTTCTTGCCGTCGATATTCAGCGTGAGAATGTGGGAAAAGAATGCTTCAAACTGGAGCTTGCGCCAGACCTCGTCATGGCTGAGCGTCAGGCTCACGGCATCGTTGTCGCCACCATAGACGACCGCCGGGACCTTCTTCTCGCGACGCAGGCGGCGGCTCGCACCTTTCCCCACGTCTTGACGAGTCTGCGCCTCCAGCGTGAACTCGATGTCACTACTCATGGCCGTACTCTCTCTCTTCATCTACGTAAAAAGGCGCCAACCCTCCCCATGAGGGCAGCGCCCGCCGTCACCGCGACCAGTAACGGCTGGGGAGCCTCCGATCAATCCACACCTTCCCGCGGCACAGCGGTGTGCCGGCAGATCAACAACTGCCAGTCGTTGATCCCGAGGGCGAGGCGGGCCTTTGCCCGGAGACTCCCTAGGGAACCTCTGAACAAAGGCCGTCCTGGCCTTGTTCAGATACGGGCCATGAAAATGCGATTTCCATGGCCCTTCAGATCAACGACTTGCAGTCGTTGATCTGTCGGCACATCCATGTGCCGCGGGAAGGTCTGATTTGATCAGACCTTCCCTAGTCAACATAAAGCGAGGAGACCGACTCCTCGCGATGGACCCTGCGCAGCGTCTCCGCCAGCAGCTCGGCAACGCCGAGCTGGCGAATGCGCGGGCACGCCTCCGCCTCCGGTTTGAGCGGAATGGTGTCGGTCACCACCAGCTCATCCATCTCCGACGCATTGATCCGCTCGATCGCCGGGCCCGACAACACCGGATGCGTGGCATACGCGACCACGGCGCGTGCGCCGTGGCGCTTGAGTGCGCTGGCCGCCTGGCACAATGTGCCCGCGGTATCGACCAGATCGTCGATGATGATGCAGGTGCGGTCCTGCACATCGCCGATGATGTGCATGACCTCGGACTCGTTCGCCTGCGGCCGCCGCTTGTCGATGATGGCGAGATCCGAGTCATCGAGCCGCTTGGCCAGTGCCCGGGCGCGCACCACTCCGCCGACGTCGGGCGAGACCACGACCTTGTCGGGATATTCCTGCCGCCAGATGTCCGTGAGCAGCAGCGGCGAGGCGTAGACATTGTCCACCGGGATGTCGAAGAAGCCCTGGATCTGATCGGCGTGCAGATCCACCGTCAGCAGACGATCGATGCCCGCCGTACACAGCATGTTGGCCACGACCTTGGCACTCACCGGCACACGCTGGTGCCGAATCCGCCGATCCTGGCGCGAGTACCCGAAATACGGCACCACCGCGGTCATCCGGCCGACCGATGCCCGACGCAGTGCGTCGCACATCAGCAGGATTTCCATCAGATTGTCGTTGGTCGGTTCGCACGTCGACTGCAGGATGAACACATCGCGGCCGCGCACGTTGTCGAGAATCTCGACCCACGTCTCGCCATCGCTGAAGCGATCCACGCTCGCCTCACCCAGAGGCAGCCCGAGATGGTCACAGACGCGTTGGGCGAGTTGCGGGTTTGCGCTACCCGCAAACACCATCATCGTATTATTCGACACGGTATGCTTCCGGTGGCTGCGGAATCTGAGGCCTTGCGGTCTTCTTCGTGATCCGGATGTCTGGCTGGGCCGGCAGGATTCGAACCTGCGAATGCCAGGACCAAAACCTGGTGCCTTACCGCTTGGCTACGGCCCATTATTTCCGCGAAACACAGGGCTTCCTGCCCTGGTTTCGCCACGCCTGCGGCCGATGCGATCGACCGCAGGCTCCGTTTCAGCGACTTCTCAGTCGCTGAAACGTTGGCACATCCATGTGCCAAATCAGTGTACAGCAGCGTACTGCGCTTCCCCGGGCCGGCCCACCTTGGTGACTAGCCCCGCGCGTTCGCCAGGCGTGATGCCAGTGGCGAGCGGTTCAGGCCGCGCGTGGCGATGCCTGGCAGGCTGGCCGGAAGTGCGGCTCGCGCGCGGCGCGCGGCGGCGGGCGAGGCGCATTCGGCGAACACGCTGCTGCCGGTGCCGGACAAGCGCGGTTGCAGGCCCTGACCGTACAACGCGGCGAATGCCGCATCGACGGCCGGGAAGTGCGCACGCACGACCGATTCGCAGGCGTTTCCGGCTCTGCCCGCGAGAAAGTCGCGTATTGTGATCGGGGGGGTATCACGTGTCAATTCGGGCGCGGCAAACACTTGCCCGGTCGGCACGGCGACTGGCGGGGTAACCACGATGTACCAGGGCTCGGGCGGCTGCATCGGCTGCAGGCGTTCGCCCACACCCTCGGCCCAGGCGGCCTCGCCCGCCACGAACACCGGCACATCCGCTCCCAGTTCCAGCCCCAGCTCACACAGTCTTGACGCGGGCAGATCCAGGCCCCAGATCCAATTCAACGCGACCAGCGCGGTGGCGGCGTCCGAACTGCCACCGCCCAGACCGCCTCCCAGCGGGATGCGCTTGTGGACGAAGATATCCGCACCCTCGGCGTAACCAGCAACGGACTGAAGCAACCGGGCCGCGCGCGTGACGAGATCGTCCGCGGCAGCGAGCCCGCAGGCGCCACCGAGTCGCCGAACGTCGCCATCGGCGCGTCGCCGGATATGCAGCGCATCGCCGAAATCGACGAACTGGAAGAGGGTCTGCAGGTCATGATAGCCGTCGGCACGCCGACCAGTGACGTGCAGGAACAGATTGAGCTTCGCTGGCGCCGGCCATACGCAATCCCACATTTCCGGCTCCCCCGGCGTTCAATCGCCGATCAAGGGTACGCCCGAGTCGTCATCCCCGCTGTCGGCCTCCCTCAGCTGCCAGCGATCGACGGCGATGCGGATGCGCGCCTCGCCATCCATGCGGTCGGCGCGCAGGATGGCCGGCAGGTCGAGGTCGTCAACGCGGCGATGGCGGCGATACTCGATCTCCCAGTCATCCCAGACCAGGGTTTCCAATCGTCCGAAGCGATCCAGGGTGTAGGTCGCCTCGGCGGTGTCAGCCGCAGGCAGGCCGATCAACCAGCGCCGCAGGCCGGCGACGGGGATGTTCCAGCCGTAGAGATCCCGCAACAGCACGGACGCATCAGCACCGGTGATCACCTGACCCTCACCCGTATCGAGTTCGACCCGCTGGTCATCGCCGGACAACCGCGCCACACCCTGCCCCCACGGGCCTGCCAGGCGCAGGGTGAACCGACCGTCGGCACGTTCGCGCCAGTCGAAACCCGCACTGCCCCCATCGCCCGACATGTTCACGCTCAATCGGCCCTCGGCGTGCCAGCTTTCGAGGGCCTCGAGCTGAGCGCGCAGGTCCGCCCAGGCTGCGTCGCGGTCATCGGGCACCTCGCGCGGCCCGACGGCGCAGGCGGCGAGGCCGAGAACGCCGGCAAGTACCAACGCGGATCGCAGCACGCCCGCGATACTCACTCGTCGAGCCGCTCGCGCGTCTCGCGCAAGACCCGGTGGTCCGGGTCGTCCTCCGCCGCCGCATTCCAGATCTGCCGTGCCTCGGAACGCTCACCGAGCACCCACAGCACCTCGCCAAGGTGGGCGCCGATCTCGGCGTCACCGGACAACGCCCAGGCTTCACGCAGATATTCCAACGCCTGCTCGTATTCACCCTGTCGATACAGCACCCAGCCCATGCTGTCGAGAATGGCAGCGTCCTCGGGACGCTGCGCCAGCGCGCTTTCGATGAGCTCGCGGGCGCGCTCGAGCTCCACCCCTTCATCGGCAAGGGTGTAACCCAGGGCATTCTGCAGATGCGGCGCGTCCGGCCGTTGTTCGAGCATGAGTTCCAGATCCTCGCGGGCCAGCTCGAAGTGGCCGGATTCGGCGGCCACAATCGCCCGCGTGTAACGAACGCCGTCGTGCGCCGGATACGCATCCACCAGATTGGAGAGGATGCGGAGGGCGTCGTCGAGATTGCCGGCCGACCACTCGATCTCTGCGCGTGTCCGCTGCAGCTCGATACGCGCATCTTCACCCGGATAGGACTGCTGCATGCGATCCAGGTGGAGCCGGGCCTCATCGATTCGTCCGGTTTCCGCCAGGCAGCCGGCAAACCGCTGCTGCGCGTCGAAGCGATACTCGCGACCGCCGACCTGGATGTACTGCGCCATCGCCTCTTCGCAATCGCCCTGGCGCTCGGCGATTCGCCCGAGCTGATAGCGCGCCTCGTCGGGGCGACCATCCATCGCCAGCTGGCGCTGGAAATAGATCCGTGCATCGTCGAGTGCGCCGGTGGCCATGGCCGTGCGCCCCAGCGTATTGACGACATAGCCATCGTTGCCGAACTGCTCGAAGGTCTCACGCATGGCCTGGTTGGCCGCGGCGTGATCGCCCACGTTGATGAACAGGCGGACCTCACCCAGGGCAAGTTCGCGGTCATCGGGCAGTCGCTCGCGCGCGGCGGCAATCTCCTCGACGGCCTCCTCCTCGCGGCCCGTCTCGGCCAGCACCTCGGCGCGCAGCAGCAGCGCCCGGGCGTAATCCGGATCGATGGCCAAAGCGTCATCCGCGGCCGTCAGGGCACGAGCATAGTCCCCGGCATCGGCGGCCTGAAAGGCGATCGTGTAATGCAGCACCACGGCATCGGGATAGTCGGCCAGCAGCGATTCGAGGACCGCGATGACCACCTGCGGATCGTCGATCCGCCCGGCGATCGCCGCAATCTCACGCAACCCGTTGTCCAGGTCACTGCTGTAATCGATCACGGCGCGCGCGTGGACCGTAGCCCGCTCGACCTCTCCGGCCTGGAGATACAGGCGTGTGAGCAGCGCATGGGGCTCGCGCCGCCGCGGCTGCAGCTCGACCCAGCGCTCGGCCGCCTCGATCGCCACATCGTCGGCGCCAATGTGCTCCGCCAGGCGTGCGGCGCGCTCGGCCAGGCGCGGATCGCGCGCATCGCGTGCGGCTTCGAGATAGCCCGTCAGTGCGGTCTGCAGGTCGCCGCGACCACCCGCGAGCTCTGCCACCAGCAGTCGATAGAGATTGTCGCCGGTGAATCCCCGCGGACGCGGCACGGGCTCAAGACCGGGCAAGGCCTCCGTGACGGCCTCCTCCTCCGGTTCGGCCGGCTCGGGTTCAGCCGGCGCCGTTGCGGTCACGTCCTCTTCGTCCTCGCGTGCATCGGTTTCCAGCGTCGCGCAGGCGCTCGCGAACACGGCCACGGCAAGGGCAATGAGGAGGGCACGATAGTCGATTCGTTGCATGGCGGATGTCCGTGACCCGGAGTGCCGCAGGGATGCGGCTGACCAGGATCATCGCTGACTGCTTGTCACAGCATGGGTACTGACAGACAATTGCGCGTTTTCCCGTCTTGTGCCAGCACAATCCATGCCGCTGTTTTCGCTCGGTCTCAACCACACAACCGCCCCGGTGGATATCCGCGAGCAGGTCGTGTTCGATACGGGCGATCTGGATCAGGCCCTGTCCAGCCTGGGCAGTATGCCGGGAATCCATGAAGTTGCGATCGTCTCTACCTGCAATCGTACAGAAATCTACTGTGCGGTGGACAGCCCTGAGACTCGGGACCCCGAGATCGTGCGCTGGTTCCATGGCTGGCATGGCCAGGCGACGGACAGCATCGAAGTCTGCCTGTATCGCTACCGCGACGATGATGTGGCTCGTCATCTGATGCGGGTTGCCTGTGGCCTCGACTCGCTGATCCTCGGTGAGCCGCAGATCACCGGACAGCTCAAGTCAGCCTGGCGGGCAGCGGCCGATACGGGTGTGCTCGGCTCCGAGCTCGGCCGCCTGTTCCAGCATGCCTTCGCCGTCAGCAAGGAAGTGCGGACCGACACCGCCATCGGCGCGAGCCCGGTCTCCGTGGCGTTTGCGGCAGTGAGCCTGGCGCGGCAAATCTTCGGCGATCTGAGCCGGCGTACTGCACTGATGATCGGTGCCGGGGAAACGGTGGAGCTGGCGGCGCGGCATCTGTGCGGCGCGGGCTTGCAGCATCTCCTGGTCGCCAACCGGGACGGCCACCGTGCGGCGCGACTGGCCGCCGAATACGGCGGCGAAGGCATCAGCCTGGCCGACCTGCCGGACCGCCTGCATGACGCGGACATTGTGGTGTCGTCGACCGCCAGCACCCTGCCGATTCTGGGCAAGGGCGCGGTCGAGCAGGCGCTCAAACGGCGCCGCCATCAGCCGATGTTCATGGTCGACATCGCCGTGCCGCGGGATATCGAGCCCGAAATCGGTCGTCTCGATGAGGTGTTCCTGTATACCGTCGATGATCTGCGCAATGTCATCGAGGAGGGCATGGCGGCTCGCCGCGAGGCGGCGGCGGAAGCGGAGTGGATCATCGAGCGTGAAGTCGAGCGCTTTCTCGATTGGCAGCGCTCGCGGGACGCCGTCGACACCATCCGCGCCTATCGCGAGCGTGCCGACGCCATCCGTGCGCGCACGCTCGAGAGCGCGCGGCGCCGTCTGGAACGCGGCGATGATCCGGCCGCCGTGATGGACTTCCTTTCCCACCGCCTCACGCGCAGACTCATTCATCAACCCACGGTCGCGCTGCGACGCGCGGGTCGCGAGCAACGGCACGGCTTCCTGACCGACGCGCGCGAGCTGTTCGATCTGGACGAGGGCAACAGCGAATGAGGACGGGCGTCCAACGCGAACTGGAACGGATGGTCGAACGCCACGCCGAGATCGAGCGGCTGCTGGCGGAACCCGATGTCATCCAGGATCAGGACCGCTTTCGCGAACTGTCCCAGGAATACGCCCGCCACGAGCGGCTGGTCGAGCGCTTCGGGGCCTGGCAGGAGACGGCGCATGCACTGGCGGAGGCTCGCGAGATGGCGGCAGGGGATGACGCCGAGATGAGTGCGCTGGCGGCCGAGGAGGTGACCCGTCTCGACGAGCAACTGCAGGCGCTCGAGGCGGAGCTGCAGGAGCTGCTGATCCCCGACGATCCGCGTGACAATGCCGACATCTACCTCGAGATCCGCGCCGGCACCGGCGGCGACGAGGCCGCCCTCTTCGCCGGCGATCTGCTGCGCATGTACATGCGCTACGCCGAGCAGCACAAATGGCAGGTGGAGCTGTTGTCGGAGCAATTCGGTGAGCAGGGCGGCTATCGCGAGGTCATCGCCCGTATCGGCGGGCGCGGCGTGTTCTCGCGGCTCAAGTTCGAATCCGGAACCCACCGGGTGCAGCGTGTGCCGGAGACCGAGTCACAGGGGCGCATCCATACCTCGGCGGCCACGGTGGCGGTACTGCCCGTACCCGATGCGGTGGAGGCGGCAACGGTGAACCCCGCCGATCTGCGCATCGATACCTATCGCGCCTCGGGTGCGGGCGGGCAGCACGTGAACAAGACGGATTCCGCCGTGCGCATGACCCACCTGCCCACGGGCATTGTCATCGAATGTCAGGATGAGCGCTCCCAGCACAAGAACCGCGCCAAGGCGCTGGCCTTTCTCGAAGCCCGGCTGACGGCCGAGCGCGAGGCCGAGCAGGCCGCCGAGCAGGACGAGTCGCGCCGCCTGCAGGTCGGTTCGGGCGACCGCTCCGAGCGCATTCGCACGTACAACTTCCCGCAGGGGCGGCTGACGGATCACCGCATCAACCTGACGCTGTACCAGCTGGAGAGCATCGTCGCCGGCGACCTCGATCCGGTGATCGACCCCCTGCTGAGCGAGCACCAGGCGCGCGAACTCACGCGCATCACGCAGGACCCATGACCACCATCGCCACCGCCCTGGCCGCGGCCCAGGAACGTCTCAGCGACTCGGCGTCCCCCCGCATCGACGCCGAAGTGCTGCTGTGTCACAGCCTGGGATGCGATCGATCAAGGCTGCGGGCGCGGCCCGAGGCCGAACTCGCACCGCGCCGCCGGAGCCACTTCGAGGCACTGATCGACCGGCGCGCCAGCGGTGAACCGATCGCCTACATCGTCGGGCATCGGGGCTTCCACGCGCTGGAGCTGATGGTCACCCCCGACGTGCTGATCCCGCGCCCTGAGACGGAGCTACTCGTGGACACGGCACTCAAGGCGCTGGCCGCGCGCGATGCCGACTCCCGTGTACTGGACCTCGGCACCGGATGCGGCTGCATCGCCCTCGCCATCGCCCATGGCGCCCCCGACGCGTGTGTAACCGCAATCGAGCGCTCGACGGCGGCGCTGGCAGTCGCCCGCGCCAATGCCGAGCGCCTGGGTCTGACTCGGGTCGTCTTCCGTGAGGGCGACTGGCTCAACGGCCTTGGCAGCCAACACTTCGATATCGTGGTCGCCAACCCGCCCTATGTGGCCAGCAGCGACCCCCATCTCAAACGGGGTGACCTGCGCTTCGAACCGCACGAGGCGCTGGTCGCCGGCTCGGATGGGCTCGATGCGATCCGGGATATCGCGGCCAATGTGCCGGCACAACTCGCCCCCGACGGCCTGCTCGCGGTCGAGCATGGCTACGATCAGGGCAGCCGGGTCCGGGAGTTGTTCATGGCCGAGGGCTTGCGCGATGTGGAGACACTCGTCGACTTCGGCGGCCATCCACGCGTCACCCACGGTCGCGCGCCGCGATTCGACGGCAGAAGCTGGCCGGGCTCGGGGGCTCGGGCGTGGCGTTAGG
>CAZJGZ010000012.1:0-30875 GCA_964545695.1 uncultured Ectothiorhodospiraceae bacterium | reverse complement strand
CGTGCTCGAGCGGATGAGGATGAGGCTGGTCGTCGTCTGGTGTCTGCATTGCGGCAATCTGGACAGCTGCGGGTCGACGGGTGATGGCCCATGGCCTGGTAATGGCCATGATCGGCCGGAGCGCTCGTCGGGGCTGGGCCTGCCTCGCATTCTACCCCAATTCCCGGCAGACCCTTTGCAGCCATGTCAGGCGCTGTCAGACGCGGAAGGGAACTCTTTCCGGATCGCCGCGGCAATTCCGGCGACACAGATTTGCAGGATGAGCTCCCCTTTCTCGCGGGCGGCTGACATTCTCGGCCGACGGAAGCGTTTCCGGACCCGGTGCGCATTTTCGTTTTCTCCTGCCACCCCTGCACGGGGTGTGGCAATGTAATGACAACAGCAATGACCGCTCCGAGGTTCGCCTCGTGCGACTCATGAAGAGATGATGTTGTGCTCCGGCCCGTAGGGGAATCCGGTGATGTTTTCCGCGCCGTTCTCGGTCACGACCAGGATGTCGTGCTCACGGTAGCCCCCGGCACCCGGCTGTCCTTCGGGGATCATGATCATGGGCTCCATGGAGACCACCATGCCCGGCTCCAGAACCGTATCCACGTCCTCGCGCAGTTCGAGCCCGGCTTCGCGACCGTAGTAGTGCGAGAGCACCCCGAATGAGTGGCCGTAGCCGAACGTGCGGTACTGCAACAGCCCGTGTTCGCGATAGATGTCGTTCAGGGCGTGGGCGATGTCGCAGCAGCGGGTTCCTGGGCGGATGAGTTTCTGCCCGGCTTCATGCACCTCGACGTTGACCTCCCACAGCCGCAGGTGCGCGTCGGAACATTCATCGGCGAAGAGCGTGCGTTCGAGTGCCGTGTAGTAGCCGGCGGGCATGGGGAAGCAGTTCAGGCTGAGAATGTCGCCACGCTGGACCTTGCGGCTGGTGACGGGGTTGTGCGCACCATCCGTGTTGATGCCCGACTGGAACCAGGTCCAGGTATCCATCAGCTCTGCGTGCGGGAAAGTCCGGGCGATCTCGCGCACCATGGCCTGGGTCGAGTGCAGCGCGATCTCGTGTTCGGGGACATCCACACCAATCGCCTCGACGCAGGCATGCCCCCCGACATCCGCGATGCGTGCGCTCTCGCGAATGTGTGCGATTTCCTCGGCAGACTTGATCATGCGCTGGCGCATGGCCGGCTTGCTGATGTCAACGAGCGTTGCGGTCGGCAGTGCGCCCTGGAGCTTGCGCAGATTCTCGACATTGATGTGGTCGTATTCGACACCTACACGCAGGCCATCGGCGATCAGTTTCCGCACGGCGGCGAAGAAATTGTCCTTGTGCCAGTCCGTGTAGACGATGTTGTCGCCGAAGGTCCGGCGCCAGGGCTGACCGCCGTCGATGTTGGCCGAAATCGTGGTGGATCGGTCCTGCGTGACCACGAGCCCGTAGTTGCGCCCGAAGGAGCAATAGAGGAAATCGCTGTAGTAGTTGATATTGTGGTAGGAGGTGAACAGGGCAACGTCGATGCCCTGCTCGGACATCACGCCGCGCAGGCGGTCCAGGCGTGACTGCATCTCGTCACGGGAAAACGTGCCCTCGACCTTGTTGCCGTTCTGGATGCTGAGCGTCTGCGGTAGATCCATCGTGGTTCCCCATCGTTTCCGGCGCGACCCGGGTGGCTCGACCACCGGTCGCGCAATCGTGTCGGTTCAGGAACCAGTGTAGGCAGCTGCCGCCCGCGTGCTTGATGGATTCCGCCATCGGGGCATACCAATGCGACATTTCGCATCAATCGGGGGTGTCGTCACTCAGGGCTGTCGGGCGTCTTGTCTCGATGGCCGAAGCGGACCGCGCCGCCGGGATGGAGTCGGAGTGCTGTGCTGACCCGGTCCGCGAGGGTTTTCAGCACTTCCGGGGTGTAGCGGTCATAGTAGCGCTGGTTCGAGCGACCGATGGCGTGCTCGCCGCTGAAACTGCCGTGGAAGTCCTCGACCGCGTGTTGCACCACCATGTCGCGCAACGCCTGTTCGTAGCCTTCCCGCTGGCAGCGATCATCGTCGCGGCAGACCAGGTTGAAGTGGATGCCGCCGTCACCGACGTGGCCGAAATCGCAGATCTCCAGCTCCGGCCAGTCATCGGCCAGGCGTTGCGTCATCGACTCGCGGAAGCGCATGACATCGGTACGGGCGAAGGCCAGGTCGAAGGCGAATAGTCGGCCGGCATGCCGCACGCCCTCGGACAGGGCGTGGCGCAGGGGCCAGAGTTCCTCCGCGGGGCCGAAGCGTGCATCGGTCAGCGGCGCGTCGGGCAGCTCCCAGACCGTGGCCAGGGTGCGTTCGAGGATCTCGGCGAGGGGCGGATCGCCCGCTTCGGCCGGTGCCGTGCGGGCGATCTCGACCAGCAATGCGATGGCCGGGATATCTTCATCCGAAAAGGGATTGCGTACCGCCGGTGCGTGCGCCAGGGCATGGCGCATGGCGGTGCCGGACATGAATTCGAACGCGCTCAGGTCACTACCCAGTCGCGTCTCGAGCTCGCGCAGCAGCTCGAAGATGGCCGTTTCGTCGCGTGGCACGAGGATCGCCGTCGCCCGCTCGCGCGGTAACGGTTCCACGTTGAGCACGCATTCGGTCACGATGCCGAAGGCTCCGCTGGTGCCGATGAACAGCTGTTTCCAGTCCGGAGCCGTGTTGTCCTTGCGCAGCGTACGATCGAGACGCAGCACGGTACCTTCGGCATCCGGCAGTACCACCGTCAGTCCCAGTGTGTTGGCGCGGACATCGCCGTAGCGCAGGAAGCGCGCGCCGCCGGTGTTGGTCGCCACCATGCCACCGATCATCGGGTCGGCCCCCAGATCAACCGGGAAGCAGAGCCCCTTGGCTTCCAACCGGGCGTTCAATTGCGACAAGCGCATGCCGGCGCTGACGCGGACCGAGCGATTGTCGACATCGATTTCACAGACCCGGTTGAGCCGCTCGAGACTGAGCACGGCCTGGGTGCCGGAATGATCCGGTGTCGATCCCCCAACGAGTCCGGTGTTGCCGGCCTGCGGCACGAACGGGATGCCGTGGCGCACACAACAGGCAACCGCTGCCGAGACTTCTTCGGTGCCCGCCGGACGCATGATGAAGGCAGCCTGTCCGTTGTCACCACGGACACCGCGTTCCCACGCGGCGAGATCGGTATCGGGCGTGACAATGGCGTCCGGGCCGAGCGCGTCCACCAGTTCCAATGACAGTTCGTGTGGCATCCCGTTCATCTTGCCGGCCTTTTCAGATGCCGCCGTGCTGTCGGGCTGCGGACTGCAGCCGCTCCAGGCACGCATGGATCGATGCCGCTTCGCGTTCTGCATAGAGCGCGAACTCGTCGGCGGGAGCGGCGCCGAGCGCGGCCTCGAAGGCCGCACGGTTGGCGTCGGCCGCGATGGCCGGCCCCGCATTGTCACCGAGGTTCGACTGGAAGATGCCGGCCGCGCTCACCGGCAGGAAGTCCTCGTAGACGATTGGATCGCAGCGCACGAGGCCGCGCTCGATGAGGTCTTCGATGGCCGCATCAATACTGGCATCGATACCGCCATCGGTGGCGGCCGCTTCGCCCGCGTCGGTCAACGAATAATGAAAATAGGCGAGGCCCTCACTGCGCAGGGTGGCGGGATCGTCGGGGAAGTCCGCGAACGTGCGCTCGAGGTGATCCATGTACGCATGGGCGTTGGCGCCGTCGGCCGCCGGCGTGATCTCGGCGCGGGCAGCCGCCAGCAGGCGGTCATAGAGCGCGCGGCCCTTTGGAGTCAGTGCGGCTCCGCGCTGCTCGATCTCGCCAAAGCGTGCGGTGTGGTGCCCTTCCACGAAACTGCCCTGCCCGTCGGGAAAGGCAACCGGCTCCTCGAGTGCCTTGAACGAGGTCTGACGCAGGAGAATCGGGCACCGCCGCGGTGGTGGCCCCTCGACCACCGCCTTCGGGGTGATGCCGCGCTCGGGCATCGCCTTCTGGACGGCGTCGATGTCGAGCGTGCGCGGCGTCAGATGATTGATGTGGGGGCCGCGAAACGACACCACGTCCGCGATCAGCCGATGGGCGTCATGGAGGCGCTGATAGGTCGCGCGATCGACACAGGCATGGGGGTGCCAGCGGAAGGTCTCCAGGACTTCGGCGATGAATGCTGCCGCATCGTCCTCGCCCAGACCGCCCTGCTGTTCGGCCTGTTCCATCAGCCGCAATGCGTCGGCGGTAAAGATCGCCCGGCGCGCCAGGATTGCCTCGGCCTCCGCGCGCAGATCGGCGTCGTCGATCAGATCGAGCCGCAGCAGTGACGTGAATACGCGGAACGGGTTGGCGGCAAGCGCGGCCGAGTCGAGCGGCCGGAAGGCGGTTGAATGCACCGGAATGCCGGCGGCGGTGAGGTCATAGTAGCCGACCGGGTGCATCCCCATGATTGCGAATACGCGACGCATGGTGGCCAATTCGGCCGCCGTGCCCAGGCGAATCGCGCCGTGGCGCTCGGCGCTGATGCGCATGACGCCGTCGGTTGCCTTCAATTCGCTTGCCAGCGCGGCATCGCTTTCGAGTCTGGTGGCGTTCACGTCCCGGACCAGCTCGACCAGCGTGCCGTAGGCCGGTACTTCATCCTGATACATCCGCGACATGGCCGCACAGAAACGCGCGCGCAGGTCACTGGTGGCGACAAATTCGTGTTTCGACATGGTTTGCGTCCGAATCCGGTTGCTGCTTGCAGGTGGCGGGGCGGCTCTGCCGTCAGGGCACGAGGCCGGCCTTCCGCCCGCACATGGTAGTGCATACGCATCAAGAATGGTCATGGGGCGATCAAGCATCGAGTGCCGTTGTCCGCGCGGGCCCCGGATGGACTATGATAGGGCCATGATGACTGCGATTGAACAGACACGCCCCGACCTGCGCGATCCCGAGGATCTGCCCACTGGTCCCCTGTACGTCTTCGGCTACGGATCGCTCTTGTGGCGACCGGGTTTCAGCTACATCGAACGCCAGATGGCGCGTATCCATGGCTATCACCGGGCATTACGCGTTTGGTCGTTCCATCATCGCGGTACGGAGGAACAGCCCGGACTGGTCCTGGGACTCGATGTAGGTGGCTCGTGCGTCGGCTGTGTGTTTCGTGTGGAGGCCGAAGACCGGCTGGAGGTTGCGCGCTATCTCTGGGCGCGGGAAATGGTCACCTCCGTCTACTGCCCGCGCCTCGTGCCCGTGCGAGTCGAGGACGGTTCACGCATTACCGCGCTGACCTTCGTGCTGGACCGCAGCCACGTGCAATATGCCGGGTCGATCTCGCCCGAGACCGCCGCGAGCCATGTCATCCATGCCCGCGGCCTCAGTGGCTGCAACCCGGAGTATGTCCGTGAGACTCTGGCCGGTCTGGACCGCCTCGGTGTACATGATGGAACGCTGCACCAGGTTGTGCGCACCCTGAATCACATGGAGGTGGATTGAGCCAGCCGGCTCCAGCAAATTGCCACTCGCATCCCTTCACTGGCGGAGGTCAACCCCATGCATGCTGCACGCCGCACCGTTGCCGACACGACCCGACGCCTGATTCAGCGCGCGTACAACCAGTTCTGGAACGAACGCCAGTTGAACGCGGCACCGCGCCTGTTTGCCCAGCATGGAGAGTTCTGCGGATTGCTGGGGCGGTCGGTACCCGGTCCGGCGGGCATCATCGACTACGCCCAGCGGCTGTTTACTGCCCTGCCGGATACAAGACTGCATGTGCAGGAATTGATTGTTCAGCGTGACCGCGCGGCTGCGCGCATCCTGCTCGAGGGCACACACGAGGGCCGGTTGTTCGACATCGAGCCTACCGGTCGCGGGATTTCTCTTGATTGCGTGGCGCTCTACCGGATTGGCCACGGTCGGATCGTGCACTGCGACGTAATCGGCAATCGCGACGCCATACTGCGCCAGCTCGGTGCCGAGGCCGCGCTACACCAGGACCCTGCAGGACAGCGGCTGCAATAGTCCGACTGCCTCAGCCGAGGCTGTCCCCGCGGTCCGGCTCCGGGCCAGTGGCGATGGGGCGCTCGGGGTCACGAATCCATTCGCTCCAGGAACCGGCGTACAGTCGGGCACCAGGGAAACCGGCCAGCTCCATGGTCAGAATGTTGTGGCAGGCCATGACGCCGGAACCACACATCTGCGCGACACGAGCGGGCTCATGCCCCGCGAGGACGCGCTGCCAGTCCGCCTGCAGTTCGGCCACCGGGCGCATGCTGCCATTCGCCGACAGGTTATCGCTCGCCGGCCGATTGCATGCCCCGGGCACATGGCCGGCGACCGGATCGATCGTTTCCTGTTCGCCCCGGAAGCGCTCGCCCGCACGTGCGTCCACCACCCGATAGTCGGTGAGTTCAGCGGCCGTGACCACGGCTGTCGAATCGACCTCGGGCGCCCACGCGCTTGCGGTCGGCATCCGCGGGGTCGCCGAGGTCAGCGGCCTGCCCTCCTCGCGCCAGCGCGTGATGCCGCCATCGAGGATCCGCACATCGGGATGATTGAGCCAGCGCGCCAGCATCCACCAGAGCCGGGCGGCAAACATGCCGCCAATATCGTCATAACAGACCACGGTCGATCGGTCATCGATGCCATGCATACGACACCAATCAATGAACACCAGTGGATCGGGCAACGGATGACGTCCTGAAGCGGCAGTGGCCGGACCGCTGAGATCCTTGCCCAGATCCGCCGGGAAGGACCCGGGCACGTGTTCCTCCGCCCACAGACGCTGACCGGCGCCGTGATCATCAAGCCGATACCGGCAGTCGAAGATGCGGAGTCCCGACCCGCGAGTATCAAGCTCGCGGGCCAGGCTCTCCGGATCAATCAGCAGTCGAGACGGCATGGCCTACGCAGCGCCACCCGCTCAGGTGCTGCGTTTCATGCGGTCCATGGCGATGCGCAGGCTGGTCTGCATCTTGCCGATTGCATTGGCCAGCAGGCTGATTTCATCGCGCGACTTCACCTCGATCGGAGTATTCAGCTGTCCGGCACTGATACGGTCGGCCGCATCGGTGAGTTCGCGGATCGGCCGTACGAGTACACGGCGCAGCATGATCAGCGTCACCAGAATGATGGCAAGGTCAAGCGTCAGTCCACGCCCGATTTCCTGCATCATCAACTCGTTGAACTGTTCCTCGATGAACTGCCGGGTGACGTAGACTTCCAGCATGCCGATCATCTCGCCGTCATCGCGGACCAGATTGGTACGGCTGAGTACAAGGTCGCCTTCGGGGGCCGCGTCGAGTTCGCGCACATTCCAGTTGTCGTCGCGGCCGCGCGCCATGTAGACCGATTCGCGATCGCGGTCACGCAGGACGACACCCTGGATCCGATCTTCGAGCATGGTGGCTTCCATCTGCTCGGCGATCTGACTGTCGTTCAGCGCCCAGAATGGACCAATGATGTGCTGGGACAGTCGCTGCACCGTGGTTTCGGAGAGTTCTTGAAGCTCCCGATCGAGACGGTCCTGTGCCTCGTTGAGATTGTACAGACCGAAGACGGTCAGGATTACCGTGGTCACGACCACCAGCGTCAACGTGATCTTGGTCTGGACACTGCGATACCACGGCAGTTTGGTGCGTTCGCGTTTGTCTTTTTCAGCCATCGTGCGTCAAGCCCCCTGTTTTCATGTGATTCTGTTGTGTACTGCGTCGAGCGTCTCTTCGGCTGCCCCGAACTCCATGACTCCGGGTTCCGTGGTTCGGTGGATCAGCCTCGCGCGATGACGTGCGCGAATGCCGTCCGTCTTATCGGTGATGCGCCGACGGGCTGCTAGGAACTGCCCACGTCACTGCGGAAGCTGTTGGCATCCGCTTCATCGTCGATCTGCGCCGCAAGCTGGTCGACAAGTTCGTTCAGCCCTGCATCAGTGTGGACGCGATCACCCAGTGAGTCGCGTTCCTCGTCGAAGATCGCGCCACCGATCGGCCCGATCGCCGAAATGTAACGCTCTCGTATCGATTCAAGGCGGTCATCGTTGATCGGTTCATCGCCTCCGGAAGCCTCGCTACCGCTGGCCGCCGACCCGGATTGTGCGGACGTACCGCCTCCGGCTTCTCCGGCCAGCAGGTCCAGGATCTGGTCCGTATTCAGATCGGACTGCCCGGGAAGTTCGGTGAGGTCGCTTGAGGTCTGGAACCGTACGGCTTCGAGTCCGGCAATCGCCTCGGCGGCTTCCGCGCCGCGCTTGTTGCGATACTTGACGCCGGTCACTCGGCCCTGTGCCAGGGTTACCATCGCCGAGTGCTGTTCCCGGCTGGTAATGAAGAAGGCTCCCGATTTGCGGTTTACACTCGCGTTGCGCAAGGCATCGACAAGTTCGGACAGTGCTACGAAATCAGCCATGTCGTTCCGCCCTTCCCGATTGAAAGCAGGTGCTCGGCACCCTTCTGGTATGGCCTGCGGGAGCACGATGTACCGGCCCGGGACTGCAGACCCACGGCCGGAATGTACCATCAGATCGCATGCGCTGGGTGATCGGTCGGTTGTCTATCGTTGTTTCGGCAATCAAACGTCGGCTCCATTCCCGATATCCAGGCCCTGGCTACCCGGAGTGCATTCGAATCTGTTTGCTTGACATCAATCGTAACCAAAAACCACGTCTTTCACGAATTGTCGTCCAGCCTCGGCCAGGATCGGTTCCAGGCTGCCATCACGCTGTCATCGGCTCCATGCGCAGCACGAGACATAGTGTTATCTCCCTCGTCTCCCATGACAAGGGTTTTCCATGCAAATATGCGGCCAGGAACGCGCCCCTGGCTGGCGCCGGTCGCCGTCGCGACAGCTCGTGGGGATAGCCCGAGGCCATCTGTGACCGCTTCCGGCGTACAATGACACCCATGGGGGCGCCACGGCGGAGGCGGTCCTGAATCCCCTGCCCCCGACTCCGTGCCCAGGACGCCGCCAGTGGAGATGTCGGGCGGTTGGATGGGTGAGGGCGTGCAGCGGCCCGAGGACGACCGGGCGTAAAGCACGCTCGCAGGTGGTCGAATGCCCCCGGGACCGTGTCCGCGGGGGACGGGTCAGCAAGACAGCCGGTGGATTCGGCAACACAAGAAGCAGCGTCTTCACAAGGAGGAGGCATGTTCAGGCGCGTAGGCGATGCAATATGGGATCTGGTGGTCGCGCGGCTCAACCGCGAGCGCGCTACGCCGGAGGAACTGCCGCCCTGTGACTTTGAACGCCTGAGCTACGAAATCCGGCCCTGCGATGTATTGCTCGTGGAGGGGCGATCGCGGGTGGGCGAGGTCATCAAGTACATCACGCTCTCGCCGTGGACGCATGCTGCCCTCTATATCGGCCGGCTGCACGACATCGACGACCCCCGGATTCGCGAACGCATTTGCGAGCACTATGACGCGGATCCGGATGAACAGTTGATTGTCGAGGCCCTGCTTGGGCAAGGGACGATCGTCGCGCCACTGGCGCGATATCGCGACGAGCATGTGCGCGTCTGTCGCCCCCGCGAGCTGGCTCGGCGGGATGCGCAGGCGGTAATCGGTTACTGTGCCCACTATCTCGGCCAGGCCTATGATGTCCGGCAGCTTCTGGACCTGGCTCGATTCATGTTTCCCTACGGCTTGCTGCCCCGGCGCTGGCGCTCGTCGCTGTTCACGCACAACGCCGGGGCGCCGACGCGCATCGTCTGCTCCAGCCTCATTGCCCGCGCATTCGCGTCGGTCCGCTTCCCTGTACTGCCGCTGCGCCACGATGCCGACGATGGCCGCATCCAGCTGCACCGGCGTAACTTCAAGCTGTTTGTGCCGGCCGACTTCGATTTTTCGCCCTATTTCGAGATCATCAAGTATCCGCTGCTCGAGTTCGACGAGCTTGCCGTCTATCGCCGGATGCCCTGGACGCCGGATGGTGACCCCGATGCGCTGGAGCAGCCGCCCGCGGTCGGTGACGATGATCCTTCGGCGACGACGGATGAGGCAGCGGTGGAGGCCGGGGACGAGTCCCTGGTCTCATCGGCTGAGCCCGAGTCGGACCGCCAGCGCGAAGCTCGGCTGGACCCAGAGGCCGAGCAGGCGGCGGCCACCGGTGGGGACGCCCGGCCTGCGCGACAATCCGGAAACGGGGGCTGAATCCGCGGCGGAGCCGGACCACCGGCTCCGGAGGTCGGCCACGATTGCGCGATACGCCTGTTAGAATCGGCCTACTTCAGCCCAAGTGCGAGCCCCGCAGGGAGAATGCCAGTGGCCCAACCGCAACAGAGTCGTAAACGCTCGTCCCGCCCAGCCCCCGTCTTTCTCGTCGATGGCACGCGCACACCGTTTCTCAAGTTCCGGGGCCGGCCGAATGCGCTCAGCGCGGCTGACCTTGGTGTAGCCGCGGGGCGCCAGCTCTTGCTGCGCCAACGGTTCAGCGCTGAACACCTCGACGAGGTCATCTTCGGCTGCGCCGGACCGGCGGCTGAGGAGGCCAATATCGCCCGTGTCATCGCGCTCCGCATCGGCTGCGGACACGCGGTGCCAGCCTGGAGCGTGCAGCGAAACTGTGGCTCGGGCATGCAGGCGGTCGACTCGGCGATGCAGAGCATTCGCGGCGGGCGCGCGGATCTCGTGGTCTGCGGGGGCACCGAAGCCATGAGTCGCGCGCCCCTGATGTTCGACGAAAGTTTCGTGCACTGGCTCGCAGAGATGCAGCAGGCCCGGACCCTGCCGAAGAAGCTGCGCCAGGTGGCGCGCTTCCGCCCGCACATGCTCAAGCCCGTGGTGGCCTTGCTTCGCGGCTTGACCGATCCGGTCTCCGGGATGTCGATGGGCCAGACCGCGGAGAAACTGGCCACGCGCTTCGGGATCTCGCGCGAGGCAATGGATGAATTCGCCGTTCGCAGTCACCAGCGTCTGGCACGGGCCCAGGATGAAGGCCGGCTCGACGAAATCGACCCCATACACAGCCCCGATGGCCAGTCATGGAGTGCCGATGACGGCGTGCGGCGGGATAGCTCCGTGGAGCATCTTGCCCGCCTCAAGCCCGTTTTCGAAAAGCCCTTCGGGCGCGTGACCGCCGGCAACAGCGCGCAGGTCACCGATGGCGCGACGGCGCTGCTGCTGGCCAGTGAACGCGCGGTCGAGGAGCATGATCTGCCGGTTCTGGCCCGCTTGCACGACAGCCAATGGGCCGGGCTCGACCCCTCCGAGATGGGGCTCGGCCCCGTACATGCAACGACACCGATGCTGCGTCGACACCGCCTGAATCTCGACAGTATCGACTACTGGGAACTCAATGAGGCCTTTGCGGCACAGGTGCTGGCGTGTCTGTCCGCCTGGGAGGACCGCGACTACTGCCGGCAGTATCTGGGCCTGAGCAAGGCCTGGGGCAGTATCGACCCGGAACGTCTGAATATCGACGGTGGCGGCATCAGTCTCGGCCACCCCGTCGGCACCAGCGGCGCTCGCATTGTGCTCCATCTTGCCCATGTGCTGCGGCGGGAGAACGCGCGCCGCGGTGTGGCCACACTGTGCATCGGCGGTGGCCAGGGCGGCGCCATGCTCATCGAGAACCCGGAGGCCAGCTCATGAACAAGCCGGACCTGCAGCATTGCACGATCGAACCGGGCGACGACGGGATTACCTGGTTGTGGCTGGATGTCGCCGGTGCGGGGACCAACACGCTCTCCACCGCGATGATCGCGGACCTGGAAACTGCCCTCGCTCGTATCGATAGCGAGCGTCCACAGGCGTTGGTCATTGCTTCGCGCAAGAACGGCTTCATCGCCGGGGCCGACGTTCACGAGTTCGGCAATCTCGATTCCGTCGACGCCGCAGCGGCCCTGATCCAGCGCGGTCAGCAGCTGATGGATCGGATTGCTGCGCTGCCCTGCCCGACCGTCGCGCGCATCAGCGGACACTGCCTGGGCGGCGGCATGGAGCTCGCGCTGGCCTGTCGGTACCGCGTGGCGGACAACGATCCATCGACGCGCCTGGGTCTCCCCGAGGTCAAGCTCGGCATTCACCCGGGCTTCGGTGGCAGCGCCCGGCTGCCGATGATCGTGGGCGCGCCGGCGGCGCTCGATCTCATGCTGTCGGGACGCACGCTCGATGCCAAAGCGGCCAAGCGCATGGGGCTGGTCGACCACGCGGTCTCGCCGTGGCAGCTGGATGAGGCGGTCAAGCGGACGGCGCTGGCGGATCCGGGACCGCGTCGGGTGAAAGGCTGGCGTCGCCTTGCCGACACGGGGATCGGTCGCAAGGTGCTCAAGCCGATCATGGAGCGTCAGCTCAAGGCCAAGGTACGGCGTGAGCACTACCCCGCCCCCTATGCGCTGCTTGATTTGTGGGCAACACACGGGGGAGATCCGCTGCCGCGGCGCCTGCGCGCCGAGCGTGAATCCCTCGTGCGGCTGGTCGAGGGGCCGACCAGCAGCAATCTGATCCGTGTCTATCTGCTGCAGGACCGCCTGAAGGCCGAGGCGCGCAATACCGATGCCGCCGTGCCGGAGCACGTGCACGTGATCGGTGCCGGCACCATGGGTGGTGATATCGCCGCGTGGCTGGCGCTGAACGGCAAACAGGTGACGCTCGTCGATCCGCGTGACGAAGCCATCGCCGCGACGTTGCAGCGGGCCCGGCAGCTGTTCAAGCGGCGCCTGAAGCAGCCCGCGAAGGTCATGGCGGCCCTTGATCGGCTGATCCCGGACCCCCAGGGCCGCGGTGCCCGCCGGGCCGATCTGGTCATCGAGGCGATCATCGAGGACCTGGACGCCAAGCGTGAGCTGTATGCGGAGCTCGAACGCCACCTGCCCGAACATGCCGTGATCGCGACCAATACGTCCAGCCTGCCGCTGGAACAACTCGCGGAGAATCTCACGCAACCCGGACGCCTGATCGGCCTGCACTTCTTCAACCCGGTCGCCAAGATGCCCCTGGTGGAGGTCGTTGCCGGCATGCACAGCGACCCCACGGCGCTCGACCGTGGGCAGGCGCTCATTGCCGCAGTCGACAAGCTGCCGTTGCGGGTGAAGAGCGCACCCGGCTTCCTGGTCAATCGCATTCTCATGCCGTACATGCTCAAGGCCGCGAGGCTGTATACGGAAGGCGAAGCGCGGGAACGGATCGATCAGGCGGCGAAACATTTCGGGATGCCCATGGGGCCGCTGGAGCTCGCCGATTCGGTGGGTCTGGATGTCTGTGTGGCCGCCGCCGAGACCATGGCGGATTCACAGGGGCTGGAAATCCCGGAACGGTTCCACCAGTTCGTCCGCGAGGGCCATCTCGGGCGCAAGAGCGGCAAGGGCTTCTATGAATACCGCAAGGGCAAGCCACAGCGCCAGCGGGTGAGCAGCGACCCTGCAGAACTCGAGCGCCTGGCCGAGGAACTGATCACGCCGTTTCTCGACGAGGCCGAGAGCTGTCGTGATGAGGGCGTCGCCGCCGACGGGGATCTGGTTGATGCCGGGGCCATCTTCGGCACGGGCTTTGCGCCCTTCACCGGCGGTCCGCTGCACTATCGCGGGCGCGCGGGCTCGGCGAGGCAGAACACCTGAAAGAAAGGTGATGTACGCCGTCCGGTCTGCCCGGCGCTCAATGGCCGGATCTTGCCGTGATCGCGCGTTCGACCGGAGCCGGGCCGCGTTACATGGGCCGCGTTACATGGCCCGGGCGTCGTTACATGGTATGGGTGGGCCGATCCGCATCCAGTGCGCCGGCAAGGTACGTCTCAATCTTCTTGCGCGTCGCGCCATTGTCCTGCTCGGAGAACTGCACGCCGATGCCCGCGGTCTTGTTGCCCTGCGCACCATAGGGCGTGGCCCAGATGATGCGGCCGGCAACCGGCAGGCGCTCCTTGTCATCCATCAATGTCAGCAGCATGAACACCTCATCACCGAAGCGATACTGCTTGTTGGTCGGGATGAACAGCCCGCCATTCTTGATGAAGGGCATGTAAGCGGCATAAAGGGCACCCTTGTCCTTGATGGTCAGCGACATGATGCCCTGGCGACTTTCAGCCATCGTTCACCTCGTGGTTGCGGCCGGGCGGCCGGCATTGATCTGCGCCGCATCCGCCAGTAACCCCTGGATCTGCATCGGTTCCCGCAGCGAGCTGCTGGGCCCTGGAATTGATCGGTACAGGCTTTCAAGGTAGTCGAACAGACGCACGGCGTCTACCTGTCCGGCAGCTGCGAGCAGTTCCTCACGCCTTGCCGGGAGGCGCAATGCCGCTCCCGGCGCATGCTGCAGACGCAGCATGTCCTCGACGGTGATGATCCAGGCGCGCACGCTGTCTCCCAGCGAGCTCGCGGCCAGCGCCGCCGCCGCACCCACGGGGGAGCGGCGGCGCGTCATCACCGCAAGGAGCGCGCTCACGGGATCGGGTGCGGCACTGTCGGCACCCTCCCCCGTCATGGCCAGCTCGCGCGCCAGCAGGGGTGCACCGCCCGCACGCGCAAGCCAGTTCTCCGGGGTGCTGACATGCTGCTGCTGGAGCCAGGCCAGGGCCTGGTCGGCGTCGGGCATGCCGAAAGGCACGCGCTGGCAGCGGCTGCGGATGGTCGCCGGCAGGTTTCCACTGCGGGCGCTCACCAGCAGCAGATAGGCACCATCCGGTGGCTCTTCCAGCGTCTTCAGCAGGCTGTTGGCAGCGCTCCGGGTCAGTGCATCCGCCGGATCGATCAAGCCCACCTTGTTCTCCCCGCCCGCGGTGAGATGGAGGCTGTCGATCAATGCGCGGATACGATCCACGCCCAGTGCCTTGCCGGCCTCCGGTGGCGCGACATGGAACAGGTCGGCGTGCGAGCCGGCGGCGAACTGGCGACAGGAGGCGCATTCGCCACAGGCACTGCCGTCTTCGGACACCGGTGTTGGACACAGCAGTGACGCGGCAAGCATGCGGGCGAAATGGCCGCGGCCGGTGCCGGCCGGACCACCCAGAAGCAAGGCATGGGCGAGCCGCCCCTGTGCCCGGGCCGCCCGGAGATGCGCCCACTGGCCCGCATGCCACGGCAGAAGCTCCAATCTCATCGCGCCAGGCCCGCCGGCAGCAGATCCATGGTTTGTCGTTGTACTTCGGCGCTCACGGCATCGATGTCGCCGCTTGCATCGATGATGCGGAAGCGATCGGGGTTGGCGCGGACGCGATCGAGGTACGCCTCACGCACGCGCTCGAAGAAGGCGTGCGTGTCCTGCTCGAAGCGGTCGGCCGGCCCGCGGCCACGGGCGCGGGTCAGCGCCTGCTCGACGGGCGCATCGAACAGCAGGGTTCGGTCCGGCTGGCGTGCGCCCTGGACCCAGTGTTCGAGGGTCTCGATGCGTGCGGCCGGGATCCCTCGTCCGCCGCCCTGATAGGCGTAGCTGGCATCGGTAAAGCGATCGGAGATCACCCAGTTGCCTGCTGCGAGCGCCGGTTCGATGGTCTTGTTCAGATGCTCTGCACGCGCGGCGAACATCAGCAGCAATTCGGTTTCCGCCGCCGGGGCTGTCTCCGCCGTTGTCAGGAGCAGCTCGCGAATGCGGTTGCCCACTGGTGAGCCTCCCGGTTCACGGGTGTCGATGAGCGGGATGTCGTGCTGCCGGAGCCAGGCCACCAGGCGCTGCAACTGCGTGGATTTGCCGACGCCCTCGATCCCTTCCAGTGTTATGAAACGAGGGCGAGCGGTCACGGCTGATATCCGCGCAGGCGGCTGGCATCGCCGTCGAGCTGATACTTGATGACCGCCTCATTGTGTTCCTGGAGGGTTTCGGAGAAGACATGGCCCCCGTCGCCGGTGGCGACGAAATAGAACTCGCCACGACGCTCCGGGTGAAGCGCAGCGCGGATCGCCGGCCGTCCGGGCAGGGCAATCGGCGTCGGCGTCAGCCCGGCACGGGTATAGGTGTTGTAGGGCGTATCCCTGCGCAGATCGCGGTAACGCAATCGGCCTGTGTAGTCGTCCCCGAGCCCGTAGATCACCGTTGGGTCGGTCTGCAGGCGCATACCGATGTCGAGCCGTTCGGCAAAGACACCCGCAACGCGCGCGCGTTCATCCGCCACGCCGGTTTCGCGTTCGATGATCGAAGCCAGGATCAGGGCCTCATAGGGCGAATCGACCGGCGCGTCATCGGCACGACTCTCCCACTCTTCGTCCAGGACGCGCTGCATGCGTTGATGGGCCCACTGGTAGATCTGGAGGTCGGTAGTGCCGCGAGCGAACGTGTACGTATCCGGGTAGAACCATCCTTCCGGGTGCATATCGTTCTGGCCCAGCTCCGCCATGACCGCATCATGGTCGGCATCGGCCAGCGTGACCTCGATCGCCGGATGCTGCTGCAGTGCGCTGCGCATGCGCTCGAACGTCCAGCCTTCGATGACCGTGAAGCGGTACTTCACGACATCGCCGGCGATAAGCCGATCCAGCAGGCGGTACGGCGTCTGTCCCGCTTCAAGGCGATATTCACCGGCCTGCATACGGGTAGCAACATCACGAAACCGCGCCGTGAGGCGGAAGTAAAGTGGGCGGTCGATCCAGCCCGTCTGCTCCAGCCGGTCGGCAACGCGACGCACCGACGCGCCGCGCTCGATTTCGAGGATTTCGGGGGCATCCGCCGTCGGTGTCATCGGTGAATGCAGGAAACGGAAATAATCGGCCGCGACGACGCCGGCACCGATGCCGCCGAGCGTGATGAGGAGTCCGATTGCCTTGAGCCAACGCATCGATTATTCCGCCCTGTAAGTGACCTGCCCGAGATCATCCATCGCCTGTATCAGTCTTTCCGTCAGTCGACCGGGCGCATCCAGTCTCCGGTCATCGATTGCGCGGACGGCGCGAATGCCGTGCACGCTGTTGGCCAGGAATACCTCGTCGGCTGCATCGACATCAGTCTTGTGCAGGCGTTCCCGGTGGCACGACAGGCCCAGATTCTCCGCCGCCGCAAGCACGCACGAACGGCATACGCCGGCGACGCCGTTGCGATCCAGCCGAGGTGTGCGCAGCGTCCCACCGCTGACCAGAAAGACGTTGCTGGCGGTCGCCTCGACAAGGAATCCATCGCTATCGTACATCAGGCCTTCGGCGATCGTGGTATCGCTCCATTCGGCGCGCGCCAGGATCTGTTCCAGCCGATTCAGATGCTTGATGCCGGCCAGTGCGGGTTGCACGCCAAGCCGCAGCGAGCAGGTTCGCACGCTGATCGGTCTGCTGCGAGCCGGCAGGCCCTGTGAAATAGGGGTAAACCGGACCACGCGCGTCGGTGATGCCGGGTCCGGCAGTGCGTAGCCCGGGGGTGCCGGACCGCGAGTCACGGTGATGCGCAGGACGCCATGCGGATCACCGTCGATGGCCTGCCGTGCTTCCCGAAGTGCTGCATCCGCATCCGGTTCAGGCAGCCCGAGACGGGTACAGCCAACGCCGAGCCGCTGCCAATGAGTGGCCCAATGAAGTGGCTGGCCATCGATGATCGGAATGGTCTCGAACAGGCCATCACCCAGGGTGAAGCCCCGGTCTCCTGCGTCGACGGTGGCAACGGCGTGGCCGTTGACGAGGGTCCGGGCAGTCATCCCCGATGCCGTTGTCTTGCTAGGAGCCTGTCCGAGTAATCTGTGCCGTAGCGAGCGCGTGGCACAGCGAGCAGGTTGTGGCGATCGTGAAACGAGCATGGTGGGGCCCATGTGCGTTGAACGATCGCCGCAAGATGCCGCTGTGGTACGCGCGCAGTAGGCTCATGGTTACTCGGACAGGATCCTAGACGCGACCGAATACCAGCGTACCGTTGGTACCGCCGAATCCGAACGAGTTGGAAAGCACCGTATCGATATTCATCTCGCGGGCTGTGTGAGCGACGAAGTCGAGATCGCAACCCTCGTCGGGATGATCCAGATTGATGGTTGGCGGAGCCACCTGGTCACGAATGGAGAGTACGGACAGGACCGCTTCCAGACCACCGGCCGCACCCAGCAGGTGCCCGGTCATCGATTTGGTGGATGTAACCGGAACGCTGGATGCGTGGCTGCCAAGCAGGGACTTGATTGCAGCGACTTCCGCGACGTCACCGACCTGGGTCGACGTCCCGTGCGCATTGATATGGCTGATCGCCGATGGGTCCATCTGCGCATCGCGGAGCGCCGCCGCCATGCATCGCCGGGCACCGTCGCCGTTCTCGGCGGGCTGCGTCATGTGATAGGCGTCCGAGCTCATGCCGTAACCCGAAACTTCCGCCAGAATGTTGGCACCCCGTGCCCGGGCCGATTCATATTCCTCGAGCACCATGACGCCGGCGCCATCGCCCAGCACGAAGCCGTCACGATCACGATCCCAGGGCCGACTCGCAGCCTGCGGATCGTCGTTGCGGGTCGACAATGCACGGGCCGAGGCGAACCCACCCACGCCAAGTGGGCATGTCGCCATTTCCGCGCCACCGGCGACCATGACGTCGGCATCTCCGTAAGCGATCAACCGTACGGCATCACCGATGTTGTGCGTACCCGTCGTGCAGGCCGTCACGATCGAGAAATTGGGGCCCTGCATCCCGTAGCGGATCGACAGATTGCCCGCGACCATGTTGATGATCGCGCTGGGGATGAAGAAGGGAGACAGTTTTCGCGGCCCGCTGTTCAGTAGCGTCTGGTGCCCGTCCTCGATTTCGGGGAGACCGCCGATACCCGAACCGATGGCCACGCCGATCCGCTCCCGGTTCTCGGCAGTGATTTCGAGGCCGGAATTCTCGATGGCCTCGATGCCCGCGGCGATCCCGTACTGGATGAATTTCCCCATCCGACGGGTATCGCGCTTGTCCATGAAAGTCGTCGGATCCAGATCCTTGACGGAGGCCGAGAATTTCACCGGATAGTTCGACACGTCGAACTCCGTGATCGGCGCTGCCCCGGATACACCGGCCAGGATGTTACGCCATGTCGATTCGACGTCGTTGCCGACGGGTGACACGGCGCCTAGACCGGTAATGACTACACGGCGCTTGCTCACAGCCACGACCTCCAGCTGGGGTTACACAGCGATATGCCAGTGAGCGCAGCAGCCGGGCCGCAGACGCGACCGCAACTGCTGGAACACGGCATTCCCATCGCCCGCAACGGAATCAGAAATTGCTTCCGGTTCACAGCACCGACGCATGCGGAGCGTCGGCACCGTTCCTGGCGGATGGATTACTCGGAGTGCTGGTTGATGTAGTCGATGGCCTGCTGGACCGTGGTGATCTTCTCGGCTTCTTCGTCCGGAATCTCACATTCGAATTCTTCTTCGAGCGCCATCACCAGCTCAACGGTGTCGAGCGAGTCGGCGCCGAGGTCGTCAACAAAGGAGGCCGCGTTGGTTACCTCTTCTTCCTTGACGCCGAGCTGTTCAACGACAATCTTCTTTACACGTTCTTCAACACTGCTCATGAGGGATCGACCTCCGGTCTCGGGTGTGATGCAGCCGCGATTGCGTGCGCGGGTATTGTAGGGGATTCAAGACCACCGCACCACCCGCTACAAACGGCTGTACTGGGAAAAACATTTTTGCATTAATTTATTATTATCAGTTATCTGCAGAATATTCACAGAAACGGGATGAAGTATATACCCCTCCCGATCCGCGATCACGTCATGTACATGCCCCCGTTGACGTGCAATGTCTGGCCCGTGATGTAGGCAGCCCGCGGTGACGCCAGGAAGGCGCATGCATGCGCAATCTCCGCCGGCTCGCCAAAACGCTCGGCGGCGATATGGGCGAGCAGCGTATTTTTCTGTTCCTCCGGCAGGGAGCGGGTCATGTCGGTGTCGATGAAGCCCGGCGCAACGGTATTCACCGTGATTCCGCGGCTACCGACCTCCTGCGCCAATGACCGCCCCAGCCCACCAATGCCGGCCTTGGCGGCCGCATAGTTTGCCTGGCCCGGATTACCTGTGGCGCCAACCACCGAGGCGATGTTGATGATCCGGCCCTGACGGGCCTTCATCATGCCGCGCAGGCAGGCACGCGACACGCGGAAGATCGCGGTGAGATTGGTCTGCAGTACATCGGTCCACTCATCGTCCTTCATGCGCATCAGCAGGTTGTCACGCGTAATCCCCGCGTTATTGACGAGGATGGTGATCGCGCCGAATTCCGCCGAGACGGATTTGACGAGCGCGACAATGGCGTCGGCGTCGGTGACGTCGAGTGCCCGTCCGGCACCGCGATGACCCGCGTCTTCCAGGGTCTGCCCGATGGCCGCGGCACCTTTCTCCGAGGTGGACGTACCGATCACCGTCGCCCCCTGCTGCCCCAGTTCGAGCGCGATGGCCTGGCCGATGCCGCGGCTCGCTCCGGTTACCAGTGCAACCTGTCCTTCAAGTTCCATCAGTTTGCCTCCGAACATGCCAGCAGGGCTTTCTCCAGCGACGCCGGATCGTCCACAGGCAGGCCCTGCATGCTGCGGTCAATGCGCCGCGTCAGGCCGGCGAGCACACGCCCGGGACCAAGCTCGGCCACGCGGGTAACGTTGCCCGCGGCCATGGCCCGCACCGATTCGGTCCACCGCACGGGATTGTACAGCTGTCGCCGCAATGCCTCGCGAATGCCCTCCGGGTCCGCGTGGGTTTCGGCATCGACATTGTGCACGACCGGGACTTCAGGTGCAGCGAATGCCGTTTGATCCAGGTAGGCGGCCAATTCGTCGGCGGCGGGTTTCATCAGGCTGCTGTGCGCCGGGACGGACACGGGAAGGTCGACTGCCCGTTTCGCGCCGGCGCCCCGGGCCGCCTCGATGGCCCGTGCCACGGCATCTGCATGGCCGGCAATGACCACCTGACCGGGCGAGTTGTAGTTCACCGGCTCGACCACACGCCCGCTCGCGACGGTTTCACAGACCTCGCACACGACGTCGTCATCAAGGCCCAGGATCGCGGCCATGCCGCCTTCCCCCGCGGCCACTGCGTCCTGCATCAGTCGTGCCCGGATGCTGACAAGCCGAACCGCATCGACGAACCCCAGGATACCCGCCGAGACCATTGCACTGTATTCACCGAGGCTGTGGCCGGCCATGAAAGCAGGCTTGGGGCCGCCTGCGGCCTGCCAGACCCGGTAAGTGGCGACCCCCGCCGAGAGCATGGCTGGCTGAGTGTACCGGGTCTGATCGAGTTGATCGTCGGGGTTGTTCTGAACGAGTTGCCAGAGGTCATAGTCGAGGGCGGAAGAGGCTTCCGCGAAGGTCGCCTCGACCTGGGGCCACTCAGCCGCCAGGGTGTCGAGCATGCCCGTGCTCTGGGATCCCTGCCCGGGGAAAACAAGTGCAATGCCGGTCACCGGTCGTACCTCCGTCGGTTCCTCCGGGGCCGCCCGCATGAATCGTGTTCAGCGGATACCGGGCCCGGGATGTCAATGCGTGGTCTATGCGAGAGAGAGATTCAATACATCCTGCATGTCATACAGACCGGCCGGTCGGCCCTGTACCCACGAGGCCGCGCGCATGGCGCCGGCGGCGAACACCCGGCGACTGCTGGCCTTGTGGGTGAGCTCGATACGCTCGCCATCACCGGCGAACAGCGTTGTATGTTCGCCAACAATATCGCCCCCACGGACGACTGCGAAACCGATATCCCCGCGCTGGCGCTCGCCGGCCCGTCCCTCGTGTGCGCCCGCCATGACATCATTGAGCTTCTGCCCGCGGCCCGCTGCAACCATTTCGCCGAGACGCAGGGCCGTGCCCGAGGGCGAATCGACCTTGAATCGGTGATGGGATTCAATGATCTCGGCATCGTAGTCATCGCCGAGTGCGCGTGCGGCAGCCTCCACCAGACCCAGCAGCAGGTTGATACCGACGCCCATGTTCGGTGCCATCACGACCGGAATGGCACCGGCATGACGGCCGATTTCGGCTTTCTGGTCCGGTTCGAACCCGGTCGTGCCGATCACCGCCGCGGCGCCACGCTCGCTGCACGCGGCGAGCATGCGCAATGCGGCATCGGGACGGGAGAAATCCACGGCGACATCGAACTCGGTGGCACTGAGATCCGCGGAAACGCTGATTCCGACGGCGCCATACCCGCTGATCTCGCCGGCATCACGGCCGAGATCCGGGTGCTGATCATGCTCGATTGCGGCGGCCAGCGATAACCCCGGTGCATCCAGGCAGGCAGCGATGAGATTGCGCCCCATGCGTCCGGCGGCGCCGTGTATTGCAACTCGAATCATCTCGGAGCAGAGCTCTTGTCAGGTGACCGAAAACGAGGGTAGCGCACAGGCTGCGCACCCTGCGGACCGTAGTCTAGCAGTATCGGTGCACCCTCTGGGCATGACCGAATGCGCACCGCCGCAAATCGGCCGGATCACGGCCATCCATGGATCCATCGCCACATCAACGCAGGCGGAAAGGTCTGGATGGATCAGCCCTCCTCTCGCAGGCCGTTGCATGCAAGCCTGCTAGAGGCGCATGTCCTCGAAGAATTTCCTGACGCCGTCGAGCCAGCTGCTCTGTCGCGGGCTGTGCTTGGCGTCTTCGTCGGCATGCAGGGTGTCGCGCAGCTCTTCGAGCAGTTCCTTCTGACGCGCGGTCAGGTGCACCGGCGTCTCGATGCGCACACGGCACAGGACATCTCCGGGCGCCCCGCCACGCACGGGTTTGACGCCCTTGCCACGAATGCGGAATACACGCTCGGATTGCGTGCCGGCCGGAATCTTCAGCTTGACGCGGCCATCCAGTGTGGGCACGTCGATCTCCCCGCCGAGTGCGGCCGTGGCGATGTCGAGCGGGACATCGCAGATCAGGTTGCTGCCGTCACGCTCGAAGATCGGATGCGGCTTGACCCGGACTTCGACATACAAGTCGCCGGAGGGTGCACCCTGGTCGCCGACCTCGCCTTCACCCGACAGGCGGATGCGGTCGCCGGTATCGACACCGGCCGGAATCGTCACCGACAGGCTCTTCTCGCGTTGCACGTAACCCTTGCCGCCGCAGGGTTTGCAGGGGTCGTCGATAATCTCGCCGGTCCCGCGGCAGGTCGGGCAGGTCTGCTGGATGGAGAAGAAGCCCTGCTGCATGCGCACCTGGCCGATGCCACCGCAGGTCGAGCACTTCCGGGGCTTCGAGCCCGGCTTCGCGCCGGAGCCGTCACAGGTATCGCAGCGTTCCTGGGCCGGGATGCGGATTTCCGTCTCCGTCCCCTGTACCGCTTCCTCGAGGCCGATATCGAGGCGATAGCGGAGATCGGCGCCACGTGCGGATCGCCGCCGACCGCCGCCACCGAAGATATCGCCGAAGACGTCACCGAAGATGTCACTGAAGTCGGCGCCGCCGCCGAATCCGCCGGCACCACCTCCGCCAGCGGCCGAGGGGTCGACACCCGCGTGGCCGAACCGGTCATAGGCGGCACGCTTTTGCTGGTCGGAGAGGACTTCGAACGCTTCCTTGGCCTCGCGGAAATGCGTCAAGGCCTCCTCATCGTCGGGGTTACGGTCCGGATGGTATTTCATCGCCAGGCGGCGATACGCCTTCTTGATGTCGGACTCGGATGCGTCTTGCTGCACACCGAGAATTTCGTAGTAGTCCCGTTTCGCCATCGTGATGCGTTCCCCGACCGTGTTTGCGTGTATCGATTTGACTGACTGTTGAAAAGCCGCCTTTCTGAAAAGCGCTGATCAACTCCGACCTGCCCGCGAGGCATCTCGATGCCCCAACGCGACACGGGACGACTGCAGGCAGCCATCCCGTGTGGACGTGCGGGCAGAGCCCGGAGCCATCGCGTGGCCCGGGGCGTGCCGACCGACCGGTCGACACTGCCCCTTCAGGCGGCCTTACTTCTTGTCGTCTTCGCGTACTTCCTCGAATTCGGCATCGACGACTTCATCATCGGACTGTCCCTGCTGCTCGCCCGAGTCGGCCTGGGCCTCGCCCGCTTCACCGCCATCGGCCTGGCTGTAAGCCTGCTGGGCCAGTGTCGCAGCGGCCTCGGACAGGGCCTGGGTCTTGGTATCGATCTCCTCCTTGTTATCCGAATCAAGCACGCCGCGCAGTTCCTCGATGGCCTGCTCCACCTTCTGCTTGTCCTCCTGGCCGATATTGTCGCCGTATTCCTTGAGCGACTTCTCGGTGGCGTGGATCAGGTTGTCGGCCTGGTTGCGGCTATCGACCAGCTCACGCGCCTTGCGGTCCTCCTCGGCGTGGGACTCGGCATCCTTCACCATGGCCTCGATCTCGTCCTCGGACAGTCCGCTGGACGCCTTGATCTCGATCGACTGTTCCTTGCCGGTGGCCTTGTCCTTCGCCGATACGTTGAGGATGCCGTTGGCATCGATGTCGAACGTCACCTCGATCTGCGGTACGCCACGCGGTGCGGGCGGGATGTCAGCCAGATCGAAACGGCCAAGCGACTTGTTGTCCTTGGACATCTCGCGCTCGCCCTGCAGCACATGCACGGTAACCGCCGTCTGGTTGTCGTCCGCGGTCGAGAACACCTGCGACGTCTTGGTCGGAATGGTCGTGTTCTTCTCGATGAGCTTGGTCATCACGCCGCCCATGGTCTCGATACCCAGCGACAGCGGGGTGACGTCGAGCAGCAGGACGTCCTTGACGCTGCCACCGAGCACTCCGGCCTGGATGCCTGCGCCAACCGCCACGGCCTCGTCCGGATTGACGTCCTTGCGCGGTTCCTTGTCGAAGAACTCCTTGACCTTGCTCTGCACCAGCGGCATCCGCGTCTGGCCACCGACGAGGATGACTTCGTCGATTTCACCGACGGACAGGCCGGCGTCCTTGATGGCCGTCTTGCAGGGCTCGATCGTGCGCGCCACGAGATCCTCGACCAGCGACTCGAGCTTGGCCCGCGTCATCTTCATGTTGAGATGCTTCGGCCCGCTCTGGTCGGCCGTGATGTAGGGCAGATTGATATCCGTCTGCTGGGCCGCGGAGAGTTCCACCTTGGCCTTTTCCGCTGATTCCTTGAGGCGCTGCACCGCGAGCGGATCGTTGTGCAGGTCGATCCCCTGCTCCTTCTTGAAGGTATCCGCGAGGTGATTGATGATCGCCAGGTCGAAATCCTCGCCACCGAGGAACGTGTCACCATTGGTCGACAGCACTTCGAACTGGTGCTCGCCGTCGACTTCGGCGATCTCGATGATCGAGATGTCGAATGTGCCACCACCCAGGTCGTAGACCGCGATCTTCTGATCACCGCGGCGCTTGTCCAGCCCATAGGCCAGCGCGGCCGCCGTCGGCTCGTTGATGATGCGCTTGACTTCCAGACCGGCAATGCGCCCGGCGTCCTTGGTGGCCTGGCGCTGCGAATCATTGAAGTAGGCCGGCACCGTGATCACCGCCTCGGTGACCTCTTCACCGAGATAATCTTCGGCGGTCTTCTTCATCTTCTGCAGCACCCGCGCGGAGATCTCCGGCGGTGCCATCTTCTGGCCGTTGGCTTCGACCCAGGCGTCGCCATTCTCCGCCTTGAAGATCTTGTACGGGACGTACTTGATGTCCTTCTGCACGGTGTCCTCATCGAACGAGCGGCCAATCAGGCGCTTGACCCCGTACAGGGTGTTGTGCGGGTTGGTCACTGCCTGGCGCTTGGCCGGCGCGCCGACGAGCACCTCGCCGTCATCGGTGAACGCGACGACGGAAGGGGTTGTACGGTCGCCTTCCGCGTTCTCGATCACGCGGGTCTTGTCACCTTCCATGACCGCGACGCACGAGTTGGTTGTGCCGAGGTCAATGCCGATCATCTTGCCCATGGGTCCTGTCCTCCAGATATTGGTTCTACTGTTCGGTTTGCGCGATTTCCGGTGTCTGTCCGGTATATGGGGCGTTTTGACGCCGCTTCAACCGCCGTCACTTTGCGACGACGACGAGTGCCGGGCGCAACAGTCGGTCGTCGAGCCGATAGCCCTTCTGCATGACCATGGTGACGGTATTGGCCGGCTGCTCGTCGCTGGCTTCCTGTGTCGACATCGCCTGGTGCAGATCGGGGTCGAATTTCTCGCCGACCGGGTTGATCTCCTCGATATCGAACTTGGCCATCGCCTGCGTCAGCATGTTCAGCGTCAGCTCGGTACCCTCGCGGATCTGCGCAAGGTCGGCGTCCTCCTTCAGCGCGGCGTCACGCCCGAGTTCGAGGCTGTCGCGCACGGCAAGCATCTCGTTGGCGAATTTCTCCAGCGCCTGACGCTTGGCATTGGCGATGTCCTTCTCCGCACGCTTGCGGATATTGTCCTTCTCCGCCTCCATTCGCAGTATCCGATCCCAGTGCTCCTGCGCCTTGGCCTCGGCCGCCTCTGCCCGCTCGCGCAGGGCATCGATGCCCGCTTGGTCGTCAGAGTCTGAACCGGCATCGGCCGCGCCAGCATGTGCTCCCAGCGTATCGGTCACGGCGTCGGCGCCATTCTCGGCACCCGTGTTCCGATCCTTTTCCGGGGTAGCCTCCTGAGCCTCCGCGGAGTGTTTTTCCGTCATGCGTCCTCTCCGAATGTTTGGCACGAAACAGCCCGCGGGGCACCCGGGGGTGCCCCGTCGATGGCAGCAATCTGGGGGTTATCTGCGGGAATTCAAGGCCGCGCCCAGCAGTCTCGAGGTGACATCCACCACCGAGATCACCCGCTCGTACTCCATGCGCGTGGGCCCGATTACGCCGAGCACTCCGACGACCTCGCCGTTGCTGCTGTAGGGCGCCGTGACGACGCTCAGATCGTCGAGGACCTGGTGTCCGGATTCGCGGCCGATGTAGATCTGCAGGCCGTCCGCCTGCACCGAGCGTTCGAGCAGGTCATACAGATCGCGCTTGCGACTGAAGGTGTCGAACAGGGCCTTCAGCTTCTCGATGTCGGACAACTCCTCGAAGTTCATCAGATTGGTCTCGCCGGCGAGCACGAAATCGGACGTCTGGCCCGAATCCTCCTCTTCGGCGAAGGCCTTTCCGGCCATCTCCATCAGCGTGCTCATCAGGCGGTTGACGTCACTACGGGTGGCCTCGAGCTCGGCCGAGATGTTCTGGCGAATGGTGCCAAGGTCGCGCCCGGCAAAGGCCTCGTTGAAATAATTGCTCGCCTGTTCGAGTTCCTCGCGGGTGTAATCCCGATCCGTATGGATCACCCGATTCTGAACCTCGTGGTCGTTGACCACGAGGATCACCAGCACCCGGCAGTCGCTCAGCGGCAGGAATTCGATGTAGCGCAACAGCGACACGTCACGGCGGGGAAGCGTGACCACGCCGGCCATACGGGTGAATCCGGACAGGAAGGTGGACACCGACTCCACCAGATCCTTGGGTTCGGCATCGCCGTCCAGCTGCAGATGTCGCTGCAGCTCATCGGTCGAGACCTGGTCCACCGCCTGCATCTGCAGCAGTGTGTCGACGAACATCCGGTAGCCCTGCTCGGTGGGGATGCGGCCCGACGAAGTGTGCGGCGAGACCAGATACCCCATCTCCTCAAGGTCGTACATGACGTTGCGAACCGAGGCGGGGCTCAGCCCCAGTCCGGAGGCTCGCGACAGCGAGCGCGAGCTGACCGGTTGACCGTCGCGGATGTACTGGTCGACGAGCACGCGCAGGATGTGACGGGCGCGCTCGGGCAGCTGGTCGTGGGTGGCTCGCTTGGCATTCATGCGGACATTTTATCCCATTCGGCGGGCACTTGGCACTCACGGCGCGAGAGTGCCAGGCAGCGGTCGTCGGCTGCGAGAGTATGGTAACGGTGCTTGTGCGGCTACAATACGCGCACGCTCAATCAGCGAGACTCCGCCGCAATGCCAACGCCCCTGGAACCCGTGACCCGTCGACCCACCCGCGCCGTACAGATCGGCGCTGTGACCATTGGCGGCGACGCACCGATCGTCGTCCAGTCCATGACCAATACCGACACCGCCGATATCGACGCCACGGTGCAGCAGGTTGCCGAACTGGCCGAGGCCGGGTCCGAACTGGTGCGCATCACGGTCAACAACGACGCCGCGGCAGCGGCGGTGCCGCATATCCGCGAGGCGCTGGATCGCCGCGGCATTTCGACGCCGCTGGTCGGAGACTTCCATTTCAACGGTCACAAGCTGCTTACCGACCACCCGGCCTGCGCCGAGGCGCTGGGCAAGCTGCGCATCAATCCGGGCAATGTCGGCAAGGGGCGCCGGCGGGATGAGCATTTCGCCCGCATGATCGAAGTGGCCTGCACCTACGACCGTGCGGTGCGCATCGGCGTTAACTGGGGCAGCCTCGATCAGGATCTGCTCGCGCACATGCTGGACGAGAATCAGCAGCGCGCGGAACCGCGCGACCTCACCCTGATCAACCGTGAGGCCGTCGTCGAGTCGGCCATCGCCAGCGCCGAGCGCGCGCAGGAGCTGGGCCTGGGTGCCGACCGTATCGTGCTGTCGTGCAAGATGAGTGGCGTCCAGGACCTGGTGGCGGTGTACCGTGATCTGGCCACGCGCGGCGATTACGCCCTCCACCTCGGTCTCACCGAGGCCGGCACCGGTACCAAGGGCGTCGTCGCGTCGTCAGCGGCGCTGGCAATTCTCCTGCAAGAGGGGATCGGCGATACCATCCGGATTTCGCTGACGCCGGAGCCCGGCGGTGCGCGCACGCGCGAGGTCATTGTCGCCCAGGAGATCCTGCAGACCATGGGCCTGCGCGCCTTCACGCCCATGGTGGTTGCCTGCCCCGGCTGTGGTCGAACCACCAGTACCTATTTCCAGCAACTCGCCGAAGATATTCAGCAGCATCTGCGGCGGCGCATGCCGGAGTGGAAGGATACCTACCCCGGCGTCGAGGAGATGAACGTCGCCGTCATGGGCTGTGTGGTCAACGGGCCGGGCGAGAGCCGCCACGCGAATGTCGGCATCAGCCTTCCCGGCACGGGCGAACGACCGGTCGCGCCGGTGTATGTCGATGGCGAAAAGACGGTGACGCTGAAGGGCGACCACATCGCCGAGGAATTTCAGGAAATCGTCGAAGACTACGTCGCCAGAACCTACGGACAACGCGACGTATCGGCCTGATGACCCGCGGCCGGGTCGCAGTGGTCGGCGCCGGCCTTGCCGGTGCATCCGCCGCGGCCGCCCTCGCCCGCTCCGGACTGACCGTTGACCTGATTGCCGCGCCCGATCCGGCCAGTGCCGGCGCCTCGCGGTTGCCACTCGGTGTGCTGCACCCCCATCTGGCGAGCCAGTCCGACCCCCTTGTACGCCTTCGCCGCCAGGGCCTGCGCGCGACGCACGCGTGGCTGGCATTCCTTGCTGGCCATGGTTTCGACAACGGCTTGGTCGCGCAGGGCGCTCTCGTCCGCGTCGACAGCGAGCGCGGGCGCCGGCGCCGCGATCGTCTCGGCAACAATGATGGCGGCGCCCGGCGGCTGTCGATTGCCGAGGCGCGGCGCCATGCCGGGGTCACATTGAGCGAAGCCGGAATCCTTCAGCCCGCCGGGGCCTGCATCGCTCCGGGGGGCCTCATACGCGCCCTGCTTGCCAGCGGTGGCGGCCGCATCCACAAGCACCCGGGTCGCGTCACGTCGCTGTTGCGCGGCACCGATGGGTGGCGACTCGGGTGCGACACGGACGTGCCGAGACATACCTATTCGCAGGTGATCGTCGCCACCGGTATCCATTCGCGCACGCTCGTCCCTGCCCTCGGCAAGGACCTCGTCGCGACTCGCGGGCAGGCGACCGCCGTGGCGGCCTCCAGTGATTCGCTCGCGCAGCGCCTGCCGATATCCGGCAACGGGTATATCACCCCGGCGGTCGACGGTCGGCACTGGATCGGCGCCACGATTACGCGCGACGACGACAGCCTGGATCCGCGTGATGCCGATGATGCGGCGAACCTCGCTCGCTTTGCCGCACTCTGGCCGAGCGCCGATAATCCGCGGATCGTCGATCGCTTTGTCGGCGTGCGCGCCACCACGCCGGATCGCCTGCCAATCGTCGACGAAGTCGACTCGGGATTGTGGGTGACCGTCGGCCATGGCTCCCACGGACTGGGTACGGCACCACTCGCCGGGATCCTCATCGCGTCGGCGATCAGCGGCCGTCACCTGGGTCGACCGGAGCACGACTTGCGGGCGATACTGGGGGCGGAACGTCGAGCCTTGCGCCGCGCGCGTGAACGACGGGATCGGGCTGAATCATCATGGCATCGGTCCGGATTACTGTAGACTTCCGGAACTGCTTTTGAGGGGGAGCGAGATCATATGAGCATGCGTACGGGAATAGCGACAGTCGCCCTGCTGGCCGCTGCCAGCGCGGGGACCGCCCATGGCGAACCACTGTCGGCAGCGGATTATTCGGCCGGACTTGGTGGTGACGTCATGATCCTGGACCGGAAGCTTGAGCTGTCCGGCAACGATACGAATCGCGTGGATCTGGACGGAAGCCTGGCGGGCATACACGGGTATTTCCAGCGCGGCGCACTGTTTCGCATCGAGGGCCGTATCCTGACAGGCAGTCTTGACGTCGAGTCCGACGATATCGACGAAACCGAGCCCGCCCTGTTCAGTGAAGCGCGGGCGACATTCGGCACCAGTATCCGCGATGGGGGGCGCGCCTATGCCGGCGTCGCCCTCGATTCGCTGCGAGTGAACGGTTCGGGTGACGCGGGTGATCTTCACCTGTGGTCGGTCTATGCGCCTGTAGGCTACGCCACCGCAGGCGACTTTGCCCGGCACTGGCGCGCGATCGCCCGTCTGGAGGCGCGCTATGTCGTCGTCGGCCAGGACCGCATCGAAGATTTCGATGATGGCGATGACGTGGACTTCAACCGACGTGGTGGCTTTGGCCTCGCGGCAGCCGTAACCTTCCGCAGCAAGGATGCGCCGATCGAAATCCAGCCGTACCTTGAAGTGACCGAATACTCGGGCAGCGAGACCGAGACGGTCGAGGGGGTCGATTTCCGGACCAGGGATCAGCGTACCGCGGCCGGTGGTGTGCGCGTGCACTGGCTGTTCTAGGGCTCTGCCCGGCTTTTTTATGGATGGCGCGCCCGGAAGGATGGACTCGGGCCA
>CAZJGZ010000011.1:23093-32081 GCA_964545695.1 uncultured Ectothiorhodospiraceae bacterium | reverse complement strand
CCTCGCAATAGGACTCGCTATTACTCGTCGGCGCGCCTTGCCAGCCACCGCAATGGCTCGCCGAAAACCTCGACGAACTTCCGTTAAAGGACACTAGAGTCTGATCAATTCAGACCTTCCCGAGGCACATGGATGTGCCACCAGATCCAGCGTTGACTACAGATAGGGCGAGAACAGCCAGCAGATCGCATCACGCACGCGCACCGGCAACCGGCGGCTGTCGACCTCCTCCAGCGTCACGGGCCGGCTATTCGCCACCGCCGTGGCGAAATGCTCACTGAGCGCCCTCGCCAGGCCGGCATCGAAGATTTCCACACCCAGCTCGAAGTTCAGACGCAAGCTGCGCGGATCAATATTGGCTGAACCGATCAGCGCATAGTGTCCATCGATCACAAACAACTTGCTGTGCGCAAAGGGTTCGGGCTGGTAGCGAACTTCCACGCCGTGCTGCAGCAGCTCCCAAAGCAGATTGCGTGTGGCCCAGTCGACGAACCGGAGATTGCTTTTCTCCGGCAACAGGATCACCACCTTCACGCCGCGCAATGCCGCAGTCTGCAGGGCCGAAATCAAGGCCGCAGTGGGCACGAAATAGGGCGTCATGATCTCGATGCGCTCACGGGCAAGCGAACTGGCACCGATGATCAGCATGCTCAGCTTGTCCATGTCCTCGTTGGGACCATCACTGCAGGCGCGACACAGGGCCGTCCCCTCCCCGGCCACCGATGGCGTCCCGCCTGCCGGCTCGACGATGCCACCGGTGGCGAATCGCCAGTCTTCGGCAAAGATCATCTGGATCTGGGTCACGACGGGGCCGCGCAAACGGAAATGGACATCGACGACACCCTTGCCATCAGCGGCTTCGGCAAGGTGGCGGTCGCCGATATTCATGCCCCCGATGAACGCCACATCACCGTCGACCACCAGCAGCTTGCGGTGATTGCGCATGTTGATGTGAAACGACGGTGGCAGCAGGCGCGGCGGCAGGAAACGTCCGTAGTCGATGCCCGCGCGCGCCAGCAAACGCCCGGCAAGCGGCCAGGAGTAGAGCTCCCCGACCCCATCGAGCAACACGTGCACCTCGACCCCACGGAGGCGTGCACGCGCCAGCGCACCGATGAAGGATCGTCCCGTGGCGTTCGATTCGAAGATGTAGGTCGTCAGCAGGATCTGACGCGTGGCCGACTCGATTGCGGCCAGCATCGGCGGATAGGCCTGCTCGCCGTTGTACAACGGTTCGACCTCATTGCCCTGCACCAGCGAGCGCGGTACCAGCGCATCCGAGAGTCGCGCCAGCGGCCGCCACGGCTCGGGCAGATCGATCGGACTCACCGCCACGCCCGCCTGGCCGAAATCCCCGCGCTCGAACGCAACGCCGAGCCGGAAGGGTGTCTTCCGCGAAAGTTCCTGCGCCCGCGTGCGCACGCGATTGATGCCGAACATGAAATACAGGGCGGGCCCGACGAGCGGGAACATGACGGAGACGGCGATCCAGCCGAACGCCGAGCGCGAGTCACGCTTGAACAGCAGCGCATGACCCGCAGTCACCACCGCGATCAGCGGGATAACAGCGAGCAGCAACGTCTGCAGGATCGACAACATCCGGAATCGCCAGCCCTGGACAAAAAGAGAACCGTCAGCCTACACCTTCGGCACACGGACCGGCGATCTCCGCGGCGGACGCGAAAATGCCGGCACTTCCGCGGAAAACCCGCCAGCGACACCCAGTGACGTGGCCGATTTGCCCGATTTCATCATTTTTGCTAATTTTCATGGCCTAATCATTGATCAGGTAGCTGCCATCTTCCGGCAGTGGCCTGCCCGGTAAGCCGGCAACGGCGTATCCGGTATTCGGCACCGAACGGGCTTTCCTCCTCCCCAGCGCTCGATCGGACTCGCTGGCTGCTAGGATAGGGACATGGATCGTCCCACATTTTCCGCCGACGCCAATTTCCCCGACCCGACCGCGCTCGCCGCGCGCATTCGCGGCTGGGGCGCCGAGCTCGGCTTCCGTCATACCGCGATCACGGACACCGATCTGGCCGTCGCCGAGTCGCGCCTGTTCGACTGGCTCGCCGATGGTCGTCACGGCACGATGGAGTGGCTCGAACGCCATGGCACACGGCGCACACGCCCGGCCGAGCTGGTGCCCGGCACCATCCGCATCATTTCCGTCGCCCTGGATTACTGGCCGGCGCAGGCCGAACCCGCGCGACAGGTCCTGCGCAGCCCGGAACGCGCCTACGTCTCCCGTTACGCCGTCGGTCGTGACTACCACAAACTGATGCGCAATCGCCTGCAGAAACTGGCCGACCGCATCGAGGCGGAAATCGGCCCGTTCGGCTACCGCGCTTTCACCGACAGCGCCCCGGTCATGGAGAAGCCATTGGCCGCCAAGGCGGGCATCGGCACCATGGGCAAGCACACCTGCGTGATCGACCGTGATGCCGGCTCCTACTTCTTTCTCGGCGAGCTCTATACCGATCTGCCCCTGCCCGTCGATCCGCCCGCCGATCCGGACGTCTGCGGCGGCTGTCGGGCCTGCATCAATGCCTGCCCCACCGGCGCCATCACCGGCCCCTACCAGCTCGATGCGCGGCGCTGCATCTCCTATCTCACCATCGAGAACCCGGGATCCATCCCCGAGGACATGCGCCCACAAATGGGCAACCGCATCTATGGCTGCGATGACTGCCAGATTGTCTGCCCCTGGAACCGCCATGCCACCACGACACAGGAGCAGGATTTCCGGGTGCGCAACGAGCTCGACAACCCCGATCTGATCGACCTGTTCGCCTGGCCCGAGGACGAATTCCTGCACCGCATGCAAGGCTCGCCCATCCGCCGTATCGGGCACACGCTGTGGCTGCGCAACATCGCCGTCGCCCTCGGCAACGCGCCAACCAGCACGGCCGTGATTGACGCCCTGCAGGCGCGGGCCGACCACCCATCCGAGTTGGTACGCGAACACGTCCGCTGGGCGCTGCAGCGCCACGGCGCAACCACCGAATCTGCCTGAGCCATGCTCGACGTCCTCATCGGCATGGCTGCCCTGATCGGCCTCGGCGCATTCTGGCGCTGGTGGCAACCCGGTGGTCTGAACGCGGACCAGACGCGCGGCTTTCTCACCGGCGTGGTGTACTACTATCTCCTGCCGGCGATGGTTCTGCAGGTTCTCTGGACCGGAGACCTCGGCCTGGATTCGATCCGCATCGCCGTCATCGCCGCCGTCTGCATCGTCATGGGCATGCTGCTCGGCTGGTGGGCCGGGCGCCTGCTGGGCGCGCCCAGGGCAGTGATCGGGGCGATGATCCTCGCTGCCGGCTTCCCCAATGCCACGTACATGGGCCTGCCGGTTCTCGACGCGGTACTCGGCGCTGACGGCCGCAGTGTCGCCATCCAGTTCGACTACTTCGCGAGCACGCCACTGCTGCTCACGGTGGGGGCCCTGATCGCCCAGCGCTTCGGCAACGGCACGCCCGGAGAGCCGGCCTGGCAGCGCCTGATCCGTGTCCCGCCACTGCTCGCTGCCGTCGCCGCCGTCGGCCTGAACCTGAGCGGTGCGCCGCTGCCCGCATGGCTCGACGGGGTGCTCGGCATGCTCGGTGCCGGCGTCGTGCCCCTGATGCTGCTGGCACTGGGCATGAGCCTGTCACTGACCGCCGTGCATCGGCCCGCTCTGCTCCGCATCCTGCCCGTGTTGCTCATCCAGCTCGCGCTGATGCCGCTGCTGGCGTGGAGCATGACGCACATGCTCGGCCTCTCCGGCACCGAACGCATCGGCACCATCCTCGAAGCCGCGATGCCGGCCATGGTGTTCGGCATTGTCTTCTGCGACCGCTTCGGCCTCGATTCACGGTTCTATTCACTCACCGTGACCATCTCCACGGTACTGAGTCTTGCCACCCTACCGCTCTGGCTCATGCTGATCGGAGGTTGATCATGACCGATGATTCGATCCGGACCCTCGCCGCTGCGCTGCGGGACGCACACACGGTTACCATACTGACCGGCGCCGGCGTCTCGGCCGAAAGCGGCGTACCGACCTTCCGCGATGCCCAGGAGGGGCTGTGGGCCCGCTACCGGCCGCAGGACCTGGCCTCGCCCGAGGCCTTCACCCGCGATCCGGACACCGTCTGGCAGTGGTATCGCTGGCGCCGCGACCTCGTCCGCGGTGTCGAGCCGAACGCCGGTCACCACGCGTTGGCCGCGATGGCCCGCACGCTGCCGGATCTGCGTCTGGTCACGCAGAACGTGGACGGTCTGCACCAGCAGGCAGGCCATGACGGCGTGATCGAGTTCCACGGCAATCTGTTCCGCAACCGCTGCCATGCCGACGGCCGCAGGGTCGATATCGACGACGCTACGGATACCGCGCCCCGCTGCCCGCACTGCGACTCGCGGGTTCGGCCCGACGTGGTCTGGTTCGGTGAGGCGATCCCGGAGCAGGCGCTGGCCGCCGCCGTTGCTGCGACCCAGTCATGCGACGTCTTCATGGCTGTCGGGACCTCGGCCGAGGTTTACCCCGCCGCCGGTCTGATCGACCTGGCCCGCGAAAGCGGTGCAACCGTTGCCGGTATCAATCCCGATCCGACGGCGCTCAGCCCAGCCCTCGACCTGCGCATCCACGAACGTGCAGCCGTCGCCCTGCCCGCGCTGCTGGCGAGGATCCAGGCGTGGCACCCCTGAACGAGGGCGGGATTCGAGGATATATTCCGTCCTCAGATGCCGGGGCGGCGCGCGAACACCATGTAATTCACGCTCAACGATGGTGACAGCCACATCCGGCGCGTCAGCGGGTTGACCTTGACACCGGTCTGCTGGAGCACGCGGATGTTCCCGCGTGCCAGGTGTCCTGCCAGCTCATCCGGGCGCACGAACTTGCGCCACTGATGGGTGCCGCGGGGAAGGACGCGAAAGAGGTATTCGGCACCGATGATGCCGACCACGAACGAGATCGGATTCCGGTTCAGGGTCGATACGAAGGTCGCCCCGCCCGGCCGGACCAGCCGATTGACGGAGTGCATGAATGCCGTCAGATCGGCAACGTGCTCGACGACCTCCATGTTCAGCACCACGTCGTACTGCGCCCCGCGCTCCGTCAGCATTTCAGCCGTGACACACTCGTACTCGATCGCAAGGCCTTCGGCCTCGGCGTGCTCCTGCGCAATCGCGATGTTGCGCGCGACGATATCGACACCGTGAACACTGGCTCCCATGCGGGCCATGGCCTCGGAAAGCAGACCACCGCCGCACCCGATATCGAGCATGCGCAGTCCGGACAGCGGGCGGTCGGACGAGGCGTCGAGCCCCAGGTAGTGACACAGCTGCCCGCGGATCCAGTGCTGGCGCAGTTCATTGAGCACGTGCAGTGGCCACATCGGCCCGTCGGGCTGCCACCACAGGGTCGCCAGCCGCCGGTAACGCTCGACCTCGACAGGATCCACCGTCTGATCGTTCGCGTCTGCAGTCATGCCTCGTCAATCTCCGCTCGAATCGCTGGCGGGGTGGCCGGGCGATCGGCAGCCACTGCCGCCAACCGCTTCGCTGTCACGGCTGCACGGTCGATGCCGCAAGCCCTGCCAGCGCCTCGGCGATACCATCGGCGGCCGGACAGTCGGCGACATCGTGGCGCTTCGCGATGTAGTGCGGGTCGTTGTAGCCCAACCACGTCTGTCCGTCAGCATCCTCCCATACCAGTGCCTTCAGCGGCAGATCGATACCGACCGACTGTGCGCACTGCATGAACGGCGTACCCCCCCGGGGGTTACCGAAGATGATCACCTCGGTCGGCGGCAGATCCATGTCGACCTCCGCGGCGCCCGCGGCATGATCGACGCGCGCGAAGATATTGAGCCCCGCTTCCTCGGCCACCTCGACGAAACGCTCGGCGGTCGCCGCGGGGTCGTGCGGGCTTGCCTGTTTGATCAGGCCGTCGGCCGCATGGGCGCTTGCGGGTAGTAGCAGCGCCAGCATCAGCAGCCAGTGAATGGTTCGGGCCATGTGACCTCCGGGGATCCGCCAGGGAATCGGAATCAGCGTGTACGCTGTAGCGAGCCTGCATGACCGGAAGGTACCGTTCAAGCCCGGACGGCTGGCCGCAAACCGCGTCCATGGCATGCCGCGCGCCGACAATTGACGCTCGCCAAGCCAGCGTGAATACTTCGGCGATGCGCCTTTTGATTGCGTCCCTTGTTGTCATTTTCCTCGCCGGCTGCGCCTATCTGCGCGCGACCGAGGAACCGATTCCCACCCGCTGGCATGTCAGCGATCCTGCCACCGGGCAGTCCGACACGCTGGTCGTGTTCCTGCCCGGTATCAAGGACACGCATGACGATATTTTCGATTACGGCGCCATCCATGTCCTGGAACAGTCTGGTCTGGACTGGGATGCGGTGACCGTTGATGCCCACATCGGCTATTACCGCCAGGAGAGCTTCCTCGACCGACTCGAGCAGGACGTATTCGCGACCGCCCGCGATCGCGGTTACGACCGTTTCTGGCTCACCGGCCCGTCACTCGGCGGCTTCGGCAGCCTGTTCTACGCCTGTCGCATGCAGCATGACGATATCGACGGCGTTATCGCCATGGCGCCACACCTGGGCGGTCGCAAGATCCTGACCGCGATCCGCGATGCCGGCGGTCCCGAACACTGGTCTGCCGACGAGGACGTCGGCGAGGAACACGAGCGCCAGCTCTGGACCTGTTTGCGCGATCTGCCGGCACACCCCGCGGTCTGGCTCGCCTACGGCGAACGAGATGACCTGGCGCCGGCCAACGCGATGCTTGCCGACCTGCTCCCGGAGGAGCGCGTGCACGTCAATGATGGCGACCATCTGTGGTCCGACTGGATACCGTTGTGGGAACGCATTTTTGCCGACATCGCCCAACGCGACTCCGGGCGGTCGGAGCACTGAAGCGCGAACATCAATGACGCAACGCTGATCCGGAGCGATGTTGCACGCACGCATGCACGATCCCACCCGCGCCCCTGCAGTCACCCTGACACTGGTGCTGGTCCTCACCGGCTGCGCCGCCTGGACACCGGGCTGGGAGACCGACCCGGCAACCGACCCGACCGTCGAGGACCCGCCCGCTTTCACGCATGCCGAGCACATGCTGCACGCTGCCGACGACGCCGCCAGTCTCGACCGGGCACGCTCGGCGCTGCAGGCACGTCTGGCGGCCGACGCTTCGGACGGGGCCACCCTGCTGGCCCTGGCCGACGCCGAGATCCTGCGCGGTGCAGCCTACAGCGATACGCGCGGTGCCCGCCGTGATGCCTTTCGCAGCGGCATCCAGTACGCCGAACGCGCCCTGATGAACAATCCCGTCTTCCGCGCGCGCATCGCCGCCGGAGCCGGCGTCGGCGAGGCCGCCGACACCCTGCACGAGGACGATCTGACGGCGATGTTGCTGTGGGTCACCGGCGTGTTCTACTACTTCGATGAGGGCATGTTCCCGCTCCAGCGGGTCATCCATTTCAGCCGGCTGCAGGAAGCGCGCGACGTGCTGGAGCGTGCGCTGGAGCTGGATCGAACCTATCAGCATGGCCTGCCGGCCTTCTCGATGGGGATCTATTACATCGCGATCCCCGGCTTCGCCGGTCGCGACTTCGACCGCGCCGAGGCTCTGCTGGCGGAAGCCGCGGACGCCGAAGGCGTGTCACTGCTCCCGCGCTGGGGTCGTGCACGCTACCTCCACACCGCACGCGGCGACCGGGAGGCATTCCGCGCCGATCTGGAGTGGGTTCTCGCCCGGGACCAGGCCGACAGCCGACCCCACTGGAACACCTTCATCCGGCGCGATGCGAGCGAACTGCTGGAGCGGATCGACGAACTTTTCTGATCCTGCCCCACCGTGTCTGGCGGGCCATGCAGGTAGAACGCCGGCGTGTCATCCAACCAGCTTGCGATACATCACGAGGGCATCGACGAACCCGTCCCGTGGATGGTGAAACGCGCCTGCCAGTCGCCCCACGGTGGTGAAACCGTGCTGTTCCCAGATCCGGATCGCCCCCGTGTTGGTGGCGACGACCAGGTTGTACTGCATGGCACGGAAGCCAAGCTCGACCGCAGCCGTGAGGGAATGCGCGCACAGGGCCGTACCCACGCCCCGGCCGCGGGCATTGGCACCGACGATGTAGCCGCAATTGCAGACGTGGCTGCCCGGGCCGGGATGATTCGGCTTCATGTAGTACGTACCCAGGACCTCCCCATCGGGCGCCGCCGCGACATAGGTCGCGGTGGGTGCGGCCACCCATGCGGCATGCGCCGCATCTTCACTGATGTCGGTCGGGAAGGCGTAGGTATCACCGGCCCGGAACACCGGTTCGATGATGGCCCACGCCCCGGGCCAGTCCGCATCCTGCAGGCGTCGGATATCGTAATCGGAAGTCATTGAACCCTTCACCCGTGTCAGTGGGCGCCCACCATGTCGTCGGAACTTGTTCGGCAGGGCACCGAGGTTTCCCACCCTACGCAATCCACGCCCGCCACGGAAACGGTCACGCGCTTTTCCGGCTGTTTTGCGCCTACTACGGCTTCCACTGATACATGATGAAATCGCTCGGCGTACCCGTATAGCGGTCATAGAACGCCCGCCCCCGCGCATTGAAATGCTGCGTCACCCAGCGAATCACGGGCCAGCCGCGTTCCTCCGCCAGCGCGTGCAGTCGCGCGAACAACGCATCCGCGGCGCCACTGCCGCGTGCATCCGGGTGAACATACATGTCATCGAGCCAACCCATGTCACAACCGGCCAGCGGGCGCGGGCAGCGACGGACATGCACCAGCCCCAGCACGCGCTCGTCGGCGTCCGTTACCAGCCAGCCTTCCAGCTCATGCGTCGGGTCGAACAGCCAGCTCCAGACTTCATCCGCGATCGCATCGGTCATGGTCGCGCCGTAAAACTCGGCGTAACCATCGAACAGCGCCCGCCAGTCGGACCGATCACCAGCACCTACGGGACGGGTATGGAATTCACTCATGG
>CAZJGZ010000011.1:0-22993 GCA_964545695.1 uncultured Ectothiorhodospiraceae bacterium | reverse complement strand
ATCGCCGATCGGGAACCGACGCTCGTGCACCCTGCACACATCCATGCTTGCTCCCAAAACATCCACGCCGCAGGCGCCAGCGCCCCACTGCCATTCCACGGCAAAGTGCGCGCGACCTCAGCGCGCCTTCCCGGATACCAGCAGCACGACACCGACGATGGCACTCGCGGCACCGCCAATGACCAGCCACATCGTGTCGTCCGTGAGCCGCCCGGTCAGCGTCTGCGACACCTGGTCCACGACCGACTGGGATGACTGCCAGCCAAAGTACAGTAATACGCAGCCCACAACGATGAGCCCTACACCAATCAACTTGCTTGCAGCCATGATTCCCCCTGCGTAGTACACAAAGTGTACCCGTCCGCCATCGCGCGCGCATCCGACCGCCCCGCCCTCAGGTCATGCCGTCCCCGAGCAGCGAACCAAACCATGCAAGCCAGAGCACAATCAGCACGCAAAGACCGCCCAGGTAGGCGTAGAAACGATGCATGACGCGGTTGTAGGTGCAGTGAATCACGCTGTGCGCGATGCGCAGAGCGACAAACAACCAACAGCCGGCCACAAGCCAGGCGGGCACATGATCGATCGCCACGGCCATGACCGCGAGGGCGTAGAACATCACCGGGACTTCGAACAGATTGCGGAAATTGTCCGCGGCCTGCTGATTCTGCAGGTTGGCTGCCATCTGCGCGGAGGTGGCAACCGATTGCGGATGGATGCGCCGCGCACGCATTTCCCGCGCTCGCGTCAGGTACAGCACCGTACCCACCGCGAATGTGAGCAGTACGAGCACCAGTACGGCACCGACGAGCAACAGGGCATGGCCATCCATGCCCGGGTTGTACCACGAGCGCGTGTGACCCGAACAGCCTGGGTGATCCGAACAGCCCGTGTGCCCCGAACGATCTCGGTGACGCGGACAGCCCGGGCTCGCGGGGCCGTCAGATCAGGCCGACAGTGTTGCGGCCACCTCGCTCGCGACCTCCTCACCATTCATGGCCGCGCCGCCGCAGGTCGCCACATAAGGTCCGGCACACGCCTCACCGGCGAAGAACACGCGATCACCCACGGGCGTCCTGATGGTCTCGCGGGCATCGGCATGGCCCGGTCGGGCAGCCGCGTAGCCGCCGAGGGTCATCGGGTCTCCCGCCCAGTCGTGGAAGGCGCCCTTGACGAAGTGTTGGTCCACGTCGGAGCCGAAGATTCGCCGAAGTTCGCCCAGACCGAAATCGATGGCAGCCTCTTCACCTTCGCGCGCCAGTTCGCGTCCGAACTCGCCGCCCACGAAACCGACCATCAGATCGCTGCTGTCGGGCCAGCTGAGGAAGAAACTGGCTTCCGCCGGCATCTCTTCCGGCACCTTGTAGGTCAACCAGGCATCGTCGTCCAGGTCGAAGCGAGTTCCCTCGAACTGGAGTCCGATCTTGGCCAGCAGCCCCATGGGCAGATGATCGATCGCTTCGCGCTTCCAGTCCGGGAGCACGGGATCGAAGGTGATGCGGTCCGCAGCGAGCACGCCGGTGGATACGGTCACGATACAGGCGCGCGCGCGCAGCGTGCCCTGGGTCGAACGCACACGGACGCCACTGCCGCTCCAATCCACTTTCGTGACCTTCGCACCGAACGTCACGGGCAACCCCCGCGCCTGCCCGGCAACCAGCGTCCCGTAACCATCCTTCACCCAGTAATCCGGCGCGGTCGACGCAGTGTTCCAGTAATCCGCGGTCGACAAATCCGTGAAGTCCACACCGAAATCCATGGGCCCGAGCCAGGTCTGTGCCGTGCCGGAAAACGGAATGTCCGGGACCACCGTGGAGGCAGCCACGTCCCTGCCCGCCTGCGCCGCTCGGCCGATGGCATCCGGCACGGCCTCGTAGGCCTGGTAGTAGCGCTCGTAATCGCGATGGCTCGCCGGTTCGCCGTCGACGAACAGCGACTCGCCGGCATTCTGATACGCGATCAGTCCGAAACCCTCATTGCGGGCGACATCCATGTGCGGGTTCACATCACCGCTACCCAGCAACGACGCGCCGTGGTCGAAAGGCATGCCGAAGGTGTCGTGATCGGTGAACGCGCGACCACCCGGCCGATCCGCCGCTTCCAGCACGCGCACGGTCAGCCCCTGGTCCACCAGCTTGCGCGCGGCCGCGAGTCCGGCGGCGCCGGCGCCGATGACCACGACATCCGGGTCGGCATCCGCCCATGCATTGCCGGGCAGCGCGAGCGCTGCACCGCCAAGACCAAGGGTCTGCAGGAACGCTCGGCGTGACCAGCCGGCACGGCTTCGCGCCGCGCCAATGCGTGACCGGTTGGTTCCATGGGGTGGTGCGGATCGGTTACGGGATCGCATGGCCATTCCTCATTTCGACGGCGGACCGCATCCGCCCTGAGCCACTGAAATCGGGCATTTCATGGGTATATTTCCAGAAACCAGTGACGACCGCCATGCGCCACACGACCGGAAAATGTAACAATCCGCTCGATTCCTGTTACATTTTGCTGGACCCGACCACCCACACACGGGCCACAACCCGCGCCACTGCAGCCTCTCAACCCGTAAGCAACCGGTTCATCTGCATCAGCGCATCGGGCGAAAAGCGTTACAAATGTATCCTCCGGGCCGGCAACGTCCCGGCGCTCGAACCCACTCGATCGACTTCCCCTTGCCGGGGTGGGTCGAGGACGTCAGGCTGTCCGCTACTGATTATTGCCATTCCGGAAGCGAGCTCCATGAACCGCGAAACCGCTGCCCTGCGCCCATCGTCGGCGCCCCTGAAGCAGGACGCCGAAGAGGCATCGGCGGCGACGACCCCCACAACCGCGCCGGCGGTGGCTGTGCGCGGCCTGTGCAAGACCTACGCATCCGGGTTTCGCGCCCTCGATCACATCGATCTGGAAATCCGTCGCGGCGAGATCTTCGCCCTGCTCGGCCCCAATGGCGCGGGCAAGACCACGCTCATCGGCATCATCTGCGGCCTGGTCACGCCCGGTGATGGCGAGGTCCGCGTCAGCGGTCACGACGTGGTGCGTGACTGGCGCATCACCCGGTCACGCATCGGACTTGTGCCCCAGGAGCTGGCCACGGATACCTTCGAATCCGTCTGGGCGACGGTCAGCTTCAGCCGCGGGCTCTTCGGCAAGGCACCCGACCCGGCACACATCGAACAGGTCCTGCGCGACCTGTCGCTGTGGGACAAGCGCAACGAGATGATCCAGAGCCTGTCCGGCGGCATGAAACGCCGGCTGCTCATTGCCAAGGCGCTGGCGCACGAACCCGAGGTACTGTTCCTCGACGAACCCACCGCCGGTGTCGACGTCGAGCTACGGCGTGATCTGTGGGCCCAGGTGCGCGCACTGCGCGCCCGCGGCGTCACCATCATCCTCACGACCCACTACATCGAGGAAGCCGAGGACATGGCCGACCGGGTCGGCGTCATCAACGACGGCCGCATCCTGCTCATCGAGGACAAGTCCGAGCTCATGCGCAAACTCGGCCGCAAGCAATTGACGCTGCACCTCCACCAGCCGCTGGAGGCAGTCCCGGCAGCGCTCGCCAGACATGGCCTCGAGCTCAACGATGACGGCTGTACGCTGGTCTACACCTTCGCCACGCAGGGGGAACGAACGGGCATCACGACCCTGCTTCATGATCTGGCCGCGGAGGGCATCCGCTTCCACGATCTGCATACCGAGCAGAGCTCACTCGAGGACATCTTTGTCGGCCTCGTCCGGGAGCAGACATGAATCTCCACGCTGTGCGGGCCATCTACGGCTTCGAAATGGCGCGAACCCGCCGCACGCTGTTCCAGAGCATCGTCTCCCCCGTGGTCACGACCTGCCTCTATTTCGTCGTCTTCGGCGCCGCGATCGGGTCGCAGATCAACGAGATCGACGGCGTCCGCTACGGCGCCTTCATCGTGCCCGGGCTGATCATGCTGATGGTGCTGACGCAGAGTACCTCGGGCGCATCATTCGGCATTTTCTTCCCCAAGTTCACGGGTACGATCTACGAGCTGCTCTCGGCACCGGTGTCGTTCTACGAGGCGGTAATGGGCTATGTCGGCGCGGCTGCGACGAAGTCCGTCATGCTGGGCCTGATCATCCTCGTGACGGCGTCACTGTTCACGCCCCTGCAGATCGCTCATCCCGTGGTGATGATGCTGTTCCTCGTGCTCACGGCGATCACCTTCAGCCTGATCGGCTTCATCATCGGCATCTGGGCGGACAACTTCGAGAAGCTGCAGTTCATCCCGCTCCTCGTCATCACACCCCTGGCGTTTCTCGGCGGTACCTTCTACTCCATCGACATGCTGCCGCCCGTATGGCAGACCATCTCGATGTTCAACCCCGTGCTCTACCTCGTCAGCGGCTTCCGCTGGAGCTTCTTCGGCACCGGTGATGTCGGCCTGGCGACAAGCCTGCTGATGATCGGCGTTTTCCTCGCGGCAGCCCTCGCCGTCGTGGCCTGGATCTTCCACACGGGATATCGACTGCGGACGTGATCCCCTGGCGGCACGGTGCAGCCGGATTCGGAGTTGTTCCTGCTGCTTTCAGGGTTTCTACTGCTTTCGGGGTTTATACTACTTTCAGGGTTACACTGATTCTGGAGTTCCACTGGCAAGGACGCCCACGAGTGCATGAATGATGACTGAAGGCAAGACGCCATCCCCGCAATCAAAGGCGCGCAAACGCAGGTCGATCCTGCAGCGCAAGAGTTTTTGGGCACTCGTCGTGGTCGCCGCCTACATCGGCCTCGGATTCCTCGCCCTGCCATCGCTCATCAAGAGTACCGCCATTGATGTAGTCGCCGATGCGCTCGAGCGCGAGCTCTCGATCGGCGCCGTGCGTACCAATCCGATCACGCTGGAGATCGAACTCGAGGACGTGGCACTCCGGGACGAGGACGGCCACCGCCTGGCCGGACTGGGTCGTCTGCACGTGGATTTCCACCCCCTGGCCAGCCTGCTCAACCGGGCATGGACCCTGCGCAGCGTGGATATCGAGCGCGCCATCATCCATGAACAGCGCTTCGCCGACGGCGACACCCGACTGAACCGCATGCTCGCAACACTCGCGCGGGACGCGGAGCCGCCCCCCGCGGAGGCGGATGACAACGCCGACGCTGCTGCCTCGCCGCCACGGTTGGTCATCCAGGACCTCCGGCTGCGCGATAGCGGTTTGCGCTTCGATGACGACGTCCCGGCCGAACCGATGAGACTGGCCGTATTCCCGATCTCCCTCGCCGTCCACGACCTGGACACCCGGCCGGGCCAAACCGGCCACCAGAGCGTCGAGCTGCGCATTGTCGCCGGTGGTCACCTCACCTGGCGAGGTGAGTTCGCCGTCGATCCCCTGCGCGCCCGCGGGCAGGTCACCCTCGATGGTCTGGTCGCCGATCACCTGCTGCCCTACATCCGCCAGACCATTCCGCTGACCGATTTCGGCCTGACGCTTGGCGCCCGTCTGGACTACGACTTCGCCCTCACCGAGACCGGCCCGGCGCTCGCGGTCGATGACATCGAGCTGGATCTCTCCCGCCTCACGGCATCCGCTTTTTCGCCGCCGCGCGAGTTCCTTGCCGCGGACGCCATCCAGCTCCATGGCGGGCGTTATGATCTCGCCACCAATGCCATCGCGGCCGATGAATTGACCATCGAGCGGCCGCGCGGCGACGTCTGGGCGCGACCGAACGGCGAAATCGCCCTGCTCGATCTGCTGCCCGTGGGTGACGGTAACCCCGCGGATGACCACGCGGCGGAGGCCGACGATGGCACGCCGACGGTGGACCTCGCCGCCCTGCGCATCAACAACCTGGGTCTGCGCTTCGCCGATCACAGCCTCGACCCTGTCGGTGAAGTCGTGGCGCGCAACGTGGACATTGCCCTCGACAATCTGTCACTGGCAGCAGGCACATCCGCACCACTGCACGCACGCGGCAGCGTGGCGGACGGTCGATTCGAACTCGATGGCGATTTGACCCTGCTGCCCGAAGTCGCACTCGCGGCCGAACTCGATTTGCGCAATCTGGCACTCGCCAGCGCTGAACCGTGGCTCAAACCCCATGTCCATATCGACATCAACGACGGTGGTCTCGATCTCGCCGGACACCTGAGGCACGGCCCGGACGAGACGTTTGCGTGGCGCGGCGGCCTGACCGTCAATGACCTCGATGTCCACCCCGAGAGCACGGATCAAACCGTCCTCGGCTGGCAGCGCCTGAATATCGAGCGCATCGATTTCGCGCTCGATGAACGCCGCCTCGACACTTCACCGATCGAACTCAACGAGGTCCTTGTCCGCTTCGATATCGCCGAGGATGGCAGCACGAATGTGGGTCGACTCATGGCCGAACGCGGGGAAACCACAAACGTCGAGGCCGAGACCGACGCGCCCACAGACGCCGAGGATGACTTCCGCATCGACCTTGCCGGCTTGCGCATCAATGACACCACGCTGCACTTCGCCGACCACTCCCTTCCCCTGCCCTTTGCCGCCCGCGTGGACGCGCTGAACGGTCGGATCTCACGCCTTGCCTCGAAGCAGGACGAGCCCGCCGACGTCGACCTCGCCGGGGAGGTCGGTGATTACGGCACAGCAAGCATTGGCGGCCAGATCAACCCCTGGCAGCCGACGCGCGCCACGGATCTCGAGCTGGCGTTCCGCAACATCGTCATGCCCGAGTACTCCCCCTATTCCGTGCGCTTCGCCGGACGGCATATCGCCGACGGGCGCCTGGATCTCGATCTCGGCTATCGCATCGAAAACCAACAACTCCAGGGGCGCAACCAGATCACCCTGCGCGACCTGCGCCTGGGCGAACGCCAGCCTCATCCGGACGCCATGAATCTGCCATTCGGCCTCGCCATCGCCCTGCTCAAGGACAGTAACGGCATCATCGATATCGACCTTGAAGTCAGTGGCGACGTCGGCGATCCGGAATTCGCCATCGGCAGCGTGATCCGCCAGGCGCTGGTCAACCTCATCACTCGCGTGGCGTCATCGCCCTTCAGCCTGCTCGCGTCACTCGTGGGCTCCGAAGACGAGTCACTCGACGCCATCGGCTTCGCTCCCGGAACCAGCGACATCGCGCCACCGGACCGCGAGCGCCTTGATCAATTGACCGCTGCACTCCTTGAACGCCCCGAACTCAGCCTGGAAATCACCGGCACCTATCATCCGGGAGTCGACGGCGCGGCGCTGCGTGAGCAGCAGGCGCTGGCGCGGATCCGCGAGCATCTCGTCGCCGCGGGCGAGGATGATCCGGGCATCGCCCTGCAGGACGATGCGGCGTGGCGGGCCATCCAGCGGCTCGCCCGTGAGAACGACGATATCCGGGATGTCGATGCTCTTGAAGCGCTGTATCTGGAGCCCGGGCCGGGCCCGGACGGTCCATCACCCTTCGGCCCGGCGGCGTGGCGGATGGCACTGACGCACGACTTCCTCGCCGCACAGCCCGTCACCGAGAAGACGCTCGAACAGCTGGCCCGCGCGCGCGCCGAGGCCGTACACCAGCGGTTGCTGGCCACTCCATCGACGTCGGCGGCCAGCGATGATGATCCCGCAGCCGATGCGGAGCCGGCGCGTTCGCTTGCCCCGGAACGGGTACGTATCGTGGATATCACGGCCGTGGATGAACGCCATGAGAGCCGAATCCGCATCGATATGGCGGTCGCTGCGCGGCAGTGACGCGGCCCCCGGGCAGGCGCCGGCGTTGTTCGCGGCCATTCAGCGCTGTCATGATGACGCCAATCATGAAACGGCATCACGCCGAGCCACGAAGGCATGACGTATCACATGAAAACGGCAATAAGGAGCACTGCATGAGTGACCAGCCCGAGATCGCCCAAAAGGCACCGTTTGCGGTCGACGTCGAAGCCGGCAAGACCTATGCCTGGTGTGCCTGCGGCCGCAGCGCCAACCAGCCCTTCTGCGATGGCTCCCACAAGGGCACCGAATTCAGCCCGGTGGTCGTCAAGCCGGAAAAGGACGGCACCATCCACTTCTGCGGCTGCAAGCAGACCGGCAACCCGCCCTACTGCGACGGCACCCACGCCAGCCTCTAAAGAAGATCTGATCGCTTCCCACCTTCCCGCGGCACATGGATGTACCGCGCTACCGTCCGTTTGCGGCGCCGCCGATGATGCGGCGACGTTCCCGCACGTAGTCCAGCAACCATTCGTGGCGCCCGGCTGCCAGCGGCGGCGAATCCGCGGGCGACGTCGCCGGCCACGCGGTGTGAGCGGCCGTATCGGAAGCTGATGGCGGAGCGCTGGCCTGCGCTCCGCCGTCGCGCTGCAGCATTGCCAGTGCGGCGACATCGTGCGCGAACTTCTCGAACGAAAACACCAGTCCGGACTCCAGCCAACCGGCGGTGTGGAGGACATAGTCCGCACCGATCGCACGCGCCATGCCCAGACCCAGTGCCGTATCCCGCCCGGCCTGGGCGTCGACACACTTGGCCGTGGTGACGGCACCGTCGGCCCGGAATGGTACGCCCAGCTCGCGCACGAGCTGTGCACCCGCGGCCATGATCATGGCGCTTTCGATCGCCCCGAAGACCGGGCCCATGGTCGACATGGAGAAGGGCACGGCGTAGATGCCGCAGATTACCGGCGTGCCCGGTCGCACGATCTGCGCCAGCGCGGCGCCGGCCTGAATCTCGGCCAGCATCTGGACCAACGCATCCTCAGCGGTCACGGGGCTGGTCATCCCCTGCATGGAGTACGATGCAATCAGTGCCGCCTGCCCCGCTTCCGCGGTCAGTCGAATACCTTCGGCCACAGGCCCCGTGAGTACCAGTGGCGGTTCCAGGTTCAACAGATTGAGAACGAGGCAGTCGTCGAGGGTCTCTCGACCTGCGGCGATACGTGCCATCTCGAAACTGTCGCGGATCTGCTCGGCATCGCGGATGGCACCGCTGATCGGCTTGTCGGTAAGCGTCAGTTTGGCCAGCAGCATATCCAGATGGCGGGTCGCCGGATCGCGGTCGCCCGGCTCACAGTAGCCGCCACCCGCGTGGTTGAGCACCGCACTCGCCTGGGTGAGGCGCGCGGCATGCTCGAAATCCTCCATCCGCGCATGGCGCCGACGACCGGTCACACGATCGCGGACGAAGGGCGGGCCGGATGCCGGGGCGAATACCGCGTCGCCCGTACCAAAGGTGACCGTACGTTGGGGATTGCGCGCATGCTGGCAGAATGTCGCCGGCGCATGCCTGCGGATCAGTTCACCGGCCAAGCCCGGCGGGAAGCGTACCCGCGGGCCGTCCGGTTCGTGGCTGATGCGCGCACCCGCGGTGTCGAAATGGGCCAGTGACTCCGGGTCATCGGGCAAAGCAATACCGACGCGCTCAAGGAGCGCGTCGGCGGCCGCGAACAGGCGCTCGACCGCATGCTGCGTCAGCGGCGCAAACACCATCCCGGCGCGTTGCGGATGCGGATCCATGACCCTGCCCCCCGAACAATCAACCCCGCAGGCTGACTCGCCGAAAGTCTGTCACGATCGACACCGCCACGAACATGGCCGGATCAAACGAGTGGCGCCCCGCAGCCGAATCGCGTCGGCTGCGGGACATTACCAACCGTGGATCAGCCGCCCTCCCCCGGCAGGCTGGGACCATCCTCAATGGACATCAGCGAGGCATTGCCGCCCGACGCCGTGGTGTCGATCGACAGGGAACGCTCATGCACGAAGCGGTGCAGATAGTCGGGGTTGCCGGCAACCGGCTGGCCCTGACCGACCACGCCGGCCCCCTCCTCCGGACGCTCGCGGAACAGCACCAGCGACCGGATCGGGCCCTCCGCGTCCGCCAGCGCCATGGAGATCGCCCGCGCGGTCGCCGCCTCACCGGCAAAGGCGACCACCTGGATCTGCGCCGCGGTCACCAGCTCGGAGAGCGCCGCCTCATTGGCCGGCTCGACCGCCATCACCACATCCTTCGGCACGCCGGCATCGTGGAGCACGCGCGCGACGGCGGCCGCGGCACCGGCATCCGGATGCCACAGCAGTGCCCGGTTGCCGGCCGCGAGGGCCGCGCCGGCCTGGGCGATCAGGGCGCCGAGGCCACGCTGCCCATCGACTGCCAGACAGGCTACCGGACCGCGCGGCCAGAACGACAGCTCGTTCCGTTCCCCCGTTGGCCCCGGCATCGCCATGGGTTCGGTAAGCTCGGTTTCGGCCTGCACGGCATAGACGCGCAAGAAGTCGGCGCCCCGTCGGCCTTCGCTCTCGCCACCGGCATCAAGTTTGAGGAACGCCTTCGGCTTCGACTCGAAGGCCTCGGCGGCGGCTTCCAGGGCTGCCGCACGCGCCGGGGCCGGATCTTCCCACTCCCCGCCGGACTTGCTCAGGTTCTCGAGCGCCTTGTTCAGTCCGGAGCTGCTGACCAGCGCGTCGTCCAGTCCGGTCGCGGTACCCGCGCTGCCCGTTTCGGCTTCCCCGGCGGCGCCGTTGGCGGGCCGGTCGGTGACAAAGCGCTGCAGGTAGAGCGGGCCACCGGCCTTGGGACCGGTCCCGGACAGTCCCTGACCGCCGAACGGCTGCACGCCAACGATGGCGCCGATCTGGTTGCGGTTGACGTAGTTGTTGCCGACACGGGCCTTCTGATAGCACTTCTTCCACATGTCGTCGATGCGGCTGTGCACGCCCATGGTCAGGCCATAACCGGTGGCGTTGATCGCCTCCAGCACCTTGTCCAGGCGGTCGGCGCGATAACGCACGATGTGCAGCACGGGACCGAAGATCTCTTCCTTGAGGCGATCGATGCTGTCGATCTCGAATGCCGCCGGGGTCACGAAGCTGCCATTCTGCGTCGCCGGACCGAGCTTGGCCCGCTTGATCTCCGTGGCCTCGCCCAGCATGCGCTTGATGTGATTGTTCACCATCGACTGCGCATCCTCATCGATCACCGGGCCCACATCCGTGGAGATGAGCTGCGGATCACTGACGCTGAGCTCATCCATGGCGCCCGCGATCATGTCCATCGTGCGCTGGGCCACATCCTCCTGCACAAAGAGTACACGCAGAGCGGAACAGCGCTGACCGGCATTCTGGAACGCGCTCATCACCACATCGCGGGTGACCTGCTCGGTCAGCGCCGTCGAGTCGATGATCATTGCGTTCTGACCACCCGTCTCCGCGATCAGCGGCGGGATCGGCCCATCGCGGCGGGACAGGGCGCGATTGATGGCCTGCGCCGTCTGGGTGGAACCCGTGAAACAGACGCCAGTCACACGCGGATCAGCGGTCAGGCGGCCGCCTACGCGGCGACCGTCGCCCGGCACCAGGTGCAACACCTCGCTCGGTACACCCGCCTCATGCAGGAGCTTGACCGCCTCGGCGGCGATCAGCGGGCTCTGCTCAGCCGGTTTGGCCAGAACGGCGTTGCCGGCGACCAGCGCCGCCGTGACCTGGCCATTGAAGATGGCGAAGGGCAGGTTCCAGGGGCTGATGCAGGTGAACACGCCACCACCACGCAACTGGACCTTGTCCTCGATACCGATCGGTGCGCGCAACTGGATATCACTGCCGAGGTTCTCTCGCGCCTTCAGCGCATAGTAGCGGCAGAAGTCGATCGCCTCGCGCACTTCGGAGACGGCATCGTTCAGCGTCTTGCCGACCTCGGCCACCAGCAGACCGAGGATGCGGGTCATGCGCTCCTCCATCAGGTCCGCAGCGCGGTCGAGACAGGCCGCGCGTTGCTCGACCGGCGTGGCGGCCCATTCGCGCGCGGCGTCATGTGCTGTCTGCAGCGCCTGCTCGAGCTGTTCCTCGGTGGCCTCGCTGGTCTCGCCGAGCACGCGCGAGCGATCATGCGGCGGTCTGACCTCGCGGTTGTCCTGGCCATCGACGACCTTGCCGCCGATGATCGGGTCGGCGCGCCAGCCCTGGTTGGCCGACTCCTCCATGCCGCCCTTGAGACGCTGCAACACGCTGCGATCCGTGTAATCGACGCCCTTCGCATTGCGCCGCTGTGGTCCGAACAGGTCGCGTGGCTGCGGGATACGCGGATGTGGAATGCGCGTGAGCGCGCGCACCTGCTGCGCCGGATCGGCGATCAGCTCGTCGATATCCAGACCTTCGTCCTGGATGCGATTGATGAAAGAGCTGTTGGCACCGTTTTCCAGCAACCGCCGCACGAGATATGCGAGCAGATCTTCGTGCTGACCCACCGGTGCGTAGATCCGGCACCCGACGCCGACCTTGTCGTGTTCGATCACACGCTCGTACAGGTCCTCGCCCATGCCGTGGAGACGCTGGAACTCGAAGTCGCGATTCTTGCCGGCGAACTCGAGTACGCTGGAAATGGAATGGGCGTTGTGCGTGGCCAACTGCGGGTAGAAAACATCCGTGTTGGCGAACAGCTTGCGGGCACAGGCCAGGTAGGACACATCCGTGTTCACCTTGCGTGTGAATACCGGATAGTCGTCGAAGCCCATCTCCTGGGCGCGCTTGATCTCCATGTCCCAATAGGCGCCCTTTACCAGTCGAACCATGAACCGGCGGCCGTGCCGACGCCCCATGTCCGCCAGCAGATCGAGCGCTGCGGGCGCACGCCGCTGATAGGCCTGCACCACGACACCGAAACCCTGCCAGTCCTTGAGTTCCGGGTCTCCGGAAATCGCCTCGATGCAGTCCAGCGAGATGTCCAGCCGATCCGCTTCCTCCGCATCGATGTTGAGCCCGATATCGTAATGAGCCGCATCAACACACAGGGCCCGCAACCGCGGCATCAGCTCGTCCATGACGCGCTCGTAGTTGCCGACCTCGTAGCGCGGATGCAGTCCGGAGAGCTTCACCGAAATGCCGGGCCCGTTGATCGGGCCGCGCCCCCCGGCCTTCTCGCCGATCTTCTGGATCGCATGCTTGTAACGCCGGAAGTAGTCCTTGGCATCGTCCATGGTGCGGGCCGCTTCGCCCAGCATGTCGTAGGAATAGCTGTAGCCACGCTTTTCCCACTTCTCGGCACGGCTGATCGCCGTCTCGATCTCGCGCCCCATGACGAACTGACGCCCCATGATGCGCATGGCCTGGTTGACCGACTCACGCACAACCGGCTCACCCACGCGCGCCACCAGCCGGCGCAGCGCCGCATCCGGTGAGCGCCCGGGGGCCTCGCGTCCGCCGATCACGCGGCCGGTCAGCATCAGCGCCCAAGTGGATGCGTTGACGAACAGGGAGCGTGACTGCCCCAGGTGCTGCTTCCAGTCCGCAGATCCCAGCTTGTCGCGGATCAGGCTTTCGCGTGTTTCCGAGTCCGGAATCCGCAGCAACGCCTCGGCGATGCACATCAGCAGCACGCCCTCATGGGTCGCCAGACCATATTCATGCAGAAAGGCATCGATACCACCCTGATTGGCACTCTCTTCACGCACGGACTCGACCAGCGAACGGGCATAGGCATGGATGCGATCGCGGCTGTCGTCAGAGAGTTCGAGCTCCTTCAGGTTGGCCTTGATGCAGGCGGTCTCATCGGCTCGATAGGTGGCGTCGAGAGCGGCACGAAAGCTGTCACGCTCGGACATTGGGGTCTTGAATACCATCTTGGAGGACATGAGCATTCCCGTCGTTTCACTAAGAGTGGGTCAAGCCGCGGAGCAAGCAGCCCGAGGCGCGCTATCGAATTCGGAGCGGCATGGTGCGGCCCCGGTTCTGTGTGTGATCCATGCGTTCACACCGCGTCCATGCTGGTGCCTGCTGCCGAGTCGTCGAACCGCTGATGGTGCGTGCCGTCGCGGAACGCATGCAGTGACTGGTCCACGCACTTGCCCGGCCAGATGAAGCTTGCCGCGCGACTGCGCGGCCGATACACCGCGGTATAGATCGTGCCGAAACCATTGGCATACGCGCGTGTGTACAGCGGGGGATACAGAAAGTGCTCGACAAGCCGCTCCGTGGTCATCGTCGAGTCTTGCAGGCGAAAATAGAGAAACCGTTCGCGCTCCAGCGTGGCAGTGGCGCGCGCAAAATTGTGCCAGTCGATTCGGCCCTGATGATTGGCCGCCACCGGGATCTGGCGAATGACCGTCTCGCGGTCGGGTGCGAGGTACGCGGTCGCAAAGCGACCCGTGCGATCCAGCACGGTCACGTTGTAGGCCATGTGGCTCGGCAGGCGCTCGAGGGCCGCACACGCCTCGGGCACGTCCGAGCAGAACTCGAGCACATAGCGCACAATCAGCGGAATCCCGAAGCCCTCGCCCATCACGCGCCGCCCACCGAAAGTGAGCGAAGCGGCGAGGCCGGCATCGTTGACCCCGTCGAGAGCGCCCCACAGGCAGTCCGTCGCCGCCATGACCCGGCGACCGTTCCACGCGCTGTTGAGAAGGATGCCTTCGCACATGGCGGGCGCGTAGTCGTAGTTGCGGATCAGCAGTGGTTCGTCGTCGCGCCAGACCACCTGACTGCAGCCGGTGACATACGCCGGCGGACACCACAGTGACAGACAGCGCGCTTCGAGGTCGCTTCCACCCGCCGCTTCGCAGGCGGATTCGTAGGCGGGAACGAGTTCCGGCATGTGCTCGCGCAACTTGCGCAGTCCGGCCCTGTAGGTCGGGCGACGATCGATACCCTCGCTGAGGAACCAGCGGCGGTAGCTGGGCCAGAAGCGACGGAACAGCTCGGCCCATTTTGGCCCGATCCGGTCCTCCGACAATGACTGAAAGGTCAGCTCCACCAGGCCCTCCGGCTCGCTCGAGCCCATTCACCGGCTGCGTCACCCCCGTGATCGCGACGCCGGCAGCCCACGTGCAAGAATCCATCCCGGACATGCGTTAGAAGATCTTGAACGCCCCCGGCCCGGGCACGCCGGCCCCGGCTTGTGGTTCGACACTGGGCGCACGCCCACTGTACTGACTCTTGACGCCCTCGATCCAGCGATGGGCCCGCTTGTTCAGGCGGAAGCCGTTCGTCATCAGGCGCCCGCGCGTAATGAGGATGCCGAGGTCGGCACCCTCGTAGCGAAAATCACCCGGGCCCGCGATGCGCAGGAAAAAGCACTCATCCTCGCTCTCCACCGCTCGTCGATGGTAGTCGAAGCGGTTGAACACCATGCCCTCGTCGGTCAATCGGTAGATGCCGGTCTCGGGCGCGGAATCGACGACGTCAACGGTCTCGTCCGTGTGCTTGATGACCAGCTGACTCCAGTTGTCGATGTTGTCCGGATCGGACCAGCGCGCATTGAGTTCGTGCACATCGAGATCGAAATCGACACCGCAGAACTCGAGCAGATGGAACATGAACAGCGGCGCATCAGCATGGGCGAACGCCGCATGATTGGTCATCGAACTGGCACCGGTGATGCGCGGATTGAGCTCGCCCAGCCAGATCTCGCTGGTCTTCTTGTCGATCAGAAAGTCCAGGTCGAAGTAGCCGCGATAGCCCTCCTTGCGCAGCTGCTCGCCGAAACGGAAAGTGAGATCGCGCGCCTTTTCGCGAATCTCCGGCGTGAACGCCTCGGCGAAAATCTCGTTGCCAGCCCAGCCGCCGCGATAGGGCGTGAGCTCCTTGAAGCCGACGATCTCCGTCATCAACGGGCCCACGATCGTGCCCTGGCGCGTGGTGCACGCTTCCAGGGTCGCCTGGCGAACGTTCACGCGTTTCATGACCTTGATCTCACCCTGATCGATAATCTCGCCCGCGTGGCGATCGAAATCCTTGCGGCCCTTGATGAAGAAGGTCGTGTGGCCACTGTCGCCATACGCCGACTGCAGCACCAGATCCCGCCCGAGCCCCTTCTCCCGGGCCTGTTTCATCAACTGCTCGTACGAGGTCACCTTGATCAGCATGTTCGGCACCGACGGTACACCGGCCTTGTTGCCGACGCGCACGGTCTCGATCTTGTTGTCCAGTTTCTCCCGCAGCTTCGCCTTCGGCATCCAGATCTTGATGCCGAGCTCCTTGCACAGCCGCTCGGTTTCCTCGTTGAACATCAGGAACACCGCTTTCGGCCGACCGCCACGCTTGCGTATCCAGTCGAAGACCTCCTTGTTCTCGAGGAGGTAGTTGTTGATCTCTTCGATCGATTCGAATTCCGGATGCGGTGCCGGGCTCGGTACGAACGTGTTCGGATGCCGTCCGTCGTAACAGTCCATGTAGTTGATGTATTTGAAGTTCTTGACCCACTCGTCGAGGCCGAGCAGGTTGAAGTTGGTAGCGCTGATGAAGTAGACGGGATCCTGATTCCGGTGAAAGAAGCGCCGGATATCCGAGATACCATTGAGTTTCTTCCTGCTGCTGCGTTGTGCCATGTCCCCTGCCCCGTGTCTGTTGGTCCGTGCCTGGATCGTGCGAGGGAATGTCCCCGCTTGTGCCTGCCGAGTTACTTTCCCGCGACGCTGGCATCCGCGAGCGCTTCTTCGGTAAACACCCGCAGCCCCAGTTCGGGCCGATAGCCGTGGATTTCGCTCACGTCCAGTGCGCGCATGAATGCGAGGATCTCGTCCGAGATGACCTGCCCGGGGACGAGGATCGGAAAACCGGGCGGATAAGGGATGACGAACATCGCCGACACCACTTCACGTCCGGAGGTCATGGCCCGATCGACCTCGCCGTTGACGAGACCGAGAAACTCGCACGCCGGCTCATCGTACGACAGGAAGAAGGCATCACGGATATTGCCCTCATCCGTGCCGCCCGCCGGATCGGTGCGGAAACGGTCGTGGAAATAGCTGAAGTCGGGCAGCGGCGGCAGCTCACGGGTCAGCGAGCGCACGCGCTGCTCGTGAATGCGCGTCTGTGTACGTGACATGTCAGCCAGCTTTTCGTCGAACTCGCGCGCCAGCGCCACCAGCACCTTGATCAGATAGGCAACCGACGAACGCGTCGTACCAATGTTGGTCATGAACAGCACGGTGTTTCGCGATGTTTTGTTGATCTGGATACCGTATTTGTTCATCAAGTGTTCGTTCTTGAACTCGTCGCCGTCGATGCCGGCCAGACCCACGTACAGGGTGAGCCGCGTGGGATCGAGCACGAATTCGTCATTGGCCCAGGCCTCCCAGAAGACCTCGGTCCAGCCATCCTCGACGTTGTAGTACTGCTCGCTGCCATGGCTGCGGAATTCCTGGGGAATGAGATCGGGCACACCCAGGAAACGGAAATATTTCGACAACAGCGGATTGCTGTCGATGCGCTCGCGCAGGACCATGGCCAGCTCGATCTGCTTCTGGATGAGCTCGAAGCCTTCAAGCTCGACCTGTCGGCGACCGAGATCGAGTGACGCCAGGATCTGGTAATTCGGCGAGGTCGAGGTATGCGTCATATAGGCTTCGTGGAACGCATCCTCGTTGAGATGCTTGAAGTCCTGGTCATGCACGTGAATCATCGACCCCTGCCGCAGCGACGTCAGGGTCTTGTGCGTTGACTGAGTCGCGTACACCCGCACCCGCGCCTCGGGCGGGGGCAGGAGTCGCGTGGTCAGCAGTGTCTCGTCGTCAACATCGGCCAGCGCCTGCTGCTGCTCTTCGTAAGCCTGCCGATGTTCGCCGGTCCGGAGTTTCTTGCGGATCTTGCCGGCCGACCACATGGCCGTGCGCTGGCGGTAGGTCGGGCCCAGCGAGGCGAACGCGAACCAGGCCTCGTCCCAGAGGAAGACCAGGTCCGGTTTGATGGCCAGACACTCTTCCATGACCCGCTGCACGTTGTAGACCACACCGTCGAATGTGCAATTGGTCAGCAACAGCAGCTTGACGCGGTCGAGCTTGCCCGCCGCCTTCAGTTTCAGCAGCGCGCGCTTCATCTCGTGCAGTGGCACCGCGCCATACATCGAGAAGTCGTTCAGTGGATAGCTGTCGAGATAGACCACCTCGGCGCCGGCGAGAACCAGGCCATAGTGATGCGATTTGTGGCAATCACGATCGATCAGCACGATGTCGCCCGGCCGCAGCAGCGCCTGTACGACCACTTTGTTCGCCGTCGACGTGCCGTTGGTGACAAAGAAGGTGCGCTGGGCAAAGAACGCGCGTGCCGCCGCTTCCTGCGCCTCCTTGATGGGTCCGTGCGGATCGAGCAGGGAGTCGAGGCCGCCCGAGGTGGCCGAGGTCTCGGCAAGAAAGATGTTCATGCCGTAGAAATCGCCCATGTCGCGTATCCAGTTGGATTTCGAGATGGACTTGCCGCGGCTGATGGGCATCGCGTGGAACACGCCCGTCGGCTGACGGCTGTATTCGCTCAGGGCATGGAAGAAGGGCGTGCGATAGCGCCGGTTCACGCCCCGCAGGATATTGAGGTGGAGTTCGAGGAAGTCTTCCTGCTGATAAAACACCCGGCGCACATTATCCGGCACGTTGACCGCCGCCTCCTCCACCGAGAAGTCGGTCACCAGATAGACGTCCAGTTCCGGACGCAGTTCGTTGAGCAACTGGGCGAGTAACAGCCCGCGCTCCGAAGGCTCGGCAGCTTCGAGTCGGTCGGCATCGACACGCCCGAGCTCCCGCTGCACCGGGGGCAGCGTGTTGCGGCTTTTCAGCGGCAGGTCGTACCGGATCACCACGGCCTGGATGACCGGGTTCAGCAATGCAGCAATGAGCGCGTCCTCGAGCGAGGGCACGATCACGGTCTCATAGACGAACTTGTCCTCGGCCCGCCGCATCTGGTGGAGACCACGCCGCAGGGCCTCCTGACCCGAATGCGACATGTTGTCGACCACCATCAGCTCGAAGTACGAGCGCCCGCGCTGGCTGTCCTGACCGAAGTCATCGGCGGTTTCGTTATCGTCGCCGTCATCCAGCCGTACGTCCCATTCCTCTTCGAGGCGCCGGCGACGGTAGCTGCCGGACACCATGGCCCGCACCAACCGCCCGGTCTGACGCGCGAGCAGCGTGTAGTCGCCCTCGGCGAACAGTTCGCACACCTGCTCGAAGATTTCCGGCCCCGGGAAGGCCCAGTAGGTCTCGATGGGCTCGAGGATGTCGAGCGCCTCGCGCGCCTCCGCCTCGAGTTGCTGGGCCTCGCGGCCACTGGCCTTGTGCTCGGCCAGGCGTATGGCGTGGTGCTTGAGGCGCTGCCAGGTATCAGCCCGGAGCTGCGCGGCACTGTAATAGCGGCCGAGCGATCTGCGCGTGTTCACTTCGCGGGCCATTCCATGCGGTGGCGACACTGACCGAGTGACATCGGCGTGCCGCGCGGGGCGAACTGCCGGGCTGGTTCGCGGCGCCTCAAAGCGAGCCGGACCCGGAAATGCTTGTGGGGGGCTGCTGCGCCGGGTCGGCGTACGTGCCATCCCGCGCATCAGCGGCTGTCGGGGTCCGCCACCGTGTCGGTTTGCGGATCGGCCCGAGACTATCGAGATAGGAGTTGTCGAACGTTTCGGGATTGTAGACCGGGAAATCGACCCGACGGTCGCGGAAGGATTTCAGCACCTGGCCCAGCCCGTGGATGCCATTGTCACGTTCCCAGCGCACCCGATCGAGATTCAGCTGCAACGGCACGACCTCGGGGCCGGCGCCCGACTGGTGCAGGACATGGCCCTGCGGGCCGACGAAAATCGACTTGCCGTAACCGCCATTGCCCACACCGTTGACGTCGATGACATAGCACTGATTGACCGCAGCCATCGCCTTCGCGATGGAGAGTTCGATCTCGCGATCAATCGTGTTGGTCAGAGTCGGTGCTAGGATGACCTCGGCTCCCATCGCGGCCAGCGTACGCGTTGTCTCCGGGAACCACAGATCATAGCAGATTGTCAGGCCAAATCGACCCACGCCAGGCACATCGAACACCAAAAATTCATGTCCCGGTTCAACCCCCTGCTCATAGGGCATGAAGGGGAACATCTTGCGGTAGCGGCCCACTACCTCGCCATTCGGGTCGATCACCATCGACTCGTTGTAGCGATGGCCGTCCACGACCGTGAACATCGACCCTGGAATCAACCAGATACCGTGCTCGCGTGCCATGTCGCGGAACTCCGCCTCGACTGCGGCGGTGTCCTCGGGCGCATTCGTCGGCAGCGGCCCGAAAGGCGCGAGCTCGCTGAACAGCACCATGTCGACCCACGGGAACTGGTGGACCAGCACCTGGAGCTGCTGGCGCATGGTCTCGACGTTGGAATGGTGTGCCGACACATGCATCTGCACACCGGCAACGGAAAATGGTTGCATACCCTTGTCATCCTTTCCGGCGTTCTCGACGCCCGGTTCGTGCTGTTGCGACCGCTCCCCCGCATCGTTCACAGCCTGAGCCCCGGATTTGCCGCGGTTGCGGCGCGCGCCGGGGAAAAATTGACGCAATCCCTTCATACGTCGACATCCTCATCCAGAATCGGGTCCGGCAACGACTCGTCCACCTCGGCAGTTTCCAGGTCGTTGCGGGTCCACCAGTAACGAAACCCCTGTTGGCGCAGCCAGCGCTCGAGGCGGTCCAGGCTGGTCCACTCGCGGGCGGCGCCGCGCACCGAGTACACCCGCGCCAGCAGCCCGTCGACATACACCAACACCCCCCACGCGAGCGGATGGCGCTCCTGCTGGCCGAAGCCCCCTCCGGCCTGCTGGCGGTAGGTTCTGTAGACCACCGCGAACTCGCCGAGGCGCCCGCAGCCACGCAGATACGCGAGGTCTGCCTGGGTGATCGTGGTCGTCACCCCCAAGCTTGCATCATGATCCATGGTGCTGTCATCATCCGGTTGTATTTCCACAGCATGATACATGATGCAACCGAGCTGCAAGGGCGAAATGGGCGCCACCCATTGCCCGGCCGGCCACCAACGGAAACAACCGAGGTAGAGGAACATGACGCAGAAGATCAATCCCGTCCCGAAAGGCTATCGCACCATAACGCCCGGCCTGGTAGTTCGTGGCGTGGATCAGGCCATCGAGTTCTATGAGCAGGTGTTCGGCGCCACCACGGGTGCTCGCCAGCACGACGAGGACGGTAATCCCGTCGGTCAGGTGGAATTGAAGATCGGTGGCTCGCTGATCCTGCTGGGCGAGGAACTGCCCGAGTGGGGCGTACTCTCACCGCTCGCCATCGGCGCCACTCCGGTGGGCCAGAAGGTGTTCATCGCGGACCCGGACGCCGTCTATGACCGCGCCATCGAGGCCGGCGCCATGTCGTTGCAACCGATGACGCGCATCGGCGTCAGCGAACGCTCGGACGAGCGTATCGGCCGCTTCGTCGACCCCTTCGGCCACGTCTGGACGGTTGCCGCGCGCGTTCCCGCGGAGGCCCGCCCTGCAGCCGAAACGACGGTCGCGCCAGAGGCGTCCACCGAGGCGTCCACCGAGGCATCCACCGACGCTGCACTCGGCCACGTGAACGGTGCGGGTCACTACGCACCTGCGCACGAGGCCAGCCAGCACGACGCCAACCAGCACGGGGCCTGAAATCACCACCGGCGGAGGTTCGCAATGACCGACAACGCCCACTGGGCAGCACGACGCATGGCGGCCACGCCGCGCGCCGTAACGCCCGGGAATCCCGTATTCGTCGAGCGTGCGGAGAACGCCGAACTGTGGGATGTCGAGGGCAACCGTTTCATTGACTTCGCCGGTGGCATCGCCGTGCTCAACACGGGCCATCGGCATCCGTGCGTGATGGCGCGTGTCCACGAACAACTGCAGCGCGTGACCCACACGGCATTCGGCGTGGCGCCCTACGCGCCCTACATCGAACTCGCCGAGCGGCTCAATGCGCTGGCGCCCGGGCCAACGCCGAAGAAGTCGCTGTTCGTCACTACCGGTGCCGAGGCCGTCGAGAACGCGGTCAAGGTTGCCCGCGCGCATACGCAGCGTACCGACATCATTGCATTCAACGGCAGCTTCCACGGCCGCACCCTGTTGACCATGGGGCTCACCGGCAAGGTCGATCCCTACAAGCGCGATTTCGGTCCGTTCCCGGGCGACCTCCACCATGTCCCCTTCCCCATGGCGGCCGAAGGCATCACGGTCGAGGACTCGCTGGCCGCACTCGACTGGATCTTCAAGGCCCGCGTGGAACCCGAGCGCGTCGCTGCAATCCTGATCGAGCCGGTCCAGGGCGAAGGCGGCTTCCACGTCGCGCCGACCGCCCTGCTGCAGCGCCTGCGCGAGCGCTGCGACGAGCACGGCATCTGTCTGATCATCGACGAAGTGCAGAGCGGCTTCGCCCGTACCGGCAGGATGTTCGCCATCGAGCATGCCGAGGTCGAACCGGACCTGATGACCGTGGCCAAATCCCTCGCCGGCGGCTTCCCGCTGGCCGGTGTCATCGGCAAGGCGGAGATGATGGACGCTCCGCAGCCGGGCGGCCTGGGCGGCACCTATGCCGGCAACCCGGTTGCCTGCGCCGCCGCGCTCGGCGTCCTCGACGCCATCGATCAGGAGGGCCTGGTGCAGCGTTCGGCTGCCCTCGGCGAGTGGATCGTCGAGCGTCTGCAAAGCATCGCTGCGCGCAATGACGTGCACCCGATCGGCGGCATCCGCGGCCTCGGCTCGATGATCGCCTTCGACCTCGTAACGGCCGCCGGCAGCACCCGGCCGGATCCGGACGCAACGCAGGCGTTGCGGGCGCGCGCCCGCGAACATGGCCTGATCGTGCTCGCGTGTGGTGTGCACGGCAACACGATTCGCATCCTCGTGCCGCTGACCGCACCGGACGCCATCGTCGACGAAGGTCTGAACATGCTCGAAGGCGCACTCGCCACCATCGCCACCGAGCAACGCGGCGCCGCATAGCACTGCAGTCCACCCTGGATGTCGACCCACACTTGGTAACTCATTGCTGCATTGACAAGTGCACCCGTCGATCCCGCCACGGAACCATCAGGCCTCGCTCGTGGACCATGCGGCTAATAACCGTAGGGAGAAAGACCGGCTGATGCTATGATCGCTTTGGTGGTGTTGTACCAACCGAGAAAAACAAAACGCTTTTGCAAAAACTGTTTTCATGGCGATAAGCGATTCGATCCGCCAACAAGTGGCTGGTGATTGCGATATACCGAGACCATGACGGAACCCTCGTCGTACGCCGATCGCGGCGACACCTTCTACCGCACCCTGCTCGAGTCGACCCGGGCCATCCC
>CAZJGZ010000010.1:0-32103 GCA_964545695.1 uncultured Ectothiorhodospiraceae bacterium | reverse complement strand
GCGATTTCCATGGCCCTTCAGATCAACGACTTGCAGTCGTTGATCTGGCGGCACAACCATGTGCCGCGGGCCGCTCGCACGCGCTTCGGTCAGCCCTTGCCCCGCCGCCGTGCCCGCGGGTGCGCGCGTTCATAGACATCGGCGAGGTGGCTGAAATCCAGGTGGGTGTAGATCTGCGTGGTGGCGATGTCGGCATGGCCGAGCAACTCCTGAACGGCGCGCAGATCGCCGCTCGATTCCAGCAGATGGGTCGCGAACGAGTGCCGCAGCATGTGCGGGTGCAGCCGTTGGGGGAGGCCGAGCTGGCGGGCTCGCGCGGCCACGCGCTGCTGAATGGCCCGGTGTGACAGCCGGCTGCCGCGGCGACTGACGAACACGGCCTGCTCGCCCTCCGCCGCCCAGGCATTGCGGTCCTGCAGCCACACCCGCAATGCCTGACGGGCCGGGCCACCGATCGGCGCCAACCGCGTCTTGCGGCCCTTGCCCGTAACCCGGGCGACGCCTTCGCCGAGGTCCAGCGCGTCGACATCGAGGCCAGCCAGCTCGGCCAGGCGCAAGCCGGCGGAATAGAACAGCTCGAGAATGGCCTGATCGCGGCGCGCCAGGGGACCGCTGTCGGGCAGGCGGAGCAGCTGCTCGACTTCCTCCACCTGCAGGGTTCGCGGCAACGTGCGCTGCTGCCGTGGCGCTCGCAGGTCGGCGGCTGGGTTGGCGCCCACGCGCCCCTCGCGCAGCAACCACGCGTAGAGCGCGCGGATCGATGCCAGCGCCCGTGCCAGCGAGCGCGCACCAAGCCCTTGCCGATGGCGCGCCGCGGCATACCGCTGGACGTCATCGGTGCTGACCCCGGACCAGTCTCCGCAACCCGCGTCCGCAAGCGCGGCCGCGAACCGGGTCAGGTCACGGCGATAGGCATCGCGGGTTGCGGGCGATGCCGCTCGCTCGACGCGCAGGTAGTCATCGAAGGCCGCCAGGTCGGCGAGCATCGCATCCAGTGAAACGGGTGGCGAGGAGGTCATGGCCCGGGGAGCGCTGCGCACATCGGCGCCTGCCGCCGGAGCGTCGGGCTAACTGCTGGTTCAGGCCGTATCCAGATGGCGGCTGACTCCGGTGGACACCAGTTCGCCGAGCTGGCGCAGGAAGTGGGTGCCCATGTCGGAATGGAAATGGCGCGCGTCGGTGCTGCCAAGAACCACGAGGCCGACCGGGTGGCCCGCAGTCAGCGGCACCACCGCCGCCGAAGCGAGATCGTCCGTCGGCTCACCGGTCAGCGCGGCGATGTCGGCCAGGTCGAAGCCGCCGCAGACGGGCTCGCCGCTTTCCAGGCAGTCACCGAAGGGCGCGAGGACCGGATCGTCCGGCAGCAGGAAGCGTTCGGGATCGAGGCCGGCACGCCGCTCGTGACCCGCATCGATCAGGCGGATCCAGACCCGATCGGCGGAGAACTCGTTGAGCAGGGCATCCCGCACCAGTGCCAGCACGGCATCGAGCGAGTCAGCCTCCAGCAGGCCCCGGCCGAGGCCGAGCAGGCGGCGGCCGACGCGCTCGTTGTCGCGCGCGGTGTAGAGCAGGTCGGCCAACTGGCGCTCGAGGCGTTCATTCTGCTCGCGCAGCAGTCGGACCTGGCGCTCGACCAGGGAGGTCGCGCCACCACCAGGCTGGTGCGGCACCCGTACCACCGCCAGCACCTCGGGATGCTGGGCAAGGAATTCGGGATAGCGACGGAGGTATTCCACCACGGCGGCCTCGTCTGGCTCGTCAGGGCGGATTGGATCGGTTTCGCTCATGGTTCCCCGGGCAGGTAGCCGTGAAAGACGGTCGTGGCCGGACCCGTCATCCACAGGGGATTATCCCCGCCGGCCCAGTCGATCACAAGGTCACCGCCGGTCAACGTCACCCGCACGGCTGGATCGAGCAGGCCCCAGCGCCGACCGGCGGCCACTGCGGCACACGCGCCGGTACCGCAGGCCGGTGTCTCGCCGGCGCCACGCTCCCACACCCGCAGGCTGATGTGGCCGCGGTCATGCACGGCCATGAAACCGACATTGACGCGCTGCGGGAAAGCGGCATGGGTCTCGATCAGGGGCCCGAGTGTGGTCACCGGCGCGTCGGCGACATCCGCGACCGCGATGACCGCATGGGGATTGCCCATGGACACGGCACCGATCTCGACCTCGGTGTCGCCGGCGGTCAGAGGATAGCGGTCCTGTTCGTGCTCGGCCTGGAACGGCAGGGCAGCCGGATCGAACGCCGGCACGCCCATGTCGACGGCGACGTTGCCATTCGCAAGCAGGCGCGTCTCGATCTGCCGCGAGCCGACGGCAAAGGTCACGCGTTCGTCCGGGCTCAGGCCCAGGTCGCGGACGCGGCGGGCGACGCAGCGCACGCCGTTGCCGCAATGCTCGACCTCGCCACCGTCGGCGTTGAAGATGCGATAGCCGAAGTCGCAACCATCGCGGCCGGACTCGAGCACCAGGACCTGATCGCAGCCCACGCCCAAGCGGCGATCGGCAAGGTGTCGCACCGTGGCCTGATCAAGATCGACCGGCGTTGCGGTGGCATCGATGACGATGAAGTCATTGCCCAGCGCCTGCATCTTGGTAAAGGCGAGTCCGTTCATGACGTAGCGTTCGCCAGTCTGGATTCGCCCTGCCACAGGTCCGCCAGCGCCTCGCGGGCCCGCACGAGCTGCGCCCGATCACCATCGACCATGACCTCCGGCGGGCGCGGCCGGGTGTTGTAGTTGGACGCCATGACGAAACCGTAGGCGCCCGCGGACCGCACGGCCAGCAGATCACCGGGCGTCACCGCCAGGTCGCGACCGCGGCCGAGGAAGTCGCCGGTTTCGCAGACCGGCCCGACCACATCGCAGCGCTCGGTGGCTACATCCGTACGCGCTACGACCGGGATGATCTCCTGCCAGGCGTCGTACAGGGCCGGGCGGATGAGGTCGTTCATCGCGGCATCGACGATGGCAAAGCGGTGCTCGGCATCGCCCTTCATGTATTCCACGCGCGTGACGAGGATGCCGGCGTTGGCCGCGATGGCACGCCCGGGTTCGACGCGAATCTCGTAGGGCGCATCGGCGAGGCGATCACGGATGGCGCTGGCCCACTCGCTCGGATGCGGCGGCGTTTCGTCGCGGTAGCGCACACCGAGACCACCGCCGAGATCGAGGTGGTCGACGTGGATGTCTTCGCCTTCGAGCTGGCGGCAGAGTGCGAGCACGCGATCCAGGGCATCGACGAAGGGCTCGATCTCGGTGAGCTGGGAACCGATGTGACAGTCCACGCCGACGACACGCAGATGGGGCGAAGCGGCCGCCTGGCGGTAGAGCGCCGGCGCCGCCTCGATGGCGATGCCGAACTTGGCGGTGCGCAGGCCGGTGGCGATGTAGGGATGGGTGCGCGCATCGACATCGGGATTCACCCGCAGCGATACCGGCGCGATGGCGCCGCGATGGGCGGCGACGCTCGCCAGGCGCGCGAGCTCCTGTTCCGACTCGACATTGAAACAGCCGATGCCGGCCGCCAGCGCGCGGTCCATCTCCTCGGCGCGCTTGCCGACACCGGAGAACACGATGCCCGCCGGGTCGGCACCGACCGCGAGCACGCGTTCGAGTTCACCCACCGAGACGATGTCGAAACCCGAGCCGAGGCGCGCGAGCACATCCAGCACGGCCAGATTGCTATTGGCCTTGACGGCGTAACAGACGCGGTGCGGATGCCCGGCCAGGGCCTGGTCGAAGGCGTGCCAGTGCCGCTCCAGCGTCGCCCGCGAGTAGAGATACAGCGGCGTGCCGAAGCGCTCGGCGAGGCCGGCGACATCGACATTCTCCGCATACAGCCGGCCCTGATGGGTATTGAAGTGATCCATCAGCCGCTCTGCTCCGCGTCGTCGTCAGGCAGATACAGCGGCCCCTTCTGGCCGCAGCCGGCGGCGAACAGCAAAAGGGCCGTGAACAGGACGGCGATCATCGTGCGCATGGTGGTTGCCTGCATGGTTCCTGCCTGCTGCCTTCTTGCCTAGTGCGTGAATCCTGGTGCGTGAATCCTGGTGCGTGAGGCCTTGCCGGCCGCGCTGCAGCTGCATGCACAAGCGCGCGAGTATAACAGTTGCCGGTTGGTATCGGCGGATGATGCTGACCGACATGGTTGCGGGCCGGGCCGTGCGCAGTCGACAATCGCCCCATGAGTGAATCCCTGCCCGAACGCGTCGACATCCCGCCACCGGGGCCGCATCGCTGGACGGTGATCTGGCTCCATGGTCTGGGTGCCGATGGCCATGATTTCGAGCCCATCGTGCCCGAGCTCGGCCTGCCCGCCGACCACGGCATCCGTTTCGTCTTCCCGCATGCGCCCCAGCGGCCGGTTACGATCAATGGCGGCATGCGCATGCGCGCCTGGTTCGATATTACCGGGCCGGATATTGCCGGGCGCGAGGATGAACCGGGGATACTGGGTTCGATCGCGATCGCCGACGCGCTGATCGCCGCCGAGGGCGAGCGCGGCGTTCCGCCCGAACGCGTCGTCCTCGCCGGCTTCTCCCAGGGCGGCGCCATCGCATGTCATGGCGGCCTGCGCCACCCGGAGCGACTCGGCGGGATCGTGGTGCTGTCCGCCTATCTGCCGCTGGCCGACCGCCTCGACGCCGAGGCGATCGACGCCAATCGGGACACACCGATGTTCCTGGCCCACGGGTCCGAGGATCCGGTGGTGCCAATCGACCTCGGGCGGATGTCGCACCAGCGCATTGGCGCGTTGCGGTCTGCGCCCGCCTGGCACGAATACCCGATGCCGCACAGCGTCTGCGCCCGGGAAATCGACGACCTCGCGCAGTGGCTCAGCCGCGAAGTCGGCGCCGGCTGACCCACTGAAGCCGCACCTCAATCCGCCCGCTTGCGGGTCTTCTCCGGGTCGACCTGGTCGATGTCCACGCGCAGCCGCTCGAGCGTATCGCGTATGCGCTCCGGCATGTCTTCCTGATAGCGGCCGCCGAGGTGCGTGGCGAGGAAGCGCTCGATCTCGGCAAACATGGCCAGGCGATTGTGGCTGCGGGCCATGCCGTGGCCCTCGTCTTCCGCCACCAGATAATCGACCGTGCGCTCGAGGTCGCGCAGGGCGGCGACGATCTGATCCGACTCGTGCTGGACCACGCGCGGGTCGTTGGCACCCTGCACCACCAGCAGCGGGGCGCGGATCGACTCGGCGGAGAACAGCGGCGACTGCGCCTTGAGACGTTCACGCTCGTCCGGGTCATCGGGGTCACCCACGCGTTCGGTGAAGATCTGCCGTACCGGGCCCCAGTAGGGGGGAATGGATTCGAGCAGCGTGATGATGTTGGACGGTCCGACAATGGACACGCCGGCGGCATAGACATCGGGCGTGAAGGCGAGGCCGGCCAGTGTGGCGTAGCCGCCGTAGGAGCCACCCATGATGCCGACCCGATCGGGATCGGCGATGCCCGCGTCGATCAGGTAGCGCACACCATCGGTGATGTCGTGCTGCATCGCGCCCGTGCCCCATTCCTCGTTGCCGGCCTTGAGGAAGGCCTTGCCGAAGCCGGTCGAGCCGCGGAAGTTGGGCTGGAACACGGCGTAGCCGCGGTTGGCGAGGAACTGGGCCTGGGGATCATAACCCCAGGTATCGCGCGCCCAGGGCCCACCGTGCGGCAGGATGACCACCGGTAGATTCTCCTCCGCGTGCCCCGGCGGCAGGGTCAGATAGGCCGGGATCTCGAGGCCGTCGCGCGCCTCGTAGCGCACGGGCCGCATGGGCGCCAGGTGCTCGGTCGGCAGGTCGGGCCGGGGCCGGTAGAGGAGCTCGGTACGCCCGGTGTCGCGGTCGTAGAGGTAGGCCGCGCCCGGGTCGGTGGCCGAGGTCAGGGCGACCAGGCGGCGACGCTCGTCGTGGGTGACGGCACCGAAGCGGATATCGCCGCGATCGCCCAACTCGGCCTGGATGTCGGCATAGTCGGCCGCGAAGTCGTCATCGTGCGCATATACGCGCAGTCGGTCGTCGGTGTAGTAGGTCGCGAGCAGGCGGCCGTCGGCGGGCGCGAACTCGGCGCCGCCGAAATCCACGCGGCCCTCCGGATCGGCATCGACCGTTTCCGTGTGGCCGGTGCTGATGTTCAGCAGCACCAGCTCACTCAGGTCGCGCTCATCGCCGGCATTGGTTTCCAGATACACGCGCTCGCCATCGGGGTGAAAGCGCAGCGGGTCACAGGTCTCGTCGATGGTGCAGGTGTAGAGCGGCGACTCGGCCAGCTCGCCATTATCGATGCGATGGATGGCCCAGCCACCGTCGGGGAGCTGGCGCGTACCCAGGCGCAGGTTGCCCGCCAGGTCAGCGGTGAAATCGGCGACACCAACCTCGTTGCGGAACACGCGTTCCAGCTCGCCCGTGCTGATGGTCAGGCGATAGACATCGTGCATTGCCGGATCGCGATCGTTGAACGCCACCAGCGTCTCGTCGGGACGGGCATACGGCCGCGCGACCACGCGCGTCTGCACGTCGCCGTCCGGGGCGAGATCGGTCGCGGCGGGCACGCGCTCATCGGCGGGCGGTTCGGCGGTCGGATCGACGCGGTGCAGGCGGAAGTTTTCATCGCCGCCGCGGTCCTGCAGGAACAGGACATAGCGGCTGTCGCGCGACCAGTAGTAGCTGCGGATCGGTCGATCCCGATCGTCAGTGACGGGCCGGGCGTCGGCGAAGTCCTCGTCGCGGTGCTTCACCCAGACGTTCGGCACGCCATCGAGTGGCTGGATGAAACTCACCCACTCGCCGTCCGGCGAGATCTGCCCCCCACTGATCTGCGGATCACCGAAAAAGATCTCGCGATCGATCAGGGGCGGCGGTTCACCGCGGCCGTTCCCGGACTCACCGCTGTAGGCGCAGGCTGCGAGGAAAATGCTCATGAGGATCAATCCGAACAGGCGTGCAGACATGGTAACGGGCACCCAGGCTCAGGCCTTGGCCGCCGTCGGCTGGTGGGCGAGCCGTGCGCGCCCGCGGTCGACCGCGGCGCGGACCTGCGCCGGTGCGGTGCCGCCCAGGTGATCACGACTGGCCACCGAGCCCTCGAGGGTCAGCACGGCAAAGACGTCATCGTCGATCACGGCAGAGAACTGCTGCAGGTCGGCGAGCGCCAGATCGGCCAGATCGCAGTCGCGGTCGATGGCATGGCGCACGCTCTTGCCGACGATTTCGTGGGCATCGCGAAAGGCCACGCCACGACGCACGAGATAGTCGGCGAGATCGGTCGCAGTGGCAAAGCCCTTGCGGGCGCGTGCGGCCATGTTGTCGGGCTTGATGCGGATCGCCGGCACCATGTCGGCGAAGGCACGCAGGCAACCGGCCATGGTGTCGACGGTGTCGAACACCGGCTCCTTGTCCTCCTGATTGTCCTTGTTGTAAGCGAGCGGCTGGCTCTTCATCAGCGTCAGCAGGCCCACCAGATGGCCATTGACCCGCCCGGTCTTGCCGCGCACCAGTTCGGGCACGTCGGGGTTCTTCTTCTGCGGCATGATCGACGAGCCAGTGCAGAAGCGGTCCGGCAGATCGATGAAGTCGAACGCCGGCGAGGTCCACAGCACCAGCTCCTCGCTCATGCGCGACAGGTGCATCATGGTCGTCGCCGCCCAGGCACAGAACTCGATGGTGAAGTCGCGATCGCTGACCGCGTCGAGCGAGTTCTCGGCGATCGCGGCGAATCCCAGCAGTTCGGCCGTGCGCGCCCGGTCGATCGGGTACGGCGTGCCCGCAAGGGCGGCCGCGCCCAGGGGCAGCACATCGACGCGCCGGCGGCAGTCGTGCAGGCGCTCGCGATCACGCAGCAGCATCTCGAACCACGCCAGCATGTGATGGCCGAAGGTCACGGGCTGTGCCGGCTGCAGGTGGGTGAACCCGGGCATCACCGCATCGGGATGGCTGGCAGCGAGATCCAGCAGCCCGGTGCACAGGCGCTCGAGCTCGCCATCGAGATCATCGATCGCGTCACGCAGGTAGAGCCGCATGTCGGTTGCGACCTGGTCGTTGCGCGAGCGTCCGGTGTGCAGCTTCTTCCCGGCATCGCCGATACGGGCGGTCAGGGCCTGCTCGATGTTCATGTGGACATCTTCGAGGGCGACGCTCCATTCGAATCGGCCGGCTTCGATGTCGGCCTCGATTGCATCCAGTCCACCCATGATCTGATCGCACTCGTCGGCGGTGAGCACACCGACCTCCGTCAGCATGCGGGCGTGGGCGCGCGAGCCGGCGATATCATGGCGATACAGGCGCTGGTCGAAACCGACGGACGCGGTGAAGGCCTGGACAAAGGCGTCGGTGGGTTCGCTGAAACGGCCGCCCCAGGTTTTCTGGCCTGGTGGGTCGGCGTCATGCTGGGTCATCGGTGTCTCCCGCGGGGGATTGGCGCCGGCGGCGCGCGGAGAGCGCGGCGCAAGCGATGATGGAATCGGCGCGTAGTATATACGTCACGCGGTTCGCGCTGCAGGGCGCGACGGTGGTCGGCATAATGCCGCCATGGACGGGAACGACGCATGATCGAGACGCCGACGGAGCGCCAGTCGTTTCTGCCGGACTTCTGTCAGCCGGCAAGCCTGCTGCGGACGCTGCTGATCGCGCAGCTGCTGGTGTTCATTCTCGTGGCGGTGCGTCCGGGTGAGCTGCAGGAGCGGGTCCATGCACTCGCGCTTACCACGCTGTTTGTGCAATGGATCGCGGTCGTCGACGTGGCGCTGCTGTGTGCATTGCGACGCCAGCTGACGCATCTGGATGACCGCGTTGCCGCCGCCATTGCCTTTGTCTTGCTGCAGGTGGTCACGATCGCGATATCGCTTGCCGCGTACGGCGTCACCAGCCTTGTAGCATTGCCCGTCGTCAGCCAGCCGCTGCCCGTCATGCTGGTGGAGCACACGGTTGTCAGCGCGATCGTGACCGCGCTGGGTCTGCGCTATTTCTATGTCACGGCCGAGTGGCAACGCAATCTGCAGGCGGAAAGCCAGGCGCGGGTGCAGGCGCTGCAGGCACGCATTCGACCCCACTTCCTGTTCAACAGCATGAATACCATCGCCAGTCTGACCCGGTCGGACCCGGTTGCGGCGGAACGCGCCGTAGAGGATCTGTCCGAGCTGTTCCGCGCCACGCTGGCAGAGCAATCGCTGCGCACGCTGGATGAGGAACTCGAGTTCGTCGCCAGTTACCTGCGTATCGAGGCGCTCCGCCTCGGCGCCAGGCTCGTGGTCGATTGGCATCTGGACCCGGCGGCCGGTGGTGCCGTGGTCCCGGCGATGACGCTGCAGCCGCTGCTGGAGAATGCGGTCTACCACGGCATTGAAGCGCAGCCGGGTGGTGGTACGGTGCGCATCACGACCCGCCGTGTGGGCGAGCGGGCACACCTCGTGGTCGAGAACCCGTCCGCACAGGGCCCCGGTCGCGTCGAAGGACACCGGCTCGCGCAGGACAATATCCGCCAACGCCTCGAACTCGCCTTCGGCGAGGCGGCCGAGTTTCGCGTCGAAGAGGAGGACGGCCGCTACCGGGTCGTGATCGAGGTGCCAATCCCGGAGCACAGGTCGGAAAGGGATGCGTCATGAAGGTCCTGATCGTTGACGATGAGGCACTCGCGCGCGACCGCCTGCGGCGACTGGTAGCGGACCTGCCGGACTGCGAGGTGGTCGGTGAAGCGACGGACGGCGCCAGCGCCGTGCGCGAGGCTGCACATCTGCAGCCCGACGTCATCCTGCTCGATGTGCGCATGCCCGGCATGGACGGGATGGAGGCGGCGCGGCACATGGTCGGCGCTGAACCGCCGCCGGCGATCATCTTTGTCACGGCCTATGGCGACCACGCGCTGGAAGCGTTCGAGACCCAGGCGGTCGATTACGTGGTCAAGCCGGTACGCGCCGAGCGTCTGGCACGGGCAATCGCCACGGCAGTACAGCCCAATCGTGCGCAGACCGGTACCATGTCGACGGCGGGATCGAGGCAGCAATTGTGCGCGCGCCTGGGCAACGAGTTGCAGCTCGTGGCTGTCGCCGACGTCTGTTATTTCCGCGCCGATCAGAAGTATGTCACCGTCCGCCATACGGGCGGGGAGGTGTTGCTCGAGGAGTCATTGCGTTCGCTCGAAGAGGAATTCGGCGATCGATTCCTGCGGATACACCGCAAGGCCCTCGTGGCGTTGGCGCACGTCGCCGGACTGACGCGCACAGCGGCGGGGCGATTCGCCGTCCGCTTTCATGGCATTGACGATACCCTTGAGGTGAGTCGTCGCCACCTGCCGATGGTCCGCGAACGGCTTCGGGCCGGACAGTGACCGTCGACGCAGCCCGTGACCCGAACAGCCACTACCCGTGAGCCCGGCGCCAGCACGCCGGTGGAGACCGATACCGTGAAAACATTGCGCATCGCCACACGCCGAAGCCCCCTTGCCTGGCGCCAGGCGGAGCTGGTGGCCGAGCGGCTGCAGGCCGTGGAACCCGGACTGGAGGTAACGCTGGTGGGTATGCAGACCGAGGGCGACCGTGTGCTCGATCGATCCCTGGCGGCGATTGGCGGCAAGGGTCTCTTCGTGAAGGAACTGGAGCGGGGGCTGCTCGAGGATCGCGCGGATATCGCCGTGCACTCGATGAAGGATGTCCCGGCCGAGTGCGCCGAAGGCCTGCATCTGCCGGTCATTCTTGATCGCGAGAGCCCCTATGACGCCTTCGTTGCCAACCAGTACGCGCATCCCGATGCGTTGCCAGCGGGTGCGGTCATCGGTACCTGCAGCCTGCGCCGGGCGAGCCAGTTACTGCATCGCTATCCGCACTGTCGCATCGAGGAGCTGCGCGGGAACGTCAATACGCGGCTCGCGAAACTGGACGACGGTCGGTTCGACGCCATCGTCCTCGCCGTCGCCGGGCTCGATCGGCTTGGCTTCGGGGAACGAATCACCGCACCGCTCGACGCCGACATCTGCCTTCCGGCCCTGGGCCAGGGAGCCCTGGGTATCGAGTGTCGCCGCAACGATCCCGAGCTGGAGGCGCTGGTGGCGCGCCTGCACGATGCGCCAACCGCAGCCTGTGTCGTCGCCGAGCGGGCCGTGAGTCACGGTCTGGGCGGGAGCTGTCTGTCGCCGATCGCCGGCTTTGCCCGGCTCGACGGCGATGAGCTGCACTTGGCGGCACGGGTCGGGGCGCCCGATGGCAGCCGACTGCTGGCGACGACGGCGACGGGTGGGATCGAGGATGCCGCGGCCGTCGGGGCCCGCGCCGCAGCCGCGCTCACCGAGCAGGGGGCGCTGGAATTGCTCGCCGGCGCCGATGGCGACCACTGATGGGGCCGCTTGCCGGCCTGCAAGTGCTGGTGACGCGCCCGGCCGAACGCGCCGGGGGCCTGGTGAAAGCCGTTCACGAGCTGGGCGGCACCGCCCTCGAGTGCCCCACGTTGATCATCGAACCCGTAACCACGCCGCCGCCGGTGAGCCGCGACGGTGATATCGTGCTGTTTGTCAGCCCGGCGGCGGTGGCGTACGGAGCGCACCATGTATTGGCAGGGCGGGCGTCGCTGCCGGAGATCGGGGGCGTGGGCCCGGCGACGGCCGGCGCGCTGATTGAGCGCGGATGGGTGCCGACCCTGGAGCCGGTGGACGGCTGCGATTCGGAAGCCCTGCTGGCCCTTCACGCGCTCTCGCCGGAGCGTGTATTCGGCCGATCCGTGGTGATTGTCCGCGGCTCGGGCGGCCGCGCGCTGCTGGGTGACGAACTGCGTGCGCGCGGCGCCAGCGTCGAATACGTCGAGGTGTATCGGCGGCGCGCGCCGGCGGCTTTTGAGGGCGAGCTTGCGACCCGTGCGGATATCGTTACAGTGACCAGTGTGGAAGGTCTGGAAAATCTGCTGGCGGCACTTGCAGGACCGGAACGGGGAGTGGTCCTGGGCAAACCACTGGTAACATCGGGGAAGCGCGTAACCCAGGTTGCCTGCGCCGCGGGCTTTTGCGGGCGCATCGTGACCGCGATCAGTCCAGCCGATGACCACATGGCCGCCGCGCTTGTCGAGCTCGCCCCCGAGGTACAAGGAGTCTCCGGATAGCCATGAACGAATCCCGTCGACCCACCCAAGCGCCCGAAAACGATGCCGATGACGGCGATGAAGCGCGCCAGCGCGAGGACGCGTCGGCAGCGCAGGCGGCCGCCGGTGATGGGCCGAGTGAGGAGCCCAGGGCGACCGATGGCACTGTCGACCGCGACCGTGAGGATGACATGGCATCGTCGATGGCCGGTGGCGATGATGGGTCCGACAAGGATGCCGGCAAGCCACCTGCGGCAGCGGGCGGCAACCGTAGCGGCAGTGGGGGGATGACCCGGGCGCTCGCCACCATCGCCATTCTTGTGGCGCTGACGGTCGCCGGTTTCGGCGGTTACCTGTTCCAGCGCCTGCATGAACTCGAAGACCGACTGACCGAGGTTCCGGACGAACGCGCCGCGGCAATTGACGCGGCCGTGGCGGATGTCGACGTGCGCAATGAGCTGGATCGGCTCGCCGCGCGACTGGATGACCAGGCCGATGCGCGCGAGGCGCTTGCGCAGGACGTGGCGGGTCGCCTGACGACGCTGTCGGGCGAGCTCGCCGAGATTCGCGAGCTGGCGGTCGGACACCACACCCGCTGGCGACTGGCCGAGGTCCGCTACCTGGTGGAGATCGGTATTCGCCGACTGCAGCTGGCGACGGACCGCGAAGGTGCAATCGCTGCATTCGAGGCCGCTGACGAGGCGCTCCATCGCCTCGGTGACGCACGGGTGCTCCCGCTGCGGCAGGCGATTGTCGAGGATGTGGCCCGCATCCGGGAACTTGAGCGCGCGGATGTGGAAGGCATCGCGTTGCGTCTGCTCAACCTGGAACGTGGCATCGAGTCGCTGCCGCTCGCGACCGAGACGGAGGAAGTGGCGGTCCCCGAGATCGACCTTGCGCCGGGTTCCTTCTGGGAAGGGTTGGTCGAGCGTTTGCGGGGACTGGTGGTGATCCGCCACCGCTCGGTGGAGCCCGCGCCGGAGCCCGAACCGGATGTCGATGCGGACGGATTGCCGCCCGCGGAAGCGCTGCGGCATCACCTGCGGCAGGCGCGGCTTGCCGCGCTGAACGGTGATCCCGAGCGCTACCGGCAGTCACTGGAGACGGCACGGGAGATTGTTGGCGAAGCGTTCGCGGCCGATGATCAGCGTGTCGAACGGTTCGGTTCGCGGCTCGCAGAGCTGAGCAATCGCCCGGTGCGCGTCGAGGTCCCGGATTTCGGCCCGACGCTGGACAAGATGGCTGCGCTCGTCGCGCGCATCAGCGCCGATGCCCGCGAGGCCGACAATGGCGTCGGCGAGATCACGGATCCCGGCGATGCCGCTGGCGACACGGAGGGCGACCAGGAATGAATGTCTCTTTCGCGTGGGCTCGACCAGCCCGGTGCCTGACGTTGCACAAGGGAGCCTGAGGCATGCGCTGGCTGCTGTGGGTACTGGTACTTCTGATCGTTGCCGTGGGTGGCGCCCTGTTGCTGCACCGCTATCCCGGCTCGGTGGTCATCGAGATCGGGCCGTGGGTCGTCGAGACCAGTGCGGCGGTGATGCTGATCGCGGTGGCGATGATTTTCGTCCTGGTGCACGTGGTCCTGCGCCTGCTGGGGGCACTTTCGCGCAGCCCGCGGGTTGTTGCTCGGGGGCTTTCGGGGCGACGTTCCGAGAAGGCTCGGCGAAGCCTGGTCCGGGGCCTGATCGAGATGGCCGAGGGTCGTTGGGAAGCGGCCGAGAAACTGCTGGTGCGCCACGCGGAGGGCAGCGAGACGTCGTTGCTCAATTATCTGGCCGCTGCCCGTGCCGCGCAGCAGATCGGCGCGTACGAGCGCCGCGATCGGTATCTGCGGGCAGCGATCGAGGAAAACCCCGAGGCCGATGTTGCGGTGTCGCTGACCCAGGCGGAGCTGCAACTCGCGCATCATCAGACGGAACATGCGCTGGCGACGTTGACGCGCTTGCGCGCGATGCAGCCGGGTCACACCTATGTAATGAAGCTTCTGTCGCGCCTTTACCTGGAGCTCGAGGACTGGGATAACCTGGCCACACTGCTGCCGGATCTTGGGCGCCGTCGAGTGCTTGAACGCGACCGTCTTGCGGAGCTCGAAACGAAGACGGCGCTGGGGCGCCTGCGGAATGCGGCGGCCCGGGAAGAAGCGCTGAAGGGGATCTGGGATTCGGTTTCGCGGCAGGTGCGTGAGAACCCCCGGGTGATTCGCGCCTTCGCGCACCGTCTGGTGGAAGCCGGTGCGCCCGCGTTGGCCGAGAAGCGCGTTCGCCAGTACCTCAATCGTCACTGGGACGAACACCTGGTCCGTGATTACGGCCTGATCGAGACCACCACCAGTGACAAGCAGCTCGACTACGCCGAACGCTGGGCGGCGGACCGGGGTCGCAGCCCGATGCTGCTGCTCACGCTGGGCCGCCTCTGCGGGCGCAATCGCCTGTGGGGCAAAGCGCGGGCGTATTTCGAGTCGAGCCTCGGCATCGAGCCGCGCGCCGAGACCTGCCGGGAGCTGGCCGAGCTGCTCGAACACCTGGGCGAAACGGGTGCGGCGCGCGAGCAGTACCGGCTCGGGCTGGAATACGCGAGCAAGGAACTGGGTGGCGACGATCCGTGGGGAACCGTGCGCACCGAAACGGAACGGGCCACGGGTAACGAGTTGCCAGCGCCGACGGCGTGAGCCCGGGCCCGGTGCCGCCTCAGCCCGGATCGATACCCGCGGCCCGCATGCCCTCCATGGCGTCCGACGCGTAGTCGAACGAGTCGAAGAACAGTTCTCCTGCTGGCAGTCCGGCGGCGCGGAACGCGTTGCGGCCGGCATCGATCATCGGTGGCGGGCCCGACATGTAGACCTGGTGCGCCTGCAGGTCGGGGTAGGCCGCGAGCACAGCGGTATGGACGAACCCGGTAGCACCCTGCCAGTCGTCGTCCGCTGCCGGGTCGGACAGGACGGGTGTGAAGTGGATATTGCCGTGGTCTCGGGCCCAGGCCTCCGCCCTCGCCCGGGCATACAGGTCGCGCTGCGCGCGGACGCCCCAGAACAGGTGTAGATCACGCGTGACGCCGCGGGCAATGGCGTGCTCGATCATGCTCTGCATGGGCGCAAAGCCCGTGCCGCCGGCCACCAGGATCGCCGGCCGGTTGGAATCCTCGCGCAGGAAGAACGAGCCGAGCGGGCCTTCGAAGCGGAGCAGCGACTTGGGCCGCAAGGTCGCCATCAATTCCTCACTGAAGCGCCCGCCGGGAACCTGACGCACGTGCAGCTCGAGGCAGTCATCGTCGTGCGGCGGGTTGGCCAGTGAAAAACTCCGCCGGCGGCCGTCGCGCATGAGAATGTCGATGTACTGCCCGGCCATGAACTGAAGGCGCTCGGCGGCCGGCAGACGCAGGCGCAGGCAGGTCACGTCGTGTGCCAGCGCCTCGAGGCTTGCCACCCGGACCGGGAGCGTGCGCACGATCAGGTCACGCGCTTCCTCAACCTCCTCGATCTCGATTTCGCAGGGCGCGTCGATCCGCGCCTGGCAGAGCAAGGCCTGCCCAGCCTGATCGCCCTCTTCGGGCAGTGCTGGCGGTGGTCCGTCGGGATAGAACACCTCGCCACTCACAACCTTGCCCAGGCAGGCGGCACAGGTGCCATTGCGGCAGCCGTAGGGGAGCGGGAAACCCTGTCGAATGGCGGCATCGAGGATCGATTCGTCGTCTTCGACGGTGAATTCATGGCCACTTGGGCGGATACGAACTTGGTACGACATGGTGCAGGGGTACCGGCGCGGAAACGGACACGGATTGTGGCCCATCACCGCAGCCGCTGGAAGGGTTCGCCCGGATTTTGCACGGGCCCGGGGCGGTAATGGTAGCTGATCATGGACCAGCAACGCGTTGCCGGCTCGTGTCGAGCCGTTGGGAGCGGGTTTCGCTGGGGAAGTGGGATTAGCTGGTCGGTTTGCTGCGTTTGGAATTGAGCCAGCGAATGATGGGTTGCCACTGTTCGCGATCAGTCGCGGTGGCGTATGGCGGCAATTCGAAGATGCCCAGCCCGCGCTCGGCTGCGCGGATATAGTTCATGTTGTCGCGCAACTGCGTCAGCACCGGCACCTTCAACTTGCGCAGGAACTCCTCGAGGTCGCTGGCCACGCGGGTGTAATCGCGAACGCGGTTGGCCACCACGCCGAACCGCGCCTGCTTGCCGGCAATGCGCTTGTTGCGGCGCAACTCGGCAACGAAGTTGGCGGCGGCGCGCATGTCGATCGGCGATGGCAGGACGGGCACGATGAAGGTTTCGGCACGCCGCATCAGGTGGCCGAGTTCGGCACCGTGGGCGGCGGCTGGCGCATCGAGGATCGCCAGGTCGGCGGATCGTGGCAGGCGAGCACCCTTGGTGCTGGCATCGATTCCGCGGATGGGTGGCCGGCCGGCGGAGCGGGCCTCCAGCCAGGCGAGCGAGGATTGCTGGGGGTCGAGGTCGGCCAGGACGACGTCGTGGCCCTGGGTCGCGTAGTAGCTGGCAAGGTTGGTCGCGAGCGTGGATTTGCCCGAGCCGCCCTTGGCGTTCAGTACCATGATCTGGCGCATGACGCCCCCCTAATCAGTACCGGTCCGTGACTATATTGGCGGAATACTCGGCGGAATCCAAGCAGGGGCTGGCGCCGGTCAGCCGCGGTCCAGGCCGAGCTCGTGCCAGATATCATCCACGCGCTGCTTCACGGCCGGGTCCATGGTGATCGGCTGGCCCCACTCGCGGTCGGTTTCGCCGGGCCACTTGTTGGTGGCGTCGATGCCGAGCTTGGAACCGAGTCCGGATACCGGCGAGGCGAAATCCAGATAGTCGATGGGCGAGTGATCGATGAAGGTCGAATCGCGGCGCGGATCACTGCGCGTGGTCAGCGCCCAGATGACATCGTTCCAATCGCGCGCATCAACATCATCGTCGGTGACGATGATGAACTTGGTGTACATGAACTGGCGCAGGAATGACCAGATCCCGAGCATCACGCGTTTCGCATGGCCCGGGTACTGCTTGCGCATGGTGACGATTGCCATGCGGTACGAGCAGCCCTCGGCAGGGAGATAGAAGTCGACGATCTCGGGGAACTGTTTCTGCAGAATCGGGATGAACACCTCATTCAGAGCGAGCCCGAGCACGGCGGGCTCGTCCGGTGGCCGCCCGGTATAGGTCGAGTGGTAGATCGGTTCGCGCCGGTGGGTGATGCGCTCGACCGTGAATACCGGGAATTCCTCGACCTCGTTGTAGTAGCCGGTGTGGTCGCCGAACGGGCCTTCGGGCGCGGTGTCGCCCGGATGGAGGACACCCTCGAGGATGATCTCGGCCTGGGCCGGCACCTGCAGGTCCGAACCCATGCATTTGACCAGGCGCGTGCGACTTCCGCGCAGGAGACCGGCAAAGGCGTGCTCGGACAGGGTGTCGGGGACGGGCGTGACCGCGGCAAGCGTGGTCGCGGGGTCGGCACCGAGGGCGACGGCAATCGGAAAGGGCTCCCCGGGATGTGTCTGTTGCCAGGCGCGGTAATCGAGGGCGCCACCGCGCTGGCCGAGCCAGCGCATGATCAGGCGATTGGGACCGATCTGCTGCTGCCGGTAGATGCCCATGTTGACGCGTGACCCCTCCGGGTTGCGTGTCACCACGAGGCCCCAGGTCAACAGTGGCCCCGCGTCGCCGGGCCAGCAGGTCTGGATCGGCAGGCGGGAAAGGTCCACATCGCCGCCTTCGATGACCACCTCCTGACAGGGGGCCGAGCGCACGGTTTTCGGCGCCATGTCGAGGACCTTCTTGAAGATCGGCAGGCTCTGCCAGGCTTCCTTCATCCCGCGGGGCGGGTCCGGCTCCTTGAGGAAAGCCAGCAGGCGGCCGATTTCGCGAACGGCCTCGATATCTTCGGCGCCCATGGCCCGTGCCACGCGACCGGCCGTGCCGAACAGGTTGGCCAGAACCGGCATGGTGTGGCCACGTGGGTTCTCGAACAGGATGGCGGGACCGCCGGCACGCAGCGTGCGGTCGGCAATTTCGGTCATTTCGAGATAGGGGTCGATCTCGTGGTGGATACGGACGAGGTCGCCATCTGCCTCGAGGCCGGCGATGAATTCACGCAGATCGTGGTAGTGCACGGAACACCTCACTGGGCAGGGTGGTTGGCCGGCCCCGGGCCGGTTGGCAGTCAGGCGAAATCGGCAATGACGGGGGCATGATCGGAGGGCCGTTCGTTGCGCCGCGGCTCGACATCGATGCGGGAACCCGTGCAGCGCTCGGCGAGTTTTGCGGACGCAAGGATCAGGTCGATGCGCAGGCCGAGATTGCGGCGGAACCCGGCGGCGCGGTAATCCCACCAGGAAAATGCCGACTCCGGCTGATCGAACAGACGGAAGGTGTCACGCAGTCCCAGCGCCTCGAGGCTGCCCAGCGCATCGCGTTCAGGTGTACTGCAGTGGATGCTGCCGGCCCAGGCAACCGGATCGTGGACGTCGGCGTCGCTCGGCGCGATATTGTAATCGCCGATCGCGACCAGGTCGGTGTACTGATCGAGTTCGGCGGTGAGCTGGTTGTGCAGATGGGCCAGCCAGTCGAGCTTGTAGACGTATTTGTCGCTGTCGACGGCCTTGCCGTTGGGCACGTACAGATTGTAGATCCGCACGCCATCGACGGTCGCCGCGATCAGCCGGCGGGACGGATCGTCGGCTCCTGCAAGCTCGGTGAGTACGTCCGTCGCCGGAGTGCGGGTCACCAGGGCGACACCGTTATAGGTCTTCTGACCCGAGTACGTGACGTGCCAACCGGCATCGGTGAATGCACTCACCGGAAAGTTTTCGTCCGTGAGTTTGGTCTCCTGGAGCCCGAGCACATCAGGCTGCGCGCTATCAAGCCAGGCCAGCACCTGGGGTAACCGGACCTTCAGGGAATTCACGTTCCAGCTGGCGATTCTCATGCGCGGCGGTTCCTGTGCGGCCGTCCGCCGGCGGCCGCGACTGGCGTTGTGGGCGTTTCGATCGGTAGTGGCATTGTTGCGCTCATGGTCACTGTGCGGGCTGCCGGTCAACCAGCCCCGCCTGGCGCAGCAGCGGGTCGAGATCCGGTTCGCGGCCGCGGAATTGCCGGAAATTCTCGCGCGTCGGGCGGGATCCACCACGTGCGAGCACGGCATCGCGGAAGCGAGCGCCAGCGGCCGCGTTCAACAGACCCTCTTCCTCGAACGCGCCGAATGCGTCCGCAGCCAGTACCTCGGCCCATTTGTAGCTGTAATAGCCGGCCGCGTAGCCACCCGCAAAAATGTGGCCGAAGGCGTGGGGAAAGCGGTTGTACGACGGCGGCTGGATGACGGCGACCTGATTGCGCACGTTGTCGAGCAATGCCCGGATGTCGGCTTCGGACACGGGGTCGGTCGTCATGTGGAGGCGGAAATCGAACAACGAGAACTCGACCTGGCGGAGGATTGCGAGTGCTTCGTGAAAGTGCCGACTGGCTTGTAATCGCTCGACGGTCTCAGCAGGCAGCGGCTCACCGGACTCAACGTGGCCGCTGATGAGGTCGAGGCCTTCGCGATACCAGCACCAGTTCTCCAGCAACTGGCTCGGCAGCTCGACAGCATCCCATTCCACGCCGTTGATCCCGGACAGGGAGGGCGTATCGATTTCGGTGAGGAGATGGTGGAGACCATGGCCGAATTCATGAAACAGCGTCAGGACCTCATCGTGGGTGAACTGTGCGGGCGTGCCATCCACCGGCGGTGTCAGATTGCAGGTGAGGAAGGCAACCGGCAGGTGCAACCCATTGTCGGCGCGCATGCGCGCGGCGCATTCGTCCATCCAGGCGCCGCCGCGTTTATCGCTGCGCGCGTATAGATCGAAGTAGAAGCCGCCAATTTCGGCACCGTTCGCATCAAGGACACGATAATAGACGACATCCTCGTGCCAGCTCGTGACCTCGTCGCGGGCCTCGAAATGGATGCCGAAAAGCTCATTGACGATGGCAAAGAGACCGCGGATCACCCGGTCAGCGGGGAAGTAGGGTTTCAGCGTCTCGTCGGAGATTGCAAAGCGCGAGGCCCGCAGCTTTTCCGCGAAATACCCGACATCCCAGGGTTGCAGCGTGTCGAGTCCGTACTGGTCACAGGCGAGATCGATCAGTTCGTCGCGCTCACCGCGCGCGCATGGCAGGGCGCGGCCGGCGAGGTCGTGCAGGAACTGCAGGACCTCCTCCGGACGATCGACCATCCGATCTTCCAGCGCAAGTGCCGCATAGTGCGGGAAGCCGAGTAACCGCGCCTTTTCCTGTCGCAGTGCGACGATGCGCTCCATGACCGGGCCATTGTCCCAGCGCCCGGCGTGCGGCCCCTGATCGGACGCACGTGTGGTCCAGGCCTCGTAGACTTCGCGGCGGAGGCTGCGGTCGTCGGCGCTGGTCATGACGGCATGGAAAAGCGGAAAATCCAGTGTCAGCAGCCAGCCGTCTCGACCAGCCTCATCCGCGGCCCTGCGGGCCATGGCCATGGCGCCGGGGCCGAGCCCGGAAAGGTCATCCTCGGAGGTGATGACCTTGTTCCAGGCCTGGGTGGCATCGAGGACGTTCTCTTCGAATCGCGTTTGCAGTTGCGAAAGCTCGGCCTCGATATCTGCGAAACGCGTCCGGGCATCCCCTTCCAGGGCAACCCCGGCGAGGCGGAAATCGCGCACGGCGTCATCGATCGCCTTGCGTTGCGTGGCGTCGAGGTTCGCGTATTCCGGACCCTCGGCGATGGCCAGGTAGGCCTCGTAGAGTGCCCGGTTCTGGCCCAGCGCGGTGTAGAACGCGGTGACCTTTGGCTGCGATGCGTTGTAGGCAGCGCGAATCGCCGGACCCGAGCGCACGGCGTGGAGATGACGGATGGGTGCCCACGCACGCGCCAGCCGATCCAGCGCGGCCTCCAGCGGGACGATGAATGTGTCCCATGAGTAGGGGGTTTGCGAATGCAGCAGGCGGTCGATTTCGGCGCTGGCTTCAGCGATCGCGGCATCGATGCTTGGCTCGATGTGATCGGGATCAATGTCAGCGAAGTTCGGTAGCGGGGCGCGCACGGTAGGTGCGCGCTGATCTTCGGCGGCGTCCAAGGGAGCCTCCAGCGGTATTGATTGTGTTGGGGCGGTCGGCCCGACCTGATCGGGGTGCGACGGCTTCCGCGATCGAGCGTGACCGATGGCTGCCGCATCGGGCCGGCGCCGGGTGCACGCAGGAGCAGCAGCGAAAGACTACACGTCGATGTTGCTCGCGGAAAGCGCGTTGCTTTCAATGAACAGGCGGCGCGGCTCCACCTGGTCGCCCATCAGCGTCGTGAACATTTCGTCGGCGGCGACCGCGTCCTCGATCCGGACCTGCAAGAGGCGGCGGGTGTCCGGATTCATGGTCGTCTCCCACAGCTGTTCCGGGTTCATCTCGCCGAGACCCTTGTAGCGCTGGAAGCTGAGACCCTTGCGACCCTCGCCCATCATCCACGCCATGACGTGGGCGAATTCGGATACTGGGTGTTCCTGGTTTCCGCGTTCGATGTAGGCGCCATCGTCGAGGAGGTCGTGAACCTGGCCCGCAAGCGCGCCAATGGCCTGATATTCCGGCGAGGTGAAGAACTGCGGAGCCAGCGTGTGGGGGTGCGCATTGCCGTGGCGCTCGTGCTCGACGACGACGCCGACGCCCGCATCCATGCGCTCGGCGCGGACGCGATAGCGCTCCGAGCCATTGCCGGTCCTCGCGTTGAGGCGAGTGGCAAGCTGCTCGCCCCACGCGGCCATGGCATCGTCGTCCTGCAGGTCCGCAGAGGTAATCGGGCGAACGTTGATCAGCTCGGCGAGCAGCGTTCGGTCATAGCGCCGTGACAGCCGATCGATCAGGCGGTCTACCGCCATGTATTCGCGGGCAAGGTCACCCAGCGCCTCGGCGGTAACCGGTGGCGCCCCCGTGGTGACGTGCAGGCGCGTGCCATCAAGGGCGATGCCGAGGAGGTGCTCGTTCAATTCGTCATCGTCCTTGACGTAGTGCTCCTGCTTGCCCCGTTTGACCTTGTACAGCGGGGGTTGCGCGATGTAGACATAACCGCGGGTGATGAGTTCGGCCATCTGCCGATAGAAGAACGTCAGCAGAAGCGTGCGGATATGCGAGCCATCAACGTCCGCGTCGGTCATGATGACAATACGGTGGTAGCGGATCCGATCGGGGTCGAATTCCTCGCGGCCGATGCCGCAGCCCAGGGCGGTGATCAGGGTTGCGACCTCGTTGGACCCAAGCATGCGGTCGAAACGGGCTTTTTCGACGTTCAGGATCTTGCCCTTGAGCGGCAGGATGGCCTGCGTGCGCCGATCCCTGCCCTGCTTCGCCGAGCCGCCGGCGGAATCACCCTCGACGATGAAGATCTCGGACTGCGCGGGATCCTTTTCCTGGCAATCGGCCAGTTTGCCGGGAAGACCAGCGACATCGAGGGCGCCCTTCCGCCGGGTCATGTCCCGCGCCTTGCGCGCGGCATCACGCGCCCGGGCAGCGTCGACGATCTTGGCGGTAATCGCCTTGGCTTCGGCAGGCTGTTCCAGAAGGAACGTCGCCAGGCGTTCCGCGAAGGCCGATTCAACGGCACCCTTGACCTCGGAGGAAACAAGCTTGTCCTTGGTCTGCGACGAGAACTTGGGATCGGGGACCTTGACCGATACGACGGCCGTGAGGCCTTCGCGAGCATCGTCGCCGGTGGGCGCGATTTTCGCCTTCTTGAGAATCCCCTCCGACTCCATGTACTGATTGATCGTGCGGGTCAGACCGGCACGAAACCCGGCGAGATGGGCCCCGCCATCCCGCTGCGGAATATTGTTGGTGAAGCAGAAGATGTTCTCCTGATAGGAGTCATTCCACTGCAGGGAGATCTCGACCCCGATGTCGCCGGCCATGTCCGCGATGTGGAAGACGGTCGGATGCAGCGGTGATTTGTTGCGGTTGAGGTGCTCCACGAACGCGCGAATACCGCCCTGGTATTCGAAAATATCTTCCTTGCCGGTGCGTTCGTCGGTCAGCGTGATGCGAACGCCGGAATTGAGGAAGGACAACTCGCGCAGTCGCTGGGCGAGGACGTCGTAATGGAATTCGATGTTCGTGAAAACGCCGGGATCCGGGAGGAAATGGATTTCCGTGCCGGAAAGGTCGGTCGCACCAATCTCTTCGATCGGCGCTACCGGGACGCTATGGTCGTAGTACTGCCGGTAGACCTTGTTATCGCGGTACACCGTCAGGCGGAGCTCCGCCGACAGGGCGTTGACCACGGAGACGCCGACGCCGTGGAGACCGCCGGAGACCTTGTACGAGTTATCGTCGAATTTACCCCCGGCGTGGAGCACGGTCATGATCACTTCGGCCGCGGATCGCCCCTCATCCGCATGGTGGTCGACGGGAATCCCGCGCCCATCGTCCGTAACCGTGATCGATTCGTCCGCATGGATCACGACCTGGATGCTGTTGCAGTGTCCCGCGAGCGCCTCGTCGATCGAGTTGTCGACGACCTCGAACACCATATGGTGGAGACCGGTGCCGTCATCGGTATCACCGATGTACATGCCCGGACGTTTGCGCACGGCGTCGAGGCCCTTGAGGACCTTGATCTGCTTCGAATCGTAGAGTTGCGGATCACTCATCTTGCGGCTTTCCTGGGGCAAAGGCCTATTGTAGCACCTCGGAGACCGTGCCCTGTTCCACGTGGAACCAATTAATCGCCGTCGACGCCGGGACGTCCGGCGTATCGGGTGAGACCGCGGTCACGAAGAGTTGCGATCCGGTTTCAAGTGCCGTCGCCAGAACCCGTTCCCGGTGGTCGGTGTCCAGCTCGGCGCCGAGATCGTCGAGCAGCATCACTGGCCCACCGCCCTTCCGCTCCCGATGGAGGCGGGCCTGCGCAAGGCGCAGAACATAGACGAGGAGCTTCTGCTGACCGCGCGAAACACGATGTCTTGCCTCGTGACCATCCAAAGTCACGAGCAGCTCCCCCCGATGCGGACCCACCGTGGTCGTGAGCTGGTCCACGTCACGCGCGCGGCGTTCTTCCAGGGCCGTCCGCAGCGGCGTCCCCGCGGTCCAGCCACTCCGGTAGCGGACACGGACCTCACCGCCCGCACGCAACAATTTGGCGGAAGCTGACCGGACGTGGGGTTCCAGGGCCGCGACATAATCTCGGCGTGCCTGATCCACCAATTCACCCGACGCCGCGAACTCCCCATCCCACGGCTCAAGACTTCGCGCGCCGGCTCGTGAGCGCAACAGCGCGTTGCGCTGCGCAAGCACGCGTCGGTAACGTTGCCAGACCGCGAGGTAGCCGTGTTCCACGTGGAACAGTCCCCAGTCGAGCAACCGTCGACGCTGCTCAGGCCCGCCCGCGAGGATTTCATGGCTCCCAGGATGAATGGCGACCACCGGCAACCGCTCGGCGAGGTCGGCGATCCGCTCGACCCAGCTCCCGTCCAGGCGCATCAGCAGCCGCCCACCGGCGTTTCGCTCCAAACCCATCCGATGTCGGTGACCGCCGTCCTCTTCCAGGCGTGCGACAACCCGCAATGGACCCGCACCCGTCCGAATCAGCCGGCTTCCGCGCCCGGGCACGAACGACCGCCCAGTGCCGAGCAAATGGATCGCCTCGAGAATCGACGTCTTGCCCGCGCCATTCGCACCAAACAGCCAGTTCACCGCGCCGGGCTCGATGGCCGCGCGCGGCACGATACGAAAATCGCGAATATCGATCGCCGTTAACCGCAAAAGGGATTCCCCGGCAGCCGCAGACCGCGAGAACCGAGGCCCGCCGTCGTTCCCCGACACCATCGGAAATCCGGGAAGCGGTCCGCTGACTCGCGGACCACAGATGCCGACTCAACCGGCGGCAACGCCAGCGCATCAGCGCGGCGCCGGGAACGAACCCGCCACAACGAACTACAGCCGCATGGGCATGACCACGTGACGCGTCGCCCCGGATTCCGCCTCGGTAACCAGGCAGCTGCTGTTGGCATCGTTGAAACCGATCCGAACCTCTTCACTGCCGAGGCTCGCCAGAATGTCCAGTAGGTACACCACGTTGAAGCCGATCTCGAGTTCGTCGCCCGCGAACTCGACCTCGAGTTCTTCCTCGGCTTCTTCCTGATCCGGGTTGTGGGTCTGAATCTTCAATGCGCCTTCGCTCATGCTCAGGCGCACGCCCTTGTATTTCTCGTTCGACAGGATCGCCGTTCGGGCCAGCGCCTGGCGCAAGACCTCACGATCGACCTTCAGCGAGCGCGTCGTCTCCTCGGGAACTACCCGCTTGTAATCGGGGAAGCGCCCATCGATCAGTTTCGAGGTGAACCGCAATCCGGCCATGCTCGCCTGGATATGACTCGTGCCGACACGCACCTGTACCGGCGCCTCTCCATCCTCCAGCAAACGCGCCAGCTCATTCACGCCCTTGCGCGGCACAATCACCTGCAACCCCTGAGCGTCAGGCAGTGCTGCCGGCGACTCGCACAGTGACAGGCGATGGCCATCCGTTGCCACCGTCCGCAGCCGATCACCCGCGAGTTCAAACAGCAACCCGTTCAGATAATACCGGACGTCCTGTTGTGCCATCGCGAACGCAATGGTCTCGATCCCGCGCTTGAGGTCCCGCTGCGGGAGCTCGAACTCCACCTGCGCCTGGACGTCGTCGACGCGCGGAAACTCACTGGCCGGCAACGTCGCCAACGTGAACCGGCTGCGGCCCGAACGCAGCTGTACCTGCTCACCGTTGAGCGCCATTTCAACATTGGCACCAGCCGGAAGCGTCCGGCAGATATCGAGCAGTTTCCGCGCCGTAACGGTGGTCTCGCCCGGCTGCGCTACCGTCACATCCGCCTCTGCCCGCAATTCGACTTCCAGATCGGTTGCCGTAAGGGTCAAACCGGATTCATCCGCTGACAACAGGACATTACCCAGGGCCGGGAGTGTTTGTCGCCGTTCGACGGCACCGATGACTTGCTGAAGCGGTTTCAGCAACGCTTCTCGTGAGGTTTCCAGCTTCATGTGCGCTCACTCCCTAATAATAATTTTCTATATATACTACTTATTGTTATTACTGGGCACCCGCATTCTTGGGGGTAACTTCCACAAACCTTTTCATAATCAATATCTTGAACCAACTTCTGGCTGTTGCCTGCCTGCGTATGCACCCTGTATGCAGGGCTGAATCACTTGTGGATAACTTCCGGCTCCAGAGAATCGGCTCAGTCATGTACAGGATATCCACAGTTCTTCCAGCAACCGTCCTCAGTTGGTGAGGATCCGCAGAATGTTCGCGTAATCCTCCTTGATCCGCACGTCCGTCTCGCGAAGCTCCGCGATCTTCCTGCAGGCATGCAGGACCGTCGTGTGGTCGCGTCCCCCGAAGGCATCGCCGATTTCGGGCAGGCTGTGACTGGTCAGCTCCTTTGCCACGACCATGGCCACCTGCCGCGGTCGGGCAATCGAGCGACTGCGCCGCTTCGACAGGAGATCGGCAACGCGGATCTTGTAATACTCGGCAACGGTCTTCTGGATGTTCTCGACCGTGATCAGCTTGTCCTGCAAGGTAATCAGGTCGCGCAGTGCCTCGTGGGCGAATTCCAGGGTGATGGCCCGACCGGTGAAGTGTGCGTTGGCGATCACTCGCCGCAACGCGCCTTCCAGTTCGCGGACATTCGAGCGAATCCGCTTGGCGACAAAGAACGCCACTTCGTCGGGCAGCTCCATGCCCGCCTGCTCGGCCTTGCGGTGGAGGATTGCCACCCGTGTCTCCAGTTCCGGAGGCTCGATCGCCACCGTCAGCCCCCAGCCGAACCGCGATTTCAGCCGCTCCTCCAGGCCGTCGACCTCCTTCGGGTACCGGTCACAGGTCAGGATCACCTGCTGGTCACCTTCCAGCAGCGCGTTGAATGTGTGGAAGAATTCCTCCTGCGAGCGCTCCTTGCGGGCGAAGAACTGGATATCGTCAATCAGCAACCCGTCGAGCGAGCGATAGTAATTCTTGAACTCGTTGATCGCGTTGCGCTGCAGCGCCTTGACCATATCGGCCACGAACCGCTCTGAATGCAGGTACACCACGCGCGCATCCGGCTTGCGCTCCAGCATCGCGTTACCCACCGCATGCATCAGGTGGGTCTTGCCCAGGCCTACACCACCGTAGATGAACAGTGGGTTGTAGGCGCGTCCGGGATTTTCCGCCACCTGCATGGAAGCGGCACGGCAGAGCTGGTTGGACTTGCCCTCGACAAACGTCGAGAACGTGAATTCACGGTTGAGATTGTGTTCCGGCGCGCGCGCCGTGTTCCGCGGCGCGCTGGCGGGCAGCTCATGCTCGGCCACCGCCGGCGTGGACGGCGCGCTCGCGGGCGCCGCGCTTCGCACCGGCTGCGAACCCACTTCCAGAGAGACTTCCGTGGTCTCCGGCAGGTCGCGCGCAACGGCCTCGATGCGGCCCAGAAAATGCTCACGAACCCAGTCCAGAACAAACCGGTTGGGCGCATACAGGCGCAGGACGCCCGCCTCCAGTTCTGCCTGCAAGGGGCGAATCCATGTATTGAGCTGCTGTTCGGAAAGATCCCGCTCCAGCTCGGTCAGACAGCGTTTCCAGACTGCGCTACTCAACGGCCGACCCCAGAGCTTGATGACAACGCGAAAACCGACCCCTGTACATGGGTGCCGGCGCCGGCGCGGCGCGACTATGGTCGTGGCCGGCTGACCCCGCAGTGTATACCCGCACCCGGGTGTTCGCCAGAATCCACAACCCGGAATCCACCGCCCTGATCGGCCGTTGTCGCAAGTGCGACATTGACCGGGCGGCCTCATGGCGCTAGCATCCCGCGCCTGATTCAACCCGGCACCAGGCCGGGTTCCGCCCGACCCGAATGGACCGTTCCCATGAAGAGAACATTTCAGCCCAGCAATCTGCGCCGCAAGCGCAACCATGGCTTTCGCGCCCGCATGGCAACGGCCAGTGGTCGCGCCGTCATCCGTGCCAGGCGTGCCAAGGGCCGACATCGCCTGACACCGTAACGGCGGCCACCATGGCGAACCTGGCCCCGACCCAGCGGCTACGCTTGCCGGGCCAGTTCAAACGGGTGTTCGCGCGCCCGGTGCGCGCAGGCAACCATCAGCTGACGGTGCTCGCGCGCCCGAACGGTCTTGCCCATGCGCGCCTCGGGCTCGCCGTTCCCAAGCGCCACCTGCGCCGTGCCGTCGATCGGAATCGCTTCAAGCGCATCGTCCGCGAGAGCTTCCGGCTGAACCAGGCCGGACTGGCGGGCCTCGATATCGTTGTGCTGGCGCGCCACGGGAGCGTCGACTTTGATGCCAGGAACTTGCGCGCGGGCATTGACCGTCAGTGGGACTTCATCCGGCGCCGGTCGCCCCATCAATCCGGAATAGTAGATACCCATGGATAACCAGCGGATTTTCCTCTACGGCGCCCTCGGCCTCATCCTGCTCGTTATCTGGCAGACGTGGCAGATCGACTACGGTGATGTGCCGGCGCGTGACGCGACCGAGGAAGTCGCAGCCGACCGTGCTGACGACGCGCAGGACGACGTTCCCGACGCCCCCGTCGAAGTACCGGAGGACGACCAGCCTGCGCTGGACGACGAGGAACCGGTCGCGGCCGAAGCCCCTGCCAGCGAGGACATGCCCACCGTGGAGCGGGCCATGCCGCGCGGCGAGCGCATCTCCGTGCGCACGGATCTCCACGACATCACCATCGACACCGAAGGTGGTGATATTCGCGAGGCCAGACTCCTCCAGCATCGCGAATCCATGGCCACGGACCGTCGGGTCGAACTTCTCACCGACGACCCGGACCGGTTATTCGTCGCCCAGGCCGGCCTGCAGTCCGGTAATCGCGATGCACCGACGCACCACGCGCAGTGGGAGGCCGAGCGCGACTCGTACGAGCTCAACGACGGCGATGAGCTGCGTGTACCGCTCACCTGGGAAGGCGACGGCGTCAACGTCACCAAGACCTACGTGTTCCGCCGCAACGACTATACCGTCGACGTCGAGTACACCGTCGAAAACACCGCGGATGAACCCTGGGACGGACGCCACTACAACCAGTTCCAGCGCGCCCCGCGAGATGACGACGAAAGCTCCTTCTTCATCCGCACCTTTACCGGCGCGGCGTACTACAGTCCCGAGGACAAATACAGCCGCGTGTCCTTCGATGACATCGTGGAATCCCCGCTGGAACGCCGGGTCGAGGATGGCTGGGTCGCGATGGTGGACCACTATTTCCTCGCCTCCTGGATTCCCCCGCGGTCCGACCGCTATACCTTCTACACCCGCACACTCGATCGTGACGGCAGCCTGCGCTACATGATCGGCCTCTACTCGGATACCGAGCGGGTCGCCGCCGGTGCCACCGGCGCCTTCAGCAGTCGCGTCTACCTCGGCCCGAAGGAGCAGAACCGGCTGACCGAAGTCGCCGAGGGTCTGAACCTGTCCGTCGACTACGGCTACATGACCCTGCTCGCGCGTCCGCTGTTCTGGGTGCTTAACCAGATCCACAACCTGGTCAATAACTGGGGTCTGGCGATCATCCTGCTGACGCTGCTGATCAAGCTTGTCTTCTACAAGCTGTCCGAGAAGAGCTTCAAGTCGATGGCGCACATGCGCCGCGCCCAGCCCAAGATCCAGCAGCTCAAGGACCGCTACGGCGACGACCGCGAGAAGATGGGTCGCGCGATGATGGATCTGTACAAGAAGGAGAAGATCAACCCGCTCGGCGGCTGTCTTCCGATCCTCGTCCAGATCCCGGTCTTCATTGCCCTGTTCTGGATGCTGCTCGGCAGTGTCGAGCTGCGCCATGCGCCGTTCATGCTGTGGATCCAGGATCTGTCCGCGCGTGATCCCTTCTTCGTGCTGCCGCTGCTGATGGGGCTGTCCATGTATCTGCAGCAGAAACTCAATCCGCCCCCGGTGGATCCGCTGCAGCAGAAGATCTTCACGGCCTTGCCCTTTGTCTTCACGATCTTCTTCGCCTTCTTCCCGGCGGGGCTGGTGTTGTACTGGCTGACGAACAATGTTCTGTCGATCGCGCAGCAGTACTACATCACCCACTATGTCGTCGGTGTCGAGGCGATGAAGCCGCCCGCAGGCACAACGGCCAAGAACCGTGGCGGCGGCGACGATGATGACGCCGACTTCGAGCAGGAAAATGCCGAGGCCCCGGCGCTGGAAGACGGCCGCGAAGCCCCTGACAGTGACAGCGCTGAGCATGCCAGCGACGTCGACCAACCCGCTGAACCGCCGGCGCAGAAACAACGCGACGTGCGCGACAAGAAGAACAAGGCCGGCAAGCGCAAAGGTTCGCGCCGCAAGTAGGGCGCCGCCGTGCTGACCCCGGCCGAGACCATCGCCGCGCGGGCCACGCCCGCGGGCCATGGTGGCGTCGGCATTGTGCGCGTCAGCGGACCCGAGGCGCGCACCATCCTCGCGCGGCTCACCGCGCCCGCCGATCTGCCGGCACCACGCCACGCCGCCATGCGCACCTTCCGTGACGCCGACGGCAATGCGATCGATCAGGGACTCGCGCTGCTGTTCCCCGCGCCCGGTTCCTATACCGGCGAAGACACCGTCGAGCTCCATGGCCATGGCGGGCCAGCGGTCGTCGACGCCATGCTCGCGCGCGTCCAGGAACTGGGCGCCCGCGCTGCGCGCCCCGGCGAATTCACCGAGCGCGCCTTCCTCAATGGCCGCCTCGATCTCGCCCAGGCCGAGGCGGTGGCCGACCTGATCGAAACCGCGGACGCGGCCGGTGCCCGCGCTGCGATGCGGTCGCTTTCCGGCGAGTTTTCTCGCCGCATCCACGCGCTGGTCGAGGAACTCACCGCCTTGCGCGCCTGGATCGAAGCCGCACTCGATTTTCCCGAGGATGACGTCGATTTCCTCGCCGATCGGCGCCTGCGCGAGCGTCTGGACACGCTGCACGACCAGGCAGCCGCCGTTCGCGCCGCGGCCGACAGCGGGCGCAAGCTGGTCGAGGGCGTTACGCTGGTGATGGCTGGCGCCCCGAATGCCGGCAAATCGAGCCTGCTCAACGCTCTGGCCGGAATCGATGCCGCCATCGTGACCGAGATCCCCGGCACCACCCGCGACCTGTTGCGTGAATCGCTGCGCCTCGACGGCATGCCGGTGACGGTCGTCGATACCGCCGGCTTGCGCCTGACCGACGACCCGATCGAGCGCGAGGGCGTGCGCCGCGCCCGTGCCGCGCTCGCCACCGCCGACCGGGTCCTGCTGGTCATCGATGCCACCGATCCGGTCGAGGACCCGGGCGACCTGCCGCCCGGCGTCCCCGTGGATCGCATCTACAACAAGATCGACTGCGTGGACCCGTCCGCCGCCTGCCCGGGCCTCGCGGTGTCTGCACGCACCGGCGCCGGCATCGATGCCCTGCGCGCCCACCTGCGCGACCAACTGGCAGCAAGCGGAAACAGCGAAACCGCCTTCAGTGCCCGCCGCCGCCATCTCGACGCCCTCGACGCGGCGCAGACAGCCATCGACCAGGCGCGCTGGGAACTCGCGGACTCGGGCGCCGGCGAACTCGCCGCCGAAAATCTCCGCGCTGCCCAGCAACACCTCGGCACGATCACCGGCACCGTCACCACCGAGGACCTGCTGGGGGAAATCTTCGGCCGGTTCTGTATCGGCAAGTAGGGGCTGCGTCGGCCCATGGCGCTCGGCCCTCCGCAACCGGATGTTCAGGTTCGCGCACGAGGCTTGCTATGATGTCCGGCTCACCGCAACACCGACAGACCATGATGGATCATCCTGAACACTACGACGTGATCGTGATCGGCGGCGGCCACGCCGGCACCGAAGCTGCACTGGCGTCGGCACGCGCCGGCGCACGGACGCTGCTGCTGACCCACAGCCTCGACACCCTCGGCCAGATGAGCTGCAATCCGGCCATTGGCGGCATCGGCAAGGGCCACCTCGTGCGCGAGATCGATGCGCTCGGTGGCGCCATGGCACGTGCGGCGGACGCCGCGGCCATCCATCTGCGCACGCTCAATC
>CAZJGZ010000009.1:8744-40110 GCA_964545695.1 uncultured Ectothiorhodospiraceae bacterium | reverse complement strand
TGGGCGGCTCGCCCTCGAGGGCCTGCACGCGCTGGCGCAGTTCGCGGACTTCCTCGATCAGGTCGAGTACCAGCGCCGCACCCCCGAGATCGACAGCAAGATCGCGCCGCAGGCGCAGCGCCCGGCGCACGCGCACAATGGCGTGGGGGTGGAAGCGCCATTCGGCAGGCTGGCGGCCCTCGATCGGCTCGACGACACCGACCTGGACCATGTCGATGACGTAATCCGCCTGCAGATCGCAGGCCCGGCAGACCTCGCCCAGGGTGAGCGGGCCTTCCTGATCCAGCGGTGTTGCAATCCACGTCTGCCGGCTCATGATGCCGCCCTCCGCTTCAGCTCGGCGCGCGGATCAATGTCCATCTGATCGCGCATCTGTTCGTACAACTCACGCTCGGTGTCGTTCTTCGGTTCGGGCGCCATGACCTGCAGATGCAGGTACTGATCGCCCGCCGTTTTGCCGGGCAGGCCGCGGCCCTTGAGGCGCATGCGCTGACCGCTGCGCGCGCCCGGCCGAATGCGGGTCTCGACCTCGCCGCCCAGCGTGGGGACCTGCACCGTGCCGCCCAGGGCGGCCTCCCAGGGCGCGATCGGCAGGTCGATGTGCACGTCACGACCATCGACGCGGAATACCGGATGCGGCTTCAGGCGGACTTCCAGGTAGAGGTCGCCGCTGCCGCCCTTGCCGACACCGGCACCGCCCTGGCCGCCAAGGCGGATGTTCTGGCCGTCGGTGACGCCGGCCGGAATGCGCACATTGAGCGAACGCGGTTCGCCGCCATCCTGCCCGGGCAGCGTGATGCGCTGCTGACCGCCGCCGTAAGCGATCTGCAGCGGCACCTCGATGCGCGCGATCTGATCCTGTCCGCGGCCATGGAATGCACCCTCGCCAAAGCCGCGGGCGCCGGCGCCGCCGAACCCGCCGAAGCCGGCAGCACCACCGCCACCGCCACGGTGACGGCCGCCGCCGAACAGTTCCTCGAAAAACTCGGAGAATGCCCGGGCATCCTCTTCCGATACGTCACCGGAGTAGTGGAAGCCACCGGGGCCGCCGCCCGCACCCGGCGGCGGTCGGAAGTCCTGCCCCTCGCGCCAGTTACTGCCGAGCTGGTCATAGGTCGCGCGTTTCTCCGGATCCTTGAGCACTTCGTAGGCTTCCTGCACCTCCTGGAAGCGCTGCTCGGCGTCCGCCTCCTTGCTGACGTCGGGGTGGTATTTGCGCGCAAGCTTGCGATACGCCCGCTTGATCTCCTCCTGCGAGGCGTCGCGCTCCACGCCCATCACCTTGTAGTAGTCCTTGTACTCCACGGCCTTTGATCACCTCTGTTCGGTTTCCTGCCGTCAGGTCGCGGACGGCGCACAACGTTTTGTTCTGCCCCGTAACATGGGTGCATCCGCGGTCCGGATCAAGTCTGCCGCGGGATCACGGTGCGGTGTGCCATTGATGGCGTGCCGCGCTTACCTCTCGCGAAGACGCGAAGCCCGCGAAGAAGAAAATGACTTCTTGGCGTTTTTTGCGTGCCTGGCGTGATCGATTCGCGGCGTCGGATGAATCAGTCCCATGAACAATCTCTCGCAGAGCCACAGGGCTCGCGGAGGATATTTTTTCTCCGCGATCTCTGCGCCTCTGCGAGATTCTGGTTCGGTGCGCCAGCGATGACGTGCCGCACCTGGAATCACGCCAGGCACGCAAAGAACGCCAAGGGGGTGAAGGATTTCCTTCGCGGGCTTCGCGTCTTCGCGAGAGGTAATGGTGCGTCGGACAATCCCGCGCGGCCACGATCTCTCATGAAGCCGCAGAACGCGCCGAGGATATTTCTCTCCGCGCGCTCGGCGCCTCCGCGAGATTCTGGTTCGGCGCGCCTGCTACTCCTGCAACCAGCGCGCGGCGTCGCGGGCGAAGTAGGTGAGGATGGCGTCGGCGCCGGCGCGCTTGAAACCGGTGAGGGCCTCGAGGGTGCAGGCGCGCTCATCGAGCCAGCCGTTGGCGAAGGCGGCTTGCATCATCGCGTATTCACCCGACACCTGATAGGCAAAGGTCGGCACACCGAAGGCCTCGCGTACGCGCCGGATCACGTCGAGATAGGGCATGCCCGGTTTGATCATCACCATGTCGGCGCCTTCGGCCAGATCGAGTTCGACCTCGCGCAGCGCCTCGTCGCTGTTGGCCGGGTCCATCTGGTAGGTGTGCTTGCCGCCACCGCCGAGATTGCCGGCCGAGCCCACGGCGTCACGGAATGGCCCGTAGAAGCTGGAGGCATACTTGGCCGCGTAGGCGAGGATGCGCGTGTTGCGATGACCGGATGCCTCCAGCGCGGTGCGAATGGCCCCGATACGCCCATCCATCATGTCCGAGGGTGCGACCACGTCGGCACCCGCCGCCGCGTGCGACAGCGCCTGATGGATCAGCGCGTCGACGGTTTCATCGTTGACGACGTAGCCACTGCCATCGATCAGCCCATCCTGGCCATGCGACGTGTAGGGATCGAGCGCGACGTCGGTGATGACACCCAGCTCCGGGCAGGCGGCCTTGACCTCGGCGATGGCGCGCTGGACCAGACCGTCCGGATTCCACGCCTCCTCCGCGCCATCCGATTTACCGTCGGCCGGAACCACCGGGAAGAGGGTGATCGCCGGGATGCCGAGTTTCACGCATTCACGACAGGCGGTGACCAGCAGATCGATCGACAGGCGTTCGACACCGGGCATCGATGGAACAGGTTCGCGCTGGTCCCGACCGGGCTGGACGAATACCGGCCAGATGAGGTCATCGGCACTCAAGCGATGCTCACGCATCAGGCGCCGCGAAAAATCATCGCGCCGCATGCGCCGCATGCGGGTGGCCGGGTAACCGGCGGGCAGGGGATCAGTTTCCGGCACGCTACCTCCAGATTTGCGAATCAACGGTTGAACCTGCGTACGCTGAACACGCCAGCGCGCTCAAAAGGCGGGCAGGGTGGCGCGCGGGACGGACCGTCTGCGGCCATGGATGGCCGCAGTCGAGCCCCATGGACGGCTCGTCGCGTGTCCGTCCCGCGCGCCACCCTGCCCGGCACACCCAATAACCATCAGTGTAAACCGCAATCCCCGCCGAGCCGAGCACGCCGGCCGCTCTGCTACACTTGCGCCATGTCGAAACTCACCGGCCAGAAGATCCTGCTCGGCGTCACCGGCGGCATTGCCGCCTACAAGGCCGCGGAACTCGTGCGCCTGTTGACGACGGCGGGCGCGCAGGTGCGCGTGGTCATGACGCGCGCGGCCTGCGACTTCATCGGGCCGCTGACCCTGCAGGCGTTGTCGGGGGAGCGCGTGCGCACGGATTTGCTCGATCCCGAAGCCGAAGCCGCGATGGGGCATATCGAGTTGGCCCGCTGGGCCGATCTGGTACTGGTGGCACCGGCGTCGGCCGACAGCATTGCAAGGCTGGCGCAGGGGCGCGCGGATGATCTGCTGGCGACTGTATGTCTGGCGACAGAAGCGCCACTGGTGGTGGCGCCGGCGATGAATCGGGTGATGTGGGCGCATGCGGCGACCCGGGACAACATTGCCACGCTGCGCCAGCGTGGGGTCGAGATCCTCGGCCCGGATCAGGGTGATCAGGCCTGTGGTGAGGTCGGGGCCGGGCGCATGCGCGAGCCCGCCGACCTGGTGGCCGGGCTGGCCAGGATTCACCGTTCCAGTCAGGCGCTTGCCGGCATCAACATGGTCATCACCGCCGGGCCCACCCGGGAAGCCCTCGACCCGGTGCGCTATCTCAGCAACCACAGCTCCGGGCGCATGGGGTTTGCCGTCGCCGCCGCAGCGGCGCGCGCGGGTGCTCGAGTGACACTCATCGCCGGGCCGGTGGAACGGCCCACGCCGCCGGGTGTCGAGCGTGTCGATGTCGACAGCGCGGCCGCGATGCTGGCAGCCGTCGAGGCGCACATGGCCGATTGCCGGTTGTTCATCGCCACCGCCGCGGTGGCGGACTACCGCCCGGCGACAGCCGCAGCGCAGAAGATCAAGAAGGAAGACGACGGCGATGCCGAGCGCGAACTGCGGCTGGTGCGCAATCCCGACATCCTGGCGACGGTCGCGGCGCGCGCGGACGGTCCCTACACGGTCGGTTTTGCCGCCGAGACCAATGATGTCACGGCGCATGCGCAGGCCAAGCGCCAGCGCAAGGGCGTAGACATGATCTGCGCCAATACGGTCGGCCAGGGTGTGGGCTTCGGTGACGTGGATTCCAGCCTGCACGTTTTCTGGGACGACGGCGAACAAGTCCTCGGTCCGGCGCCCAAGGAGCACCTCGCGCGTGATCTGGTGGGACTGGTGGCGACCCGGCTCGAACCGCGTGCTGCAAACCTGAAGACCGGCTGAGCGATCATGCGCGAGACTTTTCCCCTGCGGGTACTGGATGAACGTCTGGGTGTGGAGTTCCCGTTGCCGACGCATGCCACTTCGGGTTCGGCCGGCATGGATCTGCGCGCCTGCGTCGACGCGCCGCTGGAGCTGCTGCCGGGGGCGTGCACGCTGATACCGACCGGCATCGCCATCCATCTGGAGCGCACGGATCGTGCGGCCATGATCCTGCCGCGCTCCGGCCTCGGGCACAAACACGGCATTGTTCTGGGCAACGGCACCGGGTTGATCGACAGCGACTACCAGGGCCAGATCTTCGTCTCCTGCTGGAACCGTGGCCATGAGCCGTTCACCATTGATATCGGCGAACGCATTGCCCAGTTGGTGATCGTTCCCGTGGTGCAGGCCGAGTTCGAGGTGGTCGAGGACTTCGCCGCCAGTGACCGTGGCAGTGGGGGGTTCGGCTCGTCCGGGCGCCAGTGATGTCGTTCGAGATCGGCGGCACATGCCTGCCGGGACGTCCGTGCAGTTCTCGCGAGCACGGGCCGGCACAGACCAGTAACAACCACCGGAAGCCGTGGGCATTCCGGAACCCTCGGGGGAAATGACCGCATGGATATCGCGCCCAGTCTGTTTCGTGCCTACGATATCCGCGGCGTGGTCGATGACACGCTGACGGTGTCCGCCGTTCATGCCATTGCCGGCGCGTTCGCTGCCGAGTGTGCGGCACAGGGGCGTGACCACGTGGTCATCGCCCGCGACGGCCGGGTCTCCGGGCCGGAGCTTGCGGCCGCCCTGCGCGACGGCCTGGTGGCCGGCGGCATGCATGTCACCGATATCGGGGCGGCGCCGACGCCGGTGTTGTATCTTGCCACGGTGGTTCTGCATACCGGGACGGGCATCGTTCTGACCGGCAGCCACAACCCGCCTGCCTACAACGGCATGAAGATGATGATCGGGGGGGAGACCCTCGCCGGCGAGGCCATCCAGCGCCTGTATCAGCGCATTGTCGACGACAATCTGGCGCATGGCAGTGGCTATGCCGGTGAAGTCGATTACATGATCGATGCCTATCAGCAGCGCATCTTCGGCGATATCCACCTGCAGCGGTCGCTGCGCATTGCGATCGATTGTGGCAATGGCATTACCGGCGCCGTCGCGCCCCGGCTGTTCGAGGGGCTTGGCTGCGAAGTCCATGCGCTGTACACCGAGGTCGACGGCACCTTCCCCAACCACCATCCCGATCCGAGTCGACCGGAGAATCTCCAGCCACTCATCGACACAGTGATCGAGGAAAAGCTCGATGTCGGCCTGGCATTCGATGGTGACGGTGATCGCCTTGGTGTGGTCGACAGCAATGGCCACATCATCTGGCCGGATCGCCAGATGATCCTGTTTGCCCGCGCGGTCCTCGCCGAGCAGCCGGGTGCGTGCATCGTTCACGACGTCAAATGCACCAGTCACCTTGCAGCGGCCATCGAGGCGGCAGGGGGCGTGGCGGATATGTACAAGACCGGTCACTCGTTCATCAAGGGGCGCATGCGGGAAGTCGACGCCGCGCTTGGTGGTGAGATGAGCGGTCATATCTTCTTTCGTGATCGCTGGCCGGGGTTCGACGACGGCATGTATGCGGGCGCCCGCCTGCTTGAGCTGCTCGCCGCCGACAGCCGCCGATCCGACGCAGTGTTCGCCGACTTGCCGGACAGCATCAATACCCCGGAGATCAACGTCGCCTTCGCCGGTGAGGGTGAGCATTTCGCGTTCATGGAACGGCTTGCCGAATGCGCGAGTTTTCCGGATGCGCGTTCCGTGTTGCGCATCGACGGCTTGCGCGTCGACTTCGCCGATGGCTGGGGCCTCGTGCGCCCGTCGAATACCACGCCGGTGCTGGTATTGCGTTTCGAGGCCGATACCGAGGATGCGCTCCGACGGATCGAGGAGCGCTTCCGGGATCAGCTCCTCGCGGTCGACCCGGGCCTCGAACTCCCGTTCTAGGAATCTCCGGCCATAAGGCTGCGCCGAGCGTGTTCGAACACGGGCCATGGAAATGCGGTGTTCACGGCGCGCCGGGCAATCAGGGACGCTTGTGCGTGGCCAGATAGGCCAGCAGTTGCTCGGCCGGCATCGGCCGGGCGAATAGGAAGCCCTGGAAGCGCTGGCACTCGCGTTCGCGCAGGAACGCCAGCTGTTCGGTGGTCTCCACGCCCTCCGCGGCCACATCCAGCTGCAGTCGGGATGCCATGGCCAGAATGGCATCGATGATGGCCGAACTGCCTGGTTCATGTGGTGCGTCATGGATGAATGAGTGATCGATCTTGATACCGTCGACCGGCAGTCGCTTGAGATAGGTCAATGACGAATAGCCGGTGCCGAAGTCGTCGACTTCGAAGCGCACGCCCCGCTGCTTGAGCCGTTGCATGCGCCGTATCGTGGTTGATACCCGGTCAATGAGCACGTTTTCGGTGACTTCGAGCGTCAACCAGGAGCCATCAAGGCCATGGCGGTCCAGCGTTTCCTCGATCTTGCGCGCGAACTCGGGGTGATGGAATTCGCGGGCGCTCACGTTGATCGCCACGCGGTCGATGCCTTCACGTTGCGCGGGGTCGAGTCCCGCGATCCAGCTACAGCACTGGTCGACGACCCAGCGTCCGAGCGCCACGATCAGGCCGCTGGCCTCGGCGACCGGGATGAATCGCCCCGGCGGGATATCACCATGCTCTGCATGATGCCAGCGCAGCAGGGCCTCGCAGGTCAGTAAACGGCCTTCGGCATCGACGATGGGCTGGAAGACGATTTCCAGTTCACCGGATTCAAGCGCGCTGCTCAGCTCGCTCTCGAGTCCGAGCCGCTCCTCCTCATTGGCATCCATCGCTACATCGTGGAAGCGGACCTCGCCACGCACATCCTTCTTGGCGACGTACATCGCGGTATCGGACTGCCGCAGCAGCTGTTCCGGTGTTGCATCGCGCTGGGGGAACAGGGTGATGCCGATACTGGCACTGAGGCGCAGTTCACGGCCGCCGATGGTCATGGGCTCCTGCAGCAACTCCTGGATTCGTTCCGTGATGGTATTGAGTGCGCGGGTTGCCACCGTTTCATCGGGCCCGAGGTCCGGCGCGAGCAGAATGAACTCGTCACCGCTGAGGCGTGCAACCGTGTCTTCACCGCGCATCGCCATGCTCAGACGCTCGGCAACAATGGTCAGTACCTGGTCGCCCTGATGATGGCCCAGCCAGTCATTGATGCGTTTGAAATAGTCGAGATCGAGGAACATCAGCGCGCCGATGCGCTGATTGCGGGTCGCCATGTTCAATGCCTGGTCCAGGCGGTCATGCAGCAGGCGCCGATTGGGCAGCCCGGTCACCGTGTCGTGGAAGGCCTGATAGTTGAGGGCCTCCTCTGCCTGCTTGCGTTGCGTGAAGTCCTCGATGATCCCGACACCGCCAATGATGTTGCCGTCGGGATCGGTGATGCTGTTGAAGAAGGCTCGCAGCGGAACCTTGTGGATACCCTTGACGGGATCATACGTGTCCTCGTAATAACCCCAGCCCGTCTCCAGCGACAAGCGCACGGCGGACGCCATGCGTTCATCATTGACTTCGGTAATCATGTTCGAGCCGATCATGTCCGCCCGTCGCGTACCGAGAATCTCGATCAATGTGGTGTTGCAGGCGAGGATCTCGCCATGCTCGTCATAGTGGACGATGCCGAGCGGTGACTGCTCGAACATCAATCGATAACGGGCTTCGCTCTCATGCAGCGCGGCTTCCCGGGTCGCCTTTTCGATGCGCAGCTGGAGATTGTCGCGCAGCGTGGTGTACAGGTGCCGGTTCGAGAGGATCAGCGTCAGCAGCAGCACCAGCACGATGGCCAGCATGAGCAGCGCGTCCTCACCGCCTTCGAATGCCAGCCGGTAACACAGTGGTATCAGCGCCGGTACCAGGAACAGCGTGGCCGCAAGACCAATGGGGGACAGCGAGGTGACCGCGCCGGCCGCAACCCCCGCGAGCATGACGGTCAGGATGGCCTGATGAGCCATGTTGTCCGGCGGGAACAGTATCCAGCCGGCGAGCCCCCAGGTCAGGCCCTGGGTCAACGCGATCGCCAGTGCCAGAGTCAGCCAGGTGCCGGCGGAATCCACGCTCGCCGGCTGCTGGCGGAAATACCAGGTGAGACCGGCCCAGGGCAATGTCGCCACGCCGAGCAATCCAGCCCAGGCGAGCAGGTGGGTGCGTTCGATCACCGGCCATTGCGCGATGACCAGCGCAACCGCGATACCGATGGCAAGCGCGGACATGAGAAACCCGCTCGACCAGAACAGCCGCACCTGCTCCATGCGGACACGTTCACCGATATGCTGTGCGGCCAGACGCGGACTCAGCTGAAGCTGGCGCTCGGTCACCCCCGATTTCGCGTCCTTCATGGGCCCCCTGGCGGTGTTGTTGTCTTGACTATGCTTGCCCGGTGTGCCCGGGCAGTACCTGAGCCAGTATAAGGGAAAAGCGGCCCTCGCTTGGTGATGGAGCGGCGGCGACCGGAGAATTGTGGGAGCATGCTTGATCTGCTTCGCCGCTTTCGGCGAAGCTTGCGCGTTGCCCGCAACCCGAATCAGGACGACCCATGAGCGATCAAGGCGGCATGCAGACGGCACGAGTGCTGAACGAGGCGTTGCCCTACATCCAGCGCCTCGCAGGCAGGACCGTGGTCATCAAGTATGGCGGCAACGCCATGGTCGACGCCGATCTGAAGACCAGTTTCGCGCGCAATGTCGTATTGATGAAACAGGTCGGTGTGAACCCGGTTGTCGTTCACGGCGGTGGTCCGCAGATTGGTCGTCTGCTGGAGGCGCTGGGCAAGGAATCGCGCTTCGTCGGCGGCATGCGCGTAACGGATAGCGAGACCATGGATCTGGTCGAGATGGTGCTGGGCGGTCAGGTCAACAAGAACATCGTCAGCCTGATCAACCAGCATGGGGGCCGGGCGGTGGGCCTGACGGGCAAGGATGGCTCGCTGATCCGCGCCCACGGTCTGGCACCGCAGGCCGATGCGCGTCAGCCCGACGAGATCATCGACCTCGGTCATGTGGGCGAGGTCGAGTCCATCGATCCCGGGATCGTGCATGTCCTCGAGGACAGCGGTTTCATCCCCGTGATTGCGCCCATTGGCGTCGACCCGGACGGCCGCTCCTACAACATCAATGCGGATCTGGTGGCAAGCCGGATGGCGACCACCCTGGGCGCGGACAAGCTGCTTCTGCTGACCAACGCGAGCGGCATTCTCGACGGCGCCGGCGAGCTGATCGCCCACATGACGCTGCGCGAAGTGGACGCCATGATCGCCGATGGCACGATCCACGGCGGCATGCTGCCGAAGGTGCAGTCCATCCGTGAGGCCCTGGAAGCGGGCGTGGAGGCCGTGCAGGTCATTGATGGCCGCGTCGAGAACGCGGTGCTGCTCGAGCTGTTCACCGACGCCGGCGTCGGCACGCTGATCCGCCCCTGAGGCCTTCCGGCGTGGCGGCAAGCGGTTACTCGCTTGCCGTCTGCTGGCCCTCCAGCTCGCGCATGCGCTCGAGATCGGCCTCGAACTGGGCCGCGGTGGCCGCTTTCCGGGCGCGGGCCTCATCGAGGGCGGATTGCCGTCGTTCGACCACCCCGGCAAGTTCATCGCGGCGTTCGGCGGCCGTATCCGCGGCCAGCCCCTCCAGCTGTCGCTCGGCGCGGTCCAGCTGGCGCTCCAGCCAGTTGATCCGGTTGCCGAGGCCCTCCAGCCGCTCGTCACGCGTGAGCCGAAGATCGCGCTCGCTGGCAAACATGCTCAGCAGTTCGTCGTCGTCGCGGGCGCCCGGGTCGTCCTGATCCGTTTCCATGCCTTCGACTGTCGCGTCCGTCAGCGCGTGCTCCAGCGTCGATTCGATGGTCTGGATCGGATGGCCGGCGGCGTCGATCCGGGTATGTCGGCCGCCGCGATATTCCGGCGGCACGCTGTCGCCGTAGTGGACGCCGCCCTCGTCGTCGACCCAGCGATAGGAGTCGCCGGCCCCAGCCGGCACGGGAGCGACCCCGGCGCCGGCCATGAGCGCAGCCAGCGCACAGCACCGCATGAGCTGTCCGCCTGATGGATCGGCGCAGGCGGATGTTGCGAACCGGTCTCGAGCCATCTTGTCCGAGGGCGCGACGCGCCCGTGTCAGCTGCACAGTGGTGGAATACCATGGTCAGTACATAACACGCAAATTCGATGCCACCACTGACCGTGGCCGCGACTGTGTCCCGGGCCGGCTCAGGCTCCGTAGCGGGCGCGGTATGCCGCGATGCGCTCGCGCTGCTCGCGACCTTCCCCCGTTTCGCCGAGAAACGCGAGAATGTCACTCAGGCCAACAATGCTCGCCACCGGCACCTCAAGCTCGCGGCCCGCTGCGGCGGCTGCCGATTCGTCGCCGTTGCTGCGCTCCTCGCGGTCGAGTGCCGTCAGCACACCCGCGACCTCCGCGCCCGCGTCACGGATGATGGTGGCGGCCTGGCGCACGGCGGTGCCGGCGGTCAGGACATCGTCAATGATGACGACCCGGCCCGTGAGCGGCGCGCCGACAATCCCGCCGCCTTCGCCGTGGGTCTTTTCCTCCTTGCGATCGAAGGCCCACGGCAGGTCACGTGCATGGTGGGTCGCCAGCGCCACCGCGGTCGTGGCCACCAGCGGTATGCCCTTGTAGGCCGGCCCGAAGAGCATGTCGCAGTCAATCGGGGAATCGACCAGCGCCGCGGCGTAGGCGCGCCCCGTGCCGGCGAGTGCACTGCCCGAATGGAGTGCCCCCATATTGAAGAAGTAGGGGCTGATGCGACCGGACTTGAGTTCGAACTCGCCGAAGCGCAGAGCGCCGTGGCCAATCGCAAGCAGGAGGAATTCGCGTTGATAGTCACGCATGGGCGCAGTCGTCGTTGGATGATTCCGCTATCATACCGGGCCGCCGCCAGCCGGAGGAACCATGCGGGTCATCAGTCTGAATGCCAACGGGATTCGTGCCGCCGCGCGCAAGGGGTTTTTCGCGTGGCTGGCCGAGCAGGACGCCGACATCGTCTGTATCCAGGAGACCAAGGCGCAGGCGCATCAGCTCGAGGATCCGCAGTTCCATCCTGCCGGTTACTGGTGCCGTTACGTCGACGCCGAGAAGAAGGGCTACAGCGGCGTGGCCCTCTATGCGCGCGCCGAGCCCGATCGGACCGTCACCACGCTCGGCATGGACGAGTTCGATCGCGAGGGGCGCTGGTGCGAGGCGCATTTCGGCGACCTGATCGTCGCGTCGCTGTATCTGCCCTCGGGATCCTCGGGCGAGGAGCGACTGGCGGCGAAAATGCGCTTCCACGATCAGTTCTACGAGCGCCTGCGTGACCTCGTTGCCAGTGGTCGGGAGGTCATCATCTGCGGCGACTGGAACACGGCCCATCGCGCGATCGATCTGCGCAACTGGCGCAGCAACCAGAAGAATTCCGGCTTCCTGCCCGAGGAGCGCGCCTGGCTCGACCGCGTGTTCGATGAGCTGGGCCTGGTCGACGGCTTGCGCGCCATCCACCCGGACACGCCCGACCTCTACACCTGGTGGTCGAATCGCGGTCGCGCCTGGGAGAAGAACGTGGGCTGGCGCATCGATTATCAGATCGTCACGCCGGGCATCGCCGAGACGATTCAGGCGGCTTGGGTCCACACCGACGAGCGCTTCTCCGATCATGCCCCGCTGGTGCTTGATTACGCAGCCACACTGCCCGGCTCGTCGACATGAGTGCCCCGACGAGAAAGTCGCCGGCGAGCGAGCCGGCCTGGCAGGTCTACCTCGACCGCCGCGTGATCGCCATGGCCTTCCTGGGCTTTTCGGCGGGGCTGCCGCTGCTGCTGGTCGGCGGCACATTCACCGCCTGGCTGCGCGATATCGGCGTCGAGCTCGCGGCCATTGGCTTCCTGAGCTGGGTGGGCATCGCCCACAGCATCAAGGTCCTCTGGGCGCCGATCGTCGATCGCGTGCCGCTGCCGTTGCTGACGCGACTGCTGGGCCGGCGCCGGGCGTGGGTGATTACCGCCCAGGTCATTGTCGCCCTGTCACTGGCGGGCATGGCGATGATCGATCCGAGCGCGCAGCTCGGCCTGGTGGCGGCGTTCGCCGTCGCGGCGGCCTTTGGCTCGGCAACGCAGGATATCGCCATCGACGCCTATCGCGTGGAGGCCGCCGAACGCGAGCGGCAGGGGGCGATGGCAGCGACCTACGTGTTCGGCTATCGCATGGCCATCCTCGTCGCCGGTGCCGGTGCTCTGCACATCGCCAGTGTCGGCAACTGGCATCTGGCCTATGGCGGCATGGCGCTGCTCATGGGTGTCGGCATGGTCACCATCCTGCTGGTGCGTGAACCGCAGGTCGGCATCACCCGTGCCACCGAGGCGCTGGAGCAGCGGGTTGCCGACTATCTCGGGACCACGCATCACGCCGGCTGGCGCCGGGATGCAACGGCATGGTTCATCGGTGCCGTGGTCTGTCCCTTCGCCGATTTCTTCAAGCGCTACGGGCTGGCGGCGATCGCGGTGCTGCTGTTCGTCGGTACCTTCCGCATCAGCGATATCTTCATGGGGGTGATGGCGAATCCCTTCTATCTCGATGTCGGCTTTACCAAGGCGCAGATTGCCAATGTCGCGGCCGCCTTCGGCCTTGCCATGACGCTGACGGGGGCGGCGCTGGGCGGGCTGCTCGTGGCGCGTTACGGCATTGCCCGGCTGTTGATCATCACCGCCATCATGGCGCCGGTGACCAATCTCACCTTTTCCTGGGTCGCTACCCTGGGTCCGGAAGTCTACGGTCTGGTGGTTGCCATCATCGCCGACAACGTCACTGGTGGCATGGCCATCGCGGTGTTCCTGGCCTATCTCGCCAGTCTGACGAATACCCAGTACACCGCCACGCAATACGCGCTGTTCAGTTCACTGATGACGCTGCCGGGGCAGTTCATGGGTGGGTTTACCGGCGTCGTGGCCGAGCAGGTGGGCTGGGTCTGGTTCTTCATTATCACCGCCGGCATGGGCCTGCCGGCCGTGATCCTCGCATTTCTGCTGCTGCGCATCGCTCACCCGGACCGGGTCGAGCGTCCCGGGCAGGAGGGCGGACAGTAGAATGGGACGCGCGCCGCTCGGGTCGTGAATCTCGTTTCATGACCCGAGCCGTCGCGACAGCCCGCCCAGCCTGCACGAGGGCCGGGGCGGCCCTCGCTCGGCGGGTTCAGTGTTCTTCGGTACCGTCGTGGACGTGGCCGTGCTCGATTTCCTCGCTGGAGGCTTCGCGCACCTCGACCACGCTGACATCGAAATGCAGCTGCTGACCGGCGAGCGGATGGTTGGCATCCACCGTGACCTGGTCGTCGGCGACATCGGTGACGGTCACGACGCGGACGTTGCCCTGATCGTCGGTGGCCTGGAAGCGCATGCCCGCCTCGACCTCGTCAACGCCGGCGAAGGCGTCCATGGGCACGGCCTGGACGAGCTCCTCGCTGCGTGTGCCGTAGCCTTCCTCCGGCGACACCGTGACCTGGAGGCTGTCGCCCTCGGTCGACCCCTCGAGCGCCTGCTCGAGACCGGGGATCAGGTTGCCCGCGCCATGCAGGTAGTTGAGCGGCTCGCGGCCTTCGGACGAATCAAGCACCTCGCCGGCATCGTCCTTGAGGGTGTAGTCAATGGCGGCGACGGTGTTCTGTGCGATCTGCATCGGGATGGCTCCGGATTTGCGGAATTGAACCCACTAGCATAACGCGATTGGATTTGCTCGGGCAAGCACTCAGGCGGCGCCGTTGCGGTTGTCGAAGTAGCCCGGTACCTCGCGCGCCCATTCGGCCTTCTCGCGCACGGCCGCGCCGGTGAGCACGAAACCGCGCAGATTGCCGTCGGCCTCGCGGAACAGCGACCGGGTGCCGCCGCCCTCGACATCCTCTTCCTGCCATGTGCCGGGCGTGTCCGCAGGTGGCGCATAGAGCTGGATCGGGCAGCAGCTGGTCTTCACGATCACGGGCATCACCGGGTACTCGACCGCGGTCGGTGTCCCGCTCAGGGTCTGACCCAGGGCGCGTGCGCACTGGTTGATCGGCATGATGAAGGGCAGGACCAGGCCATCCACCTCGGCGCAGTCGCCGAGCGCGTGGATGCCGCTCGCCGATGTCTGCAGATGGCGGTCGGTGACGATGCCGCGCCGGGTTTCCAGGCCGGCGGCCGCGGCCAGTTCGGTACGCGGTTGCAGGCCGATGGCACGCACGACCACATCGGCCTCATGGGTGCCGCCCGCGCTGTCATGCACCACCAGTTGGTCGCCATCGTGCTCGACGCGTTCGGCGAATGCCCCGGTGGCGATGGTGATGCCCTCCGCGCGGAGGGACGCAGCCAGCGTGTTGCCCGCGAGCTCGGGCAGCATGCGGCCGAGCGGATAGGGCTGGGGCTCGACGATGGTCACCTCGTAGCCGGCGCGTTGCCAGTCATTGGCGAATTCGCAGCCGATCAGGCCGCCGCCGATAATGACGATGCGGTGGGCGTCGGTGAGGGCGGTGCGCAGCTCGGCGTAGGCCGTCAGATCATTCACGGCGAACACCTGGTCCGCCGCATTGCCGGCGAGGCCGGGGTCGATCTGCTCGGCACCGACCGCCAGCACCACCGCCGAGGCGGACAGGTTCTCGCCCGAATCAAGCTCGACCTGCAGCGCATCGGCATCCAGCGCACGGACGCGGGTGTGCGGCAGCACCCGGGCGTCATATTGCTCGGCCATGGCGTCGGCGGAGGCCTGGGCCAGGTCGGCCGCGCTCTTGCCACGGGTCATGGCCGTCGACAGCATCGGTTTCGAATAACTGGTGGCATCATCCGCGCTCACGAGCACCATTGGCGTGTCGGGGTCGTGGCGGCGGATCTCTCGTGCCGTGGTGTAACCGGCAAGGCCGGTGCCCACGATGACGATCGGCTTCATGGTGTGGTTCCCGTGGTTGCTGTGGTGTTGCGGCCGCCGACGCGCGCCCGCGCCTGCATGCCTGTCAGTTTCCGGCTGCGTCGCCAAGCCAGTCCTGCGCGGGCAGGAATTCGTCATACAGTGCGGCTTCCGGCGTGCCTGGCTCGGGGTGCCAGTCGTACCGCCAGGTCACCAGTGGTGGCAGTGACATCAGTATGGATTCGGTGCGGCCACCCGACTGCAGGCCGAACAGCGTACCGCGATCATAGACCAGGTTGAATTCGACATAGCGCCCCCGTCGGTACAGCTGGAAGTCGCGTTCGCGCTCGCCCCACTCATGCGCCCGCCGTCGCTCGATGATCGGCAGGTAGGCGCTGAGAAAACCGTCGCCCACATCCTGCGCAAAGGTATGGCAGGTGGCGAAGTCCGGCTCGTTCAGGTCATCGAAGAACAGCCCGCCGATCCCCCGTGCCTCATCCCGGTGACGGATGTGGAAATACTCGTCACACCACTGCTTGTAGCGGCGGTAGGTATCGCCACCCAGCGCGCGGCAGGCATGCCGTGCGGCTTGATGCCAGTGGACGCAGTCGCTGCGGAACGGGTAGAAGGGCGTCAGATCGAAGCCGCCGCCGAACCACCAGTCGACCGGCGCATCGGGGTCGCCGGCGACGAAGCAGCGGACGTTGGCGTGCGCCGTGGGTACGTAGGGGTTGCGCGGATGCACCACCACCGATACCCCGAGCGCCGTGAACGGCTGCCCGGCAAGGTGCGGTCGACTGCTGCTGGCGGCGGGCGGCAATTCGCTGCCGGTCACATGCGAGAAGTTGACGCCCGCGCTCTCGAAGACGCTGCCATCACGCAGCACTCGCGAGCGACCGCCACCACCCCCGGGGCGGTCCCAGCAGTCCTCGCGGAAGCCGGGCCCGTCGAGTCCCTCGATCTGCTCGAATCCTTCAAGGGCGTCACAGATTCGCGTCTGCAGGCGCTGCAGCCAGTGCTCGATGTCCGCGATCGGGATCGATTCGGTCATGGTTACTTGTCGTGCCTTTCGCTGAGTCGGTCAGTCACGCAGGGTTTCGCCGCTGCGTGCATCGCGTATCGGGGTCGGACGGGTGGCGCCGCCCGTGGGACCGTCGATCACATGGGCGACCGCGGTGCCGAATATCGCCCGGACGGCTGCGCTGTCGCGGGCGGGTTCCTCGCCGGCGCGGTTGGCGCTGGTGGACACCAGTGCGCCGCCCCAGTGCCGGCATAGCGCCTGCGTCGGTGGATGGGCCGTCACCCGGGTTGCCAGCGTGTCATGCCGTCCGCGCAGCGTGTCGGGGCAGTCGGGCGCTGCCGGTAGCAACCAGGTCACGGCGCCGGGCCAGGTGGCATCGAGCCGCGCCTGCATGGCGGCATCCGGCGGCAGAATCCATGGTTGCAGCTGATCCTGGCTGGCGGCGATCAGGATCAGGCCCTTGTCCAGCGGCCGCTGTTTCAGCGCCAGCAGACGTTCCACCGCGGCGCGGTTGGCCGGATCGCAGCCCAGTCCGAACACGGCCTCGGTCGGGTACGCGATGATCCCGCCGGCGGCGAGCACGCGGCACGCGTCCGCGATATCCCGGCTTTCGTCGTCATCGCTGGTGCCGGACACGGCGAGCGGTGTCAACCAGCGGCCCGCTTGCGCGAGCCCGTTGCCGATGCCGCGCCAGCGGCGGCTTTCTTCTTGCCGGCCGCCTTTTTCTTGCTGCCAGCTTTCTTCTTGCTCGCGGCCTTCTTCTTGCTCGCGGCCTTCTTCTTGCTGGTCGCCTTCTTCTTCGCGCCCGCTTTCTTCTTGCTGGCCGTCTTCTTGCGGGCCGTGGTCGCGTCGCTCGCCGCCGCGGCCTTCTTCTTGGCGGCGCCCTTCTTGCGGCCGCGCTTGCGTTCCGGCGCCTCGGCGAGGATCTGCCGGCATTCGTCGGCGGTCAGCGAAGCAGGTTCGCGATCCTTGGGCACGCTCGCGTTCTTGTTGCCGTCGGTGATGTAGGGTCCGTAGCGACCGTTCAGCACCTGGATGCGCTCGTCGTCGGTCTCGAACACGTTGATGATGCGATTGGCATCGGCGATCTTCTTTTCGCGCACGAGTTCGCGCGCGCGCTCGGCGGTCACGCTGTAGGGGTCGTCATCGCCGCGCAGCGACACAAAGCGATCGCCGAAGCGGACATAGGGGCCGAAGCGGCCGATATTCGCCTGCATCGGTTCGCCGTCCTCGGTCTCGCCGAGGTCGCGCGGCAGCTGGAAGAGGGCGATGGCCTCGTCGAGCGTGATGGTGTCCAGTTTCTGTCCGGGGCGCAGGCCGGCGAAGCGTGGCTTGGTCTCGTCCTCGCGCGTGCCCATCTGCACCAGCGGGCCGTAGCGGCCCATGCGGGCACTGATCGGCCGCCCGGATTTCGGGTCGTCGCCGAGATAGCGCGCCTGGATGGCCTCTTCGCGCGAAACCGACTCTTCCTTCTCTGCGATGCGCTCCCTCAGCGGGTCCCAGAAGCGTTCGAGCAGCGGTACCCAGTCCTGTTCGCCGCGGGCGACGGCATCGAGTTCGTCTTCCAGGCGGGCAGTGAATTCGTAATCGACGTACGAACCGAAGTGGTTCGACAGAAAGCGCGCGACGACACGCCCGATCTCGGTGGGGAAGAAGCGCCGGCTCTCGATCTCGACATATTCGCGATCCTGCAGCGTCGAGATGATCGAGGCGTAGGTCGAGGGTCGGCCGATGCCGTACTCCTCGAGTGCCTTGACCAGGCTGGCTTCCGTGTAGCGCGGCGGCGGTTCGGTGAAGTGCTGTTCCAGGCGGACATCGTGCAGGGGCAGGCGCTCGCCTTCCTCGATGGCCGGCAGTTGCCGGTCGGCATCCGGGTCACCCTTGCTGTCGTCGCGGTCCTCGCGATACACGGCGATGAAGCCCGGATGCCGGATGACCGAACCGTTGGCGCGGAACGCGTGGTCGTCGCCGGCGGTCAGCTCGACGGCCACCGTGTCCATGGTCGCGTGGATCATCTGGCAGGCGACCGTGCGCTTCCAGATCAGCTCGTAGAGCCGATGCTGATCGCTCGAAAGTCGATTGCGCAGGCTTTCCGGCAGGCGGCGGGCGGAAGTCGGGCGGATGGCCTCGTGCGCCTCCTGCGCATTCTTCGACTTGGTCTTGTAGCGCCGCGCCTTCTCCGGGAGATTGTCCGGGCCGTAACGCTCGGCGATCAGGTCGCGCAACTCATCGAGGGCGTCGTTGGCGAGCGTCACCGAGTCCGTACGCATGTAGCTGATCAGGCCGACCTGGCCTTCACCGGTGTCGATGCCTTCGTAGAGCTGCTGGGCCACGCGCATTGTGCGCGACGCCGAGAACCCGAGCTTGCGCGAGGCCTCCTGCTGCAGCGTCGAGGTGGTGAACGGCGGCGCCGGATTGCGCTTGCGCTGCTTCTTCTCCACCGATGCCGCGAGCAGCTCGCCGTTGGCGGCGGCGAGGATGCGTTCGCGCGCGCCATGCGCGGAATCACTGTCGGTCAGCGTGAACTGTTCGACCTTGTGGCCGTCGAGGCGGACCAGGCGGGCCGTGAACGCCTGGTCGTCCTTGGTGAGATCCGCCTCCGTGCTCCAGTATTCCTGCGGCACGAATGCCTCGATCTCGCTCTCGCGCTCGGTGATCATGCGCAGTGCCGGGCTCTGCACGCGGCCCGCCGACAGCCCGCGGCGAATCTTCTTCCACAGCAGCGGCGACAGCTTGAAGCCGACCAGGTAATCGAGTGCGCGCCGTGCCTGCTGCGCATTTACCAGCTCCATCGACAGCCCGCGCGGATGGGCGTCGGCATGCTGGATCGCGCGTTTGGTGATTTCGTGGAATACCACGCGGTCAACCGTGGTGTCGCCGAGTGTCCCGCGCTCGCGCAGCAGTTCGATCAGGTGCCAGGAAATGGCCTCGCCCTCGCGGTCCGGGTCAGTCGCGAGCACGAGTCGGTCGGCCTTCTTGAGCGCGCGCTCGATGGCCTGGACATGCTTTTCGTTGCGCTCGATCACGTCATAGCGCATGGCGAAGCCCCGCTCCGGGTCGACCGCACCCTCTTTCGGTACCAGATCCCGGACATGGCCATACGACGCCATGACCTCGTAATCGCGGCCGAGGTACTTCTTGATGGTCTTGCCTTTCGCCGGGGATTCGACGATGACCAGATTCTTGCTCATAGAGATTCGCCATGCCTGTGCTGACCGAGCCCGGCCGCCAATGGTCCGGATGCCGCGCCCAGCGCTGAGAAATCATCGCCACCCACGGTAGCGCGCCCCGATCGCCCGCAAGAAAGGCCGTGATTCGCGGCTGTGTGGCGGCCGGGCGGCGGCCAGTCTAGCCCGCATCGATCAACGGGTCACCCGCCCGTGCACACCGCGGGGAACATTCGGACCGCGACCGGGCGGTCTCAGCGCCGCTGGTACAGCCCGCCCGGCACCGTTCGGATCACGCCATCGAGTTCCAGCCGCAGCAGCATCGAGGCAACCTCACCGGGGCCGAGTCCGGCGCGGCTGGCGATGTCGTCCACCCCGCGCGGCTCCCAGTCCAGTGCCTCCAGTACCTGCGCGTATTCGGGGTCGGGCGCTGCATCATCCGGCACCTGCCCGTCCTTCGCGGTGGTTTCGGACACCGCGCCCCGTGGCTCGCCCCGCGTCGGTGTGGCGATCTGCGGGCCGAGTTCCTCCAGAATGTCCTCTGCCGTTTCCACCAGTTTGGCGCCCTGGCGAATCAGTCGATGGCAGCCGCGTGCCAGCGGGCTGTGAATGGAGCCGGGGATGGCGAAGACCTCGCGGCCCTGTTCCATGGCGTGGCGGGCGCTCACCAGCGAACCGCTCTGGACCGCGGCCTCGACAACCAGCGTACCCAGGCACAGGCCGGTCACGATGCGGTTGCGCTGCGGGAAGGCCGCACGCGAGGGCGGCGTGCCGATGGGCAGCTCCGATATCAGCGCTCCCTCGTCGGCGATACGCCGCGCGAGCTGGGCATGGCGCGCCGGATAGACCCGGTCGACGCCGGTGCCGGCCACCGCCACGGTCAGCCCGCCGGCCGCGAGCGCGCCTTCGTGGGCGGCGGCATCGATGCCATGGGCCAGCCCGCTGACGATGACCAGGCCGGCGGCGGCGAGATGGTGGGCGAGCTGGTGCGCGGTCTCGGCGCCGGCCGGTGTCGGATTGCGGCTGCCCACGATGGCGAGCGCCGGCTGACGCAATACCTCCGGGTCGCCGCGGACATAGAGCACGGGCGGCATGTCGTCGAGGGTGGACAGTCGGGGCGGCCAGTCGGGGTGGTCGGGGGTGAGCAGGTGACAGCCGGGTGCCGCCGCCCAGTCAAGATCGGCCTGCAGGCCGGCAGGGCACTCGTCACCGCGGAGCACGGCTGCCGCTTCGCCACTGATGCCCAGGCCGCGCAACTCGCCGGTGGCAGCACCGGCAATGCGGTCGATGTCACCGAGGCCGGCGAGCAGGCGCCGCCGTCGGGCGTGGCCCACGCTCGGCGCATGGACCAGTCGAAGCCAGCGTTCAGCACGCGCATCCATGGCCTGCCGGCGGACCGCGCGTCGGTCAGGGCCGCGTGACGCGGTCGTGCATGCGCACGGTCTTGGTGGTCGACATGATCAGCGCATAACTGACGCGGTCGAAGGTCCGGAAGATCATCAGCTCGCCGACGCGTTCATCGGGCAGCTGCACCTCTTCGTTGGGACTGTCGGCGAAGGGATCGGATACCGTCTCCCCCGCCTGCTCGATGCCGAGCACGGTACCGACCTCCATGTCCTGCGCCGTACCGCGGTTGATCACGACCACCTGGTTGGTGGCGACCTGGGTCAGCGCATCGAACAGCCCGATGATCCGCCCGTCGACCTCGTGATCGGGTACCTGCGGGATGTAGCGCGTCGGCGGCACGAAGTCGTCGATGGGGAGCAGCCGGTCTCCGCGCCGGATTTCGCGCTCGTTCGAGGTCAGCACGAGCCGGGCCGGATCGCCGTGTTCCAGCACGCGCGCCTGACCGGTCTCGATGGCTTCCCAGCCGAGGGTGTCACCGGTTTCCGGGTCGACCAGCGGGTCGCCCTGGCGATACACCATGTAATGGCCGAAATCCTGCGGATCAACGCCACGGGCGAAGACCTCGTCACCGGCCGCCATCAGCACGCGCTCCTCGCGCGAGGCGAGAATGTAGGGTGAGGCCTCCATCTGCTCGGGGGTGACCACGCGCGGGCGGTTGAGGAAACCACGAATGGCCTCCGCCGGGATCGTCGGGATGGCCTCGTCGAGCGGCAGGCGCCGGACTTCGGGCTCGAGCTTGCGCACGCCCGGCTCGGCATCGGGGCGTTCGACATGCAGTTGGGGCTCGCCATCGACCCAGATCAGGCGAATGACATCGCCGGGATAGATCAGATGGGGGTTGGTGATCTGCGGGTTGACGCTCCAGATTTCCGGCCATACCCACGGATCACGCAGAAAACGGGCGGCAATATCCCACAGGGTGTCGCCCTCGCGTACGGTATAACGGGTCGGGCGTTCGGGGCGCAGATCCTGTTCGGTGACCTCGGTGGCCGAGGCAGTTTCGGCTTCCGGTTCCTGCGCGGCGTCACGGGTCGGCTCGACCGCTGCCTCTTCGCTGGACTGCGGTTCATCGGTGCTTGCGCATCCAGCCACCAGCAGGGTGAGTGCCAGTAGCCAGAAAACCGGGCTGCCGAGCCCGGCTGCATTCTGTGGGGTCATGCTCACCGATGCCTCCCTCGCGCCGTGAATTCCTGCGCATTATTGTCCAGAATGGGCCATCGACGCAGCGATTGATGACCCGGGTGTGGGTTTTTCTATTATTCCCCAGAGCATCATAATGTTGCGAGCGTAACTTGTAAATTTACCCGAATTACCGGTTGGAACTCATGGCCATATTGGAAATTCTGCAGTACCCCGATCGCCGCCTGCGGGAAGTTGCCGAGCCGGTGACCGAAGTGGATGATTCGGTGCGCACGCTGGTCGACGACATGCTCGCGACCATGTACGCCGCGCCCGGCATCGGTCTCGCCGCGACCCAGGTCGGGGATCGTCGGCGGGTGGTGGTGATGGATGTCTCGCCCGACGGCGATCAGCCGCGGGTTCTGATCAATCCCCGTATTGTCGACGCCGGCTCCGATCAGGTCCTGGAGGAGGGCTGCCTCTCGATCGCGGGTGTGCAGGAGCGGGTCGGGCGCTACGGTCATGTTCGCGTCGAAGCGCTCGACCGCGACGGCGAGCCCTGGGGTTTCGAGGCCGAGGGCCTGCTCGCCGCTTGCGTACAACATGAAGTCGATCACCTCGACGGCCGCCTGTTCATCGATCGCCTGTCCTGGCTCAAGCGCCAGCGGATCGAGAAGCGGCTGCTGAAGGAGCGCAGGCGCGCGGCCGAAGACCAGCGCCAGGCCGGCTGATCGCGCCCGTGACCTCACCGCTGCGTATTGCCTTCGCTGGTACCCCGGCGTTTGCCGTCCCCACGCTGCGCATGCTGCTGGCCAGCGATCATGCGCTCGTGCGCGTCATCACCCAGCCGGATCGGCCGGCCGGGCGCGGCCGGCGCATGGCTGCGCCGCCGGTCAAGGAGGTTGCGGAGGCGGCGGGCATCCCGGTGCGACAGCCCGAGCGTCTGCGGGTCGATGACCTGCAGGATGACGGGGCGGGCGAGATCGATGCGCTGGTCGTGGTCGCCTACGGGCAGCTGCTCACCGACGACCTCCTGGCGCTGCCGCGCCACGGGGCGATCAACGTCCACGCCTCGCTGTTGCCGCGCTGGCGCGGCGCCGCACCCATCGCCCGTGCCATCCTCGCTGGCGATGCCGAGACCGGGGTGAGCATCATGCAGATGACCCGTGGCCTGGATGCCGGCCCGGTGCTGGCGCGTGCCCATCAGCCGATCGCGCCCACGGCCACTGCCGCCACGCTGCACGACGAGCTCGCGGTTCTGGGCGCGGAGGCGCTGACGCCGGTGCTGGCCGATCTGCCGGCTGCATTCGCGGCAGCCCAGCCCCAGGACGACGCCGCCGCGACCCATGCCGCGAAACTGACCAAGGCCGAAGCGCAACTGGACTGGTCGCGCCCGGCGGTCGAACTCGAACGCGCCGTGCGCGCCTTCCAGCCCTGGCCGGTCGCGCACACGGCCCTGCACGGTGCGCCGCTGCGTATCCACCGGGCTGAACTGCGCCCGGGCCATGATGCCGTTGCTCCGGGCACGGTGGTTGCGACCGATGCCGGCGGCATCGATGTGGCGACCGGCGACGGCACACTCCGGTTGCTCGAGGTGCAGGCGGCCGGCGGGCGGGCCATGGCGGCGGCCGACTTTGCCCGGGCCCGCTCACTCGCCGGTGCCTGCCTGGGGCGGGACGCCGCATGATGCCGCCACGGGCCGCAGCGGCGCGCGCGGTAGCGGCCGTGCTCGATGGCCGTGCCCTGGATGCCGCGGTGGCCGATGCGCGCAGCCGCGCCGGGCCGGCCGACGGCCCGTTGGTGCAGCAGCTCGCCTACGGTGCCGTGCGCTACTGGTACCGGCTGGAGCCGGTGATCGCCGCCCGGCAGCAGCGGCCGCTGAAGCGCCGCGATCAGGATCTCCGGGCGTTGCTGGTCGTCGCCCTGTACGAACTCCTGGACATGCGCACGCCGCCGCATGCCGCAGTCGACGCCGCGGTGGCCGCCACCCGCGCACTCGGCAAGGGCTGGGCCTCAGGCCTGGCAAACGGCATTCTGCGTCGCGTCCTGCGCGAATCGGATGCACTCGCCGGCACCGGAGACCCGGCCCATGATCACGGCTGGCCGCCATGGCTGGCCGAGCGCGTGGCGGGTGACTGGCCCGATGACTGGTCTGCCATCGCCGCCAGCGGGACCGCCCGCGCGCCGATGACGCTGCGCGTACATGCCGGCCGTCAGTCCACTGCGCAGTATCGTGAACGGTTGACGGCCGTCGGTATCGAAGCCGAGCCGCACCCGCATGCCCCCGCCGCCCTGACCCTTGCGCGGCCGGTGCCGGTCGATGCGTTGCCGGGCTTCGCCGACGGTGACGTCAGCATCCAGGACGCCGCCGCGCAGTTGGCTGCTCCGCTGCTGATGCCGGTGTCCGGCTGCCGGGTTCTGGACGCCTGCGCCGCGCCGGGCGGCAAGACCGGGCACATTGCCGAGCTTGGCCCGCCCGGCGATCTGGTGGCCGTTGAACGTGATGCCGACCGTGCCGGCGAACTGGAAACCGGGTTGGCGCGGCTGGCCGTGCAGGCGCGGATCAAGGTGGCGGATGCCGGCGATGTCGCATCCTGGTGGGATGGCCAACCCTTCGACCGCATCCTGCTCGACGTGCCCTGCAGTGGCACGGGCGTGATCCGCCGCCATCCCGATATCCGCCTGCTGCGTCGGCCGAGCGATATCGATGCGCTGATGACGGCGCAGGATGCCCTGCTCGGCGCGCTATGGCCGCTGCTTGCGCCTGGCGGTATGCTCGTCTACACGACCTGCTCGATACTTCGCTGCGAGAACGCCGACCGCGTCCGGCGATTCCTGGATCGTGAAAGCTCCGCTTCGGCGGAAGCCATCGTTGCGGAATGGGGGCGTGCCGATGGTCCGGGACGGCAGGTGCTTCCGGGCGAGTACGGGATGGATGGGTTCTTCTATGCCTGCCTGCGCCGCGCCTGACCGGTGTGCCGACCGCGGGCCGCACTCCGTTGCGGCTGACGTCGGCATGGTGCGGCGGTGGATCCAGGGGCTGGCGCTGGCGCTGCTGCTCCCGGGCGCGCCCGCGCTGGCGGCAGAGGGCACGGAGACGGGGCGCTTCGACCTGCGCCATGTCGATGTCCGCCTCATTGACGATGTGTATCGTCTCGATGCCGTCGCGCGACTGGATCTGAGCACTCGCGCGCGGGAGGCGCTGGCCGGCGGCGTGGCGCTGACCTTCACGCTGGAGGTCGAGGTCTTTCGCCAGCGCGGCTGGTGGCTCGATGCCGACATCGCCACGATCAGCCGCGATCTGCACCTCGAGTATCACGAACTCAGCGGACAGTATGTCGTGACCAATCCGCGCACCGGCGAACGTCGCGGGTTCCATCGTGCCCGCAGTGCGCTCGACTTCATCGGGCGCGGCATCGATTTTCCGGTCATCGATGCCGTCGTGATTACCGATCCCGCGCGCTACCACGGCCGCGCCCGCATGCGCCTGCGCCGTGATGCGCTGCCATGGGCGCTGCGTCCCGCCGCGCTGGTATTTCCTGGCTGGCGCCTGCAGACGGACTGGATGACATGGTCGTTCGACTGATGCGGCGCATTGCCAATCGGGCCTGGCCGATGGTCGCCCTGTTCGTGCTGCTTCTGCTGTCACTCTATCTGCTGGCCGATTTCGCCGGTGATATCGAGCGTTTCGGCCGCTATTACGTGCCGCTGCTGCTGCTCAATGCACTCGGCCTCGTGTTCATCACCCTGCTCATCGGCATCAATACCTGGAACCTGGTGGGCCAGTTCCGTCGGCGCGCGGCGGGCGCCCGGCTCACGGCGCGGCTGGTGTTCATGTTTGTCGTGCTTGCGCTGGTACCGGTGACGATCGTCTATTCGTTCTCCGTGCAGTTCATCCGCTCGGGTATCGACTCCTGGTTCGATGTCGATGTCGAGCACGCGCTCGACGATGCGCTGGCGCTGTCGGTGGAATCGCTGGATCTGCACGCCCGCGGCTTGCGCCGCGACAGCGAGCGCCTGGTCGAGCGCGTCGACTGGTCCCGTCCACGGAACGCACTGCGCCAGCGTCTGCATGACCTGCGCATCGAAGTGGACGCGAGCCGTCTGGCACTCCACGGCGAGGACCGTGTACTCGTGGCCAGCAGTCGGCGCGGCGATCGCACCGGTCTGCACGAGGGCAGGCTGCCACTCGATGTCGTCGAGCGGGTGCGCGCTGGCGAGAGCTACGCCGGGCTTGATCCCGAGCGTGATGACCAGATGCACATTCGCGTGGTCGTACCCCTCATGCCCGGCACGGGTACCGGCATCGCGGTGGACGAGGACTGGCTGATGCTCGAGGCGCTCTATCCGGTGCCCGGCGATATCCATCGGTTGGCCAGTCGGGTTCAGGACGCCGTGGGTGGCTATCGCGAACTCGTGTTCCTGCGCGATCCGCTGAAGACCAGTTACATCCTGACGTTGTCGCTGGTGCTGCTGTTGTCGGTGCTGACCGCGGTATGGGCGGCATTCTTCGCCGCGCGCCGTCTGATGCTGCCGATCCACAGCCTGGCCGAGGGCACTCGCGCCGTCGCCGAGGGCAACTACACCACCCGGCTGCCGGCCTCCGGGCGCGACGAACTGGGCTTCGTCGTGCGCTCGTTCAACGAGATGACGCGCCGGCTCCGTCATGCGCGCGATCAGGCACGCACGAGCCGGTTGCAGGTCGAGAGTCAGCGCGCCTACCTGCAGGCCGTGCTCGAACGCATCTCGACCGGCGTGCTGACCATCGACGCGGCCGGTACGCTCTACACCGCCAACGACGCGGCGGCAGGCATCCTCGGTACGCCGCTCGCACCGCGCACGGGCCGACGCCTGACCGATCTGGCGTCGGATCACCCGCCGCTCGGCCAGTTCCTCAATGTGGTCCTGCCGCACATCGAGCAGGGTACGACCGAATGGCGCGAGGAATTCGAACTGCCGGGGCGGGCGGGCACACCGCAGGACCGCCAGATCATCATCTGCCGCGGCGCACGCCTGCCGGATCGGCAGGATCTCGCCGGCGGCTGGGTCATCGTGTTCGATGATGTCAGTGCGATGGTGCGGGCGCAGCGCGAGGCCGCGTGGGCCGAGGTGGCCCGCCGCCTGGCCCACGAAATCAAGAATCCGCTGACGCCGATCCAGTTGTCGGCAGAGCGCATGCGCCACAAACTGCTCGACAAGCTCCCCGCTGCGGAAGCCGAAGTACTGGATCGCTCGACGTGGACCATCATCGAGCAGGTCGACGCGCTCAAGGGCATGGTCCGTGCCTTCGCCGATTATGCGGCCAGCCCGGCGGCCGACTTCACGCGCCTGGACCTCAATGCACTGGTCCGCGAGGTGGCCGAGATGTACCGCAGCGAAGATTCCAGCAGCCGTGTCGAGACCGATCTGGCCGCGGACCTGCCGACCCTGAATGCCGACCGTTCGCGCCTGCGCCAGGTGCTGCACAATCTCATCAAGAATGCGCTCGAGGCCCAGCGCGACCAGCCGGAGCAGGTAGTGACACTGAGTACGCAGGTAGTGACCGAGGAACAGGCCAGGCGCGTACGCCTGTGCGTGTGTGACGCTGGCCCGGGGATCCGCGAGGAGCTGCTGGACCGTCTGTTCGAACCCTATACCACCGGCAAGACGCGCGGCAGTGGCCTGGGACTGGCGATCGTGAACAAGATCGTCGAGGAGCACGGTGGTCGCGTCCATGCCGGGAACATCCCGGGCGGCGGCGCATGCGTCACCCTCGAACTGCCGCTGGCGGATCACCCGGTGCCGACGGGAGTCGACCCATGAGCGGAAGTCGCATTCTGGTGGTGGATGATGAACCGGATATTCGTGATCTGGTATGCGAAATCCTCGAGGACGAGGGCTATGCGGTCAGCGTCGCGCCGGACGCCGAGAGCGCACGCCGGGCCTGTCACAACGCCACGCCCGATCTCGCGCTGCTGGATATCTGGATGCCGGGCACCGACGGCATCACCCTGTTGCAGGAATGGCGACAGCAGCAGCGCGAGCCCTTTCCCGTCATCATGATGTCCGGCCACGGCACGATCGAAACCGCGGTCGAGGCGACCCGCCTCGGCGCGCGTGATTTTGTCGAAAAGCCGCTGTCGATGACCAAGCTGTTGCTCACCGTGCGCAACGTGCTGGCCGAGGAACCACAGATCGCCACTGGCATGCCGCGCGGCAACAAGCCGGCACCGGAACTGATCGGAACCAGCCGGGTCATCGCGAATCTGCGCGAGCGGGTCGAGCGCGTCGCCGCGACCTCCGCACCCGCGCTGGTGCGCGGCGAGCCCGGCTCGGGTCGACATATCGTTGCCCGGCTGGTCCATGCCGGCAGCGCACGGTCGGACATGCGGTGCGTGGAAGTTGATGTCGGCGCCATCGGTGTAAGCCAGGTCGGCGACGCGCTCTTCGGCACCGATGGTGCATGGCAGGCGGCCGTCGGCGGCAGCCTGATTCTCAACGATATCGCCGAGCTCGATGCCGCCGTGCAGGCTCGCCTCGCCAGCACACTCGGGGCGTCGACACCGGCGAGCGAACCACGCCTGATTGCGATCACCGGTGAACATCTCGAGACCCTCATCGAACGTGGCAGCTTCCGCGCCGATCTGCTGCAGGCGCTGACCGTATCGCTACAAGTGCCGCCGTTGCGCGAGCATGCCGAGGACGTACCGGATCTGGTCGGTCATATCGTCGACCGGCTGGTGGAGCATCACGGTCTGCCCTACCGGCATTTCCCCGTGTCGGTGCAGAACCGTCTGCTGCATCACGACTGGCCGGGCAACATCGCCGGGCTCGAGGCCGTCGTGCAGCAGCTCCTGGTGATGGCGGAAGGCACGGAAGTCGACGTCGAGGAAGTCGACGCGGCGCTGGCCGCGACCCCGCCGCCGGTGCCGCCCGCGACCGCGATGCGGCTACCGCTGGAGTTGCCGCTGCGCGCAGCGAGGGATGCCTTCGAGCGGGCCTATTTCGAGCATCAGTTGCGCATCGTGGGCGGCCGCATCGGCGAGCTGGCGCAACGGGTCGGTATGGAGCGCACCCACCTCTACCGCAAGCTGCGGAACCTCGGCATCGACCACACCCGCAGCCGGCAGTAGCCGTGGCGTCGAGCCGCCGGTTTGCGGCGATTTGTGCATACCCGGGCGGAATGGCGGTTGGACCCCGGCCTTCAGCCGCCTACAATCGCCCCGTGCACTCCTGCCGGGCGTCGCTGACAATCGCGTTATGAAAATCATCATTCTCGGCGCCGGCCAGGTCGGCTCGTCCGTTGCCCACAACCTGTCGCGCGAGGACAACGACATCACCGTTGTCGATACCGATGCGACGGTCCTGCAACAGCTCCAGGACAAACTCGACATCAGTACCGTCCAGGGCGTTGCCTCCCACCCGGACATCCTGCGCCGCGCTGGCGCGGAAGATGCGGACATGGTGCTCGCGGTCACCAGCAGCGACGAGACCAACATGATCGCCTGCCAGATCGCGTACACGCTGTTCCACACCCCGACCAAGATCGCGCGCCTGCGCCGCCAGGCCTATCTCAACGAGAAGCAGCTGTTCGTCCAGGAGGCGATCCCGATCGACGTGCTGATCAGCCCCGAACTGATCGTCACCGACTATGTCCGCCGCCTGATCGAGAACCCGGGGGCACTGCAGGTACTCGACTTCGCCGATGGCCGTGTGCGGCTGGTCGGCGTGCGCGCCTTCCACGGCGGGCCGCTGGTCGGTCACGAGCTGCGCACGCTCAAGGAGCACATGCCCAAGGTGGACAACCGGGTGGCCGCCATCTATCGCCAGGGATCGCCGATCATCCCCACCGGCAGCACGGTGATCGAGGCCGATGACGAGGTGTTCTTCCTCGCCGCCCAGAAGGACATCCGCGCGGTCATGTCGGAGCTGCGCCGAGTGGACAAGCCGGTCAAGCGCATCATGCTCGCGGGCGGCGGCAACATCGGCAAGAACCTGGCGCAGCGGCTGGAGAAGAACGTCAACGTCAAGATCATCGCGCGCGATGCGACGCGTGCGCAGTGGCTGTGCGAGAACCTCGAGCATACCGTCGTACTCCACGGTGACGCCGCCGACCGCGAGCTCCTGCTCGAGGAGAACATCGAGGACATGGATGTCTTCTGCGCGCTGACCAACGCCGATGAAGCCAATATCCTGTCGGCGATGCTGGCCAAGCGCATGGGCGCAACCAAGGTCATGTCGCTGATCAATCGCCCGGCGTATGTCGACCTGGTGGAATCGGGCGTGATCGATATCGCCATCTCGCCCCAGCAGGTGACCATCGGCTCGCTGCTGGCGCACGTTCGCCGCGGCGACGTGGTCGCGGTCCACTCGTTGCGCCGCGGGGCGGCCGAGGCCATCGAGGCCATCGCCCACGGCGATCGCCACACCTCGCGCGTGGTCGGCCGGCGCATCTGCGAGATCCCGCTGCCCAAGGGCGCCACGATCGGCGCCATCGTGCGTGGTGACGAGGTCAAGATCGCGCATGATGATGTGATCGTCCATGCCGAGGATCACGTGATCCTGTTCCTCGTCGACAAGCGGCGCATCCCGGACATCGAGAAACTGTTCCAGGTCGGTGTGACCTTCATCTGACGCCCATGCATCTGCCGCCCACTTGCCGCACGCAACCGCGTTCCCTGCCGTCGCCTCACGGATGTCGTTGATCCCATGCATTTGATGGTCGTCCAGAAGGTCCTCGGTCTGCTGCTGATGCTGTTCAGCTTCACCATGCTGCCGGCAATGGGGGTGTCGTGGTGGTATGCGGACGGTACGGCCGGTGCATTCCTGGTTGCGGCCATCATTCTGCTGGTGGTGGGGGGTGTGGTCTGGTTGCCGGCGTCACGCTCGCGCCAGGGACTGCGACTGCGCGAGGGCTTTCTGGTCGTGGCCCTGTTCTGGTCGGTCCTCGGGCTTGCCGGTGCACTCCCGCTGTACCTGGCCCAGCAACCCGTCATTTCGGTCACCGACGCGGCCTTCGAGGCGATCTCGGGGCTGACCACGACCGGCTCCACCGTGCTGGTGGGTATCGAGAACCTGCCCGAGGGCATCCGCTTCTATCGCCAGCAACTGCAGTGGATGGGCGGCATGGGCATCATCGTGCTCGCAGTCGCCATTCTGCCCATGCTCGGCATCGGCGGCATGCAGCTCTACCGTGCGGAGTTCCCGGGGCCGGTCAAGGACAGCAAGCTGACGCCGCGCATTGCCGAAACCGCGAAGGCATTGTGGAACATCTATCTCGGCCTGACCGTCGCCTGCGCCGTGGCCTACTGGGCGGCCGGCATGACGCCGTTCGATGCCATCGGTCACAGCTTCTCGACGGTGGCCATCGGCGGCTTCTCCACCTACGACGCCAGTATCGG
>CAZJGZ010000009.1:0-8644 GCA_964545695.1 uncultured Ectothiorhodospiraceae bacterium | reverse complement strand
CCCAACGCCCGGGTCGCCGTCAAGGTCGGCGGCCGCGCCCTCGATGATCGCGTGATCCAGGGGGTGTGGGGATTCTTTGCCGCGTACGTGCTCTGTTTCGTCATCGGCATGCTGATCCTGCTCGCCACCGGGCTCGACCAGGTAACCGCGTTCTCCGCCATGGCGGCGACCCTGAACAACCTCGGCCCGGGACTGGGTGAGGTCGCACCGCACTTCCGCGACATCTCCGACCCCGCGAAGTGGGTGCTGGCGTTCGCCATGATTCTCGGTCGCCTGGAAATCTTTACGGTCCTGGTGCTGCTCACGCCGGCATTCTGGCGCCGGTGAGTGCGCGCGAACCCGTCTCGCGCGAGACCACCACCGGCGTGGCCCTGGCGGTCATGGGGTTCGGGCTCTGGGGGCTGTTGCCGCTCTACTTCAAGGCGGTGGAAGCGGTGCCACCGGTGGAAGTGCTGGGCCATCGGATTGTCTGGTCGGTAGTCTTTACGGCGCTGCTGCTGAGCCTGCTCGGCCAGTGGCACCAGGTTCGCGCGGCATTCGCCGACCGGCGTATGGTGCTGACGCTGACCGGGTCGGCGCTGTTGATCGCCGTCAACTGGGTCATCTTCATCTGGGCCGTGGCCAACGAGCGTGTGCTCGAGGCCAGCCTGGGCTATTTCATCACGCCGCTGATCAACGTGGTCCTGGGGCGGATTGTCCTGGGTGAGACGCTGGGTCGGGTGCGGGCGCTCGCGGTTGCGCTGGCCGCTTTCGGTGTCGGCTGGATGCTGTGGCAACTGGGTGTCGTGCCGTGGGTGGCACTGAGTCTGGCATTGCTGTTCGGCGGCTACGGTCTGGTGCGTAAAATGGCGCCCGTCGGTGCCGTGTCCGGACTGTTCGTGGAAACCACGCTGCTGGCGCCGCTGGCCGCGCTCTATCTCGGCTGGCTGGCGTGGCAGGGTAGCGGTGCACTGGGTGCCGGCGACCCGGCGTTCGACGTCCTGCTGATTGCGGCCGGACTGGTCACGGCGGCGCCGTTGATCCTGTTCGCGGGCGCTGCCCGGCGTCTCAGGCTGGCAACCCTCGGGCTGCTGAATTACCTGACGCCGACCCTGCAGATGCTGCTGGCCGTGCTGTTCTTCGGCGAGGCGTTCACCAGTACCCATGCCGTGACCTTCGGCTGCATCTGGGTGGCGCTGGTCCTGTATTCGGGCCGCGGGCTCTGGGATCGGCCGACGACCGACGCCGTTGTGGCGGAAAACCCGATGGAGGCAGAGAGTGAGTCGTATCGAAAGCCTTGAAGCCATGCTCGCCCGCGGCCAGGACAGCCCATTGCTGCGGTTCTCGCTGGGCAACGAATATCTTGGCCAGGCGGATCCCGTGACGGCGGCAGAGCACCTGCGCGCGGCGGTCACGCAGGACCCGGCCTACTCCGCGGCATGGAAGGCGCTCGGGCGCGCCCTCGAACAGGCGGACGACCCCGCGGGCGCCGCCGATGCCTGGCGCGCCGGCATCGAAGCGGCCGAGAGCGGCGGCGACAAACAGGCCGCCAAGGAGATGCAGGTGTTCCTGCGCCGACTGCAGAAGAAGGCGAACCAATGACCTCCCGGGAACAGCCAGACCACAGTCGGCGCGCCGTACCCGCATTCCATGCCGGCCTGCTGCATCCGCGCTACTGGCCGGCGTGGCTGGGCATCGGCGTGCTCAGCCTGTTGTTGTTGCTGCCGCAGGCGCTGCGTGACGCCATCGGCAAAGGCCTCGGCGAACTCAACTATCGCTTTGCCGACCGCCGACGAAGGATTGCGCGGATCAACGTCGATCTGTGCTTTCCGCGCCAGTCGGAGCGCGAGCGCGACGATCTTGTGCGCGGGCATTGCCATGCCTTCGGCCGTGCGCTGGTGGATCTGCCGCGTCTTTGGTGGGACCGCAAGGGCCGCTTCGGTCAGCGCGAGTGCTCGTTCCGCGGGCTGGATATCGTTCGCCGCCATGTCGAGGCCGGGCGTTCGGTGATCCTGCTCAACCCGCATACCGTGGCCGTCGATTTCGGGGGTGCCGCGCTGACGCAGCATTTCGCGATGTCGACCATGTTCAACCCCATGGGACACCCCGTGGCCGACTGGTTGATCGCACGCACGCGCGCCCGCTACGGGGCACTGTTCGCGCGCGATGATGGCCTGCGGCCCGTCCTGCGTGCGTTGCGTCGCGGCACCGTGTTCTATTACATGCCCGATGAGGATCTCGGCCAGCGCGACAGCGTATTCGCGCCGTTCTTCGGCCACCAGAAGGCGACCCTGGCGACGCTGTCGCGGCTGGCCCGCGTCGGCAACACGGTCGTTGTACCGATGGTGGCGTTTTATGATCCGGGCGCACGGCGGTACGAGATCATGTTGCTGCCCACCCTGGAGAACTTCCCGAGTGGTGACGATCAGGCGGATGCCACGGCCATGAACGCGGCGCTCGAACGCGCCATCCGGCGTCGCCCCGAAGCCTACCTGTGGACCTTCCGCCTGTTCCGGACCCGCCCCGACGGCGAGACCTCGCCCTACAAGGGCCTGAACAAGCGAAAGGCGAACCGGGAGTCACGCGCATGATGACCATACTGCTGCGCCTCGTGGTCCGCGGCATCGGTCGTCTGCCCCTGCGTCTGGGGCGTGTGGCCGGCCTCGGTATCGGCGCCATGCTGTGGCTGTTGCCCAACCCCGCCAAGCGCACGGCCCGCGCCAACCTTGCGCGCTGCTACCCGGACCTCGACCCGGCCGAGCGCCGGCGTCGCGCCCGACTCAGCCTCATGCATCTGGGACAGACGCTGACGGACAGCGCCTGGGTCTGGACCCGCTCCCCCGCGGAACTGCATGCGGCCGTGCGCGAAGTCCACGGCTTCGAACAGGTGCGTCAGGCGCGCGATCAGGGGCTCGGCATCATCTTCGTCAGCCCGCACATCGGTTGCTGGGAGCTCGTTTGCTCCTGGCTGGCCCAGGAGGTTCCGCTGACAGCGCTCTATCGGCCACCCCGACTGGCTGCGCTCGAGTCGATCATGAAGACCGGGCGTCAAAGCACGGGGGCGACTCTGGTTCCCACCGATGGCCGCGGCATCCGCGCCCTGCACAAGGCGCTCAGGCGCGGCGAGACCATCGGTATCCTGCCGGATCAAGCCCCGCGGCATGGCCACGGCGTGATCGCGCCCTTTTTCGGCCAGCCGGCGCGGACCATGACGCTGCTGTCGCGGCTGGCCCGGAGCGGGCAGGGGCCGGTGATCCATTGCGTCATGGAGCGCCTGCCGCGCGGGGGTGGCTTCCGTCTGCATCTGCTGCCGGCCTCGCCCGAGGTGGCCGACCCCGACGATGAACGCGCCGCCGCCGCCGTCAATCGCGATGTCGAGCGCTGCATCGCGCTCTGCCCGGAGCAGTACATGTGGAGTTATCGCCGCTTCCGGCGCACGGGGGCGCGGACGGCCGAATCCGGACAGGCATGAGGTGAACAAAAAAAAGCCCGATCCACCGCGCGGATCGGGCCGACCGTTCCCTGGCGAATGGTGATGAGGACGCAGGTGTCGCCTGGTCCAGGGCTTCCTGCCCGGCGGTCATCAATGACCACACGCTACTCCACCGGCCCCTCCCTCACGGCCGGATTGCCCGTCCCGAGCACCATCCGTGGGCGCCATCCTTGGCACGAATGTATCCTCTCACGCTGTTGGCGTGAGTTCGCGTGGTACAGGCGGACAATCATTCGTAGGCTGATCGGACAATTGCTGTAGGTGCAGACTGACGTGTAAATAGGTCCAAACCGACAAATCGTAGGTCTGGAGAGTCTGTCCCGCCATCCTGCAACCCGGCCTTGCGCCCGCGGGAGGCGTGGTCGACGATGCGCTCATGAAACCGTCCGCCCCTTGCAGTACCGGCATAACGAACCATGCGTGAGCTATACCCGGGTACCGAGCCCTTTGTCCAGCATTCGATCGAGGTCGGCGATGGCCATGTCCTCCACGTCGCCGAGTTCGGGCGCCCGGATGGACACCCGGTGCTGGTCATCCATGGCGGGCCGGGTGCAGGCAGCGCCGCCTGGCACGCCCGTCTGTTCGATCCCGAGTACTACCGCGTCGTGCTGTTCGACCAGCGGGGTTGTGGTCAGTCGTTGCCGCATGGCTCGCTGGCGAGCAACACGACGGCGCATCTGCTCGCCGACATGGAGCGGATTCGCGAGCATCTGGCGATCGACCACTGGTACCTGCTGGGTGGGTCCTGGGGGGCCACGCTGGCGATTCTCTATGCCGGCCGCCATGGCGGGCGTGTCGATGGGGTATTCCTGCGCGGTGTCTTCCTCGGCCGCCCGCGCGATGTCGCCTGGCTCTACGGCGACGGCGCCCGCCGGCTGCTGCCCGAGGCCTGGGCCGAATTCGTCGCACCGCTGACGCCGGCCGAGCGCGATGCACCGCTTGCGGCCCACTGCCGCCGGCTGTTCGGCGAGGATGACATCGCCCGCATGACCTCGGCTCGCGCCTGGGTGCTGTGGGAAATGCGGGCCGCCACGCTGCAGCCGGATCCCGCCGCCGACAACGCGAACGCGCCGTGCCATGCGGCGCTGGCCGTGGCCCGCATCGGTTGCCACTACTTCACGCATGATTGCTGGCTGGAGGCGGACGAAGTGCTGACGACAGCGGCGGCCCTGGGTCATGTTCCGGCCGTGATCGTGCATGGCCGTCACGACCTCGTGTGTCCGGTCGAGCAGGCGGTTACCCTGGCGGCCCGGTGGCCGGGCGCCGAGCTGGAGATCATCGAGGCCGCCGGCCACGCCGGTCGACAGCCGGCCATGACCGACGCCCTGATCCGCGCCACGGATCGCTTTGCCCACCGGCGGCGCTGATGATTGCCCTGCTGCAACGGGTCAGCCACGGCGAGGTCCGGGTCGAGGATTGCCCGGTCGCGAGTATCGGTCGCGGCATTCTGGTCCTGGTCGCGGCGGAGCGCGGCGACGACGAAGCTCGCGCCGAGCGCCTGGCGCAGCGGCTGGTCGGCTACCGCGTGTTCGCCGACGCCAGCGGCCGGATGAACGCCAGCGTTGCCGACATCGAGGGCGAGGTGCTGCTCGTGCCCCAGTTCACGTTGGCGGCGGATACGCGCAAGGGCGCACGGCCGAGTTTCACGCCAGCGGCCGATCCGTCCGACGCGCAGCGGCTGTTCGATACGCTGGTGCAGGCTGTGCGGGCGCAGGGGGTCGTTACGGCAACCGGCCGCTTCGGTGCCGACATGCAGGTCAGCCTGACCAATGATGGCCCGGTCACCTTCCATCTCCGCGTGCCGCCGCCGGCCTGATATCATCACGCTTTCGCCAGCAAAGGGGATGGCCATGACCGGCCGGGTTGCAGAAGTCAGCCGCGATACGCTCGAAACCCGCATTCGTGCGCGCGTCGATCTCGATGGTACCGGCGCGCAGGATCTGCGCGTCGGCGTGCCGTTCTTCGAGCACATGCTGGCGCAGATTGCCCGCCACGGCCTGCTGGATCTGACCGTGGCCGCTGATGGTGATCTGCACATCGATGCCCATCACACGGTCGAGGATACCGGCATCGTGCTCGGCCAGGCCGTGGATCAGGCCCTCGGCGAGCGCACCGGCATCCAGCGCTACGGCTGTGCCCATGTGCCGCTGGACGAGGCGCTGGCGCGCGTCGTGCTCGACTTCTCCGGGCGCCCGGGGCTGTTCTTCCACGCCAGCTTCCATCGCCCGCGGGTTGGCGACTTCGATACCGAGTTGGTGCGCGAGTTCTTCCAGGGGTTCGCCAACCACGCGCGCTGCACGCTGCACATGGATGTACTGCGGGGCGACAACGTGCATCACATGATCGAGACCCTGTTCAAGGCGTTCGGACGCGCCCTGCGGCTGGCGGTCGAGGTGGACCCGCGGGCGGCCGGGGCGACCCCGTCGACCAAGGGTTCGCTCTGAGCACCCGCGCATGAGCACGATCGCGGTCGTCGATTACGGCATGGGCAACCTGCGCTCGGTCGCCCGTGCGCTTGAGCATGTTGCGCCCGGACGTACCCGCGTGCGGGTGACGGATCGCGCAGCCGATATCGTCGCTGCCGATCGCGTGGTGTTTCCGGGGCAGGGCGCGGCACGCGATTGCATGCGCGCGCTGGTGCGGCACGAACTGCAGGCGCCGCTGCTGGAGGCCGCGCGGTCGCGGCCGTTCCTGGGCATGTGCATGGGGCTGCAGGTGTTGCTGGAGCACAGCGAGGAGGGCGGCGGCACCGACTTCCTGGGCATCATCCCGGGGCGCGTGCGCCGGTTTGCCGATGGACGCGTCGATGCCGATGGCTGGCGCCTGAAGATTCCCCACATGGGCTGGAACATCGTGCGCCAGGCGAGCGCGCATGCGCTGTGGGACGGCATCGCCGATGGCACGCGCTTCTATTTCGTCCACAGTTACTATGCCCAACCCGCCGACGCCGAGCTGGCAACGGGCATGACCGATTACGGCCATGAGTTCTGCAGCGCACTGGCGCGCGACAACCTGTTCGCCTGCCAGTTTCATCCGGAAAAGAGTTCGACTGCCGGCTTGCGCCTGCTGGCCAATTTCGTTGCCTGGGATCCGTACCGTGAGAGGGCCTGATCGATGTTGATGATTCCTGCCATTGACCTGAAAGAGGGCCGTTGCGTGCGGCTGCGCCAGGGGCGAATGGAGGACGACACCGTCTTCTCCGACGATCCCGTGGCTGTGGCCCGGCGCTGGTACGACGCCGGTGCCCGCCGTCTGCATCTGGTCGATCTCGACGGCGCGTTCGCGGGGCAGCCCTGTCATGCCGAGGTGGTCGCGGCGATCCGCAACGAATTCCCCGAGCTGCCGCTCGAGGTTGGGGGTGGCATTCGCAACATGGAGACCATCGACACCTATCTCGAGGCCGGCGTGTCGTGGGTCATTATCGGCACCCAGGCCGTGCGCGATCCGGATTTTGTGGGCGCTGCGTGTGAAAAGTATCCCGGCCAGATCATCGTCGGCCTCGATGCCCGCGATGGCCGGGTCGCCGTCGAGGGCTGGGCCGAGTCGTCGGATATCGATGCCGTCAAGTTCGCCAAGCGTTTCGCGGCATCGGGCGTGTCGGCGATCATCTACACCGACATCGGTCGCGACGGCATGTTGCAGGGCGTCAACGTCGAGGCAACCGTGCGCATCGCCCGGGCGGCCGAAGTGCCCGTCATCGCCTCGGGGGGCATGAAGAGCCTGGAGGACGTCCGCCGCCTGGCCGAAACGGCCGAGTCGGGCATCGAGGGGGCGATCATCGGCCGGGCGCTCTATGAGGGGGCGATCGATCTGGCCGAGGCGCAACAACTCGCTGATAACTATGCGTTGCAATTCCGTCGTTCGGGAGGCTGGTAGCCGGTGGCTCTCGCCAAGCGCGTCATCCCGTGCATGGATATCGACGGCGGTCGCATCGTCAAGGGCGTGCGCTTCGCCGAGATCCGTGATGCCGGCGATCCGGTCGAGGCCGCGCGGCGCTACGACGAGGCCGGCGCCGATGAACTGACCTTCCTCGATATCACCGCCTCCGCCGACGAGCGCGACACCATCGTCGAGGTGGTCGAACAGGTGGCCGAGCAGGTCTTCATCCCGTTGACGGTCGGTGGTGGTATCCGCAGCGTCGATGATGTCCGGCGCATGCTCAACGCCGGCGCCGACAAGGTATCGATCAACACCGCTGCCGTGCACGATCCCGACCTGGTGGCGCGCGCCGCCGACTGGGTAGGATCGCAGGCGATCGTCGTCGCCATCGACGCCAAGCAGGCCGGCGTGGCGCCCGCTCGCTGGGAAGTCTTCACCCACGGTGGGCGCCGTCACACGGGCATCGATGCCATCGAGTGGTCCCAGCGCATGGTCGCCGCCGGTGCCGGTGAACTGCTGGTCACCAGCATGGACCGCGACGGCACCCGCGCCGGTTTCGATGTCGGACTCGTCCGCGCGATCAGTGACGCCGTGTCCGTGCCCATCATCGCCTCGGGTGGAGTCGGGAATCTGGATCATCTCTGCGCGGGCATCCTTGAAGGGCATGCCGATGCCGTGCTCGCTGCCAGCATCTTCCACTTCGCGGAATACACCGTCGCCGAAGCCAAGGCCGAGATGGCGGCGCGCGGGATTGTCGTTCGGTGAGCGTTTCCGGCGATCGGGGCCTGGGAGCGAACTTTCGCGATCCGGGATTGCGGTGCGGTCCCGCTGGCAATCCGTCCCTGTGCTACGATGAAACCTCTTCGTGATCCGGTTGCCAGTGGGCGATAGCGCGTGAATCAGGACAGTCTCCACCACCTCGAGCAGACCCTTGCGAGTCGTGTCGGTGTCGATCCCGCGAGTTCGTACACGGCGTCGCTGCTGGCGAATGCACCCGACGCCATTCTCAAGAAGATCGGCGAGGAAGCGGGCGAGACCATCATCGCCGGCAAGGGTGGCAGCGATGACGAACTCGTGCACGAGATTGCCGATCTCTGGTACCACACGCTGGTACTGCTCGTGGCGCGCGGTCTGTCGGTCGATCAGATCCTGGCCGAGCTTGATCGCCGCAGCGGCCGCTCCGGGCATGACGAAAAGGCGGCGCGCGCCGGCAATGCGCAAACCTAGGGCCGCATGCATGCGCAGCGCGCACATGGCTTGGCGCACCACCGGCAACCGATTGCACGACCCGAG
>CAZJGZ010000008.1:23033-40433 GCA_964545695.1 uncultured Ectothiorhodospiraceae bacterium | reverse complement strand
TCCGGGTCGATGCAGGCGACGACCTCGCCGCGCTGGAAGGTGCCGGTGACCGCGCGCACGCCGACCGCCAGCAGCGAGCGGTTGCCCTCGCGCAGGGCGCGGGCGGCGCCGGCATCCAGCGTCAGGTGCCCGCGCACGCGCAGCTGGTTGGCCAGCCAGCGCTTGCGCGCCATCAGCGGTTCCTGCTGTGGCTCCAGCAGTGTGCCCAGCTCTTCGCCCTGGCGCAGCCGCTCGAGGATGCGCATCTCGCTGCCGGGCGCGATCACCGTGGCCGTGCCGGAGCGGGCCGCGCGTGCGGCGGCGTCGACCTTGGTGGCCATGCCGCCGCGGCCGAGCGTGGAGCCGCTGCCGCCGGCCATCGTGGTCAGTTTCGGATCGCCGGCGGTGGCGTGGCGGATGATCGGTGCATCGGGATCGGTACGCGGGTCGCGCTCGTAGAGGCCGTCGGTGTCGGTGAGGATCACCAGCACGTCCGCCTCCACCAGATTCGCCACCAGCGCGGCCAGGGTGTCGTTGTCGCCGAAGCGGAATTCGTCGTTGGCCACGGTGTCGTTTTCGTTGACCACGGGCAGCACGCGCAACTCGCCCAGGGCGCGCAGGGTGCTGCGCGCGTTGAGGTAGCGCCGTCGATTGCTGACGTCATCGTGGGTCAGGAGGATCTGCGCGGTGCGGATGCCGTGCTGATCGAACGCGGTTTCGTAGGCGTGGACCAGTCCCACCTGCCCGACCGCTGCTGCTGCCTGCAGCTCATTGAGGGCGTGGGGGCGGCGCTGCCAGCCGAGCCGGCTCATGCCCTCGGCAACGGCGCCCGACGACACCAGCAGCACCTCAGCCCTCTCCTGGTGCAAGCCGGCGAGTTCCCCGGCCCAGGCGGCGATGGCCGCGCTGTCGAGGCCGCGCCCGCCGGCCGTGACCAGCGAGCTGCCGACCTTGATCACCCAGCGCCGGGCATGCGCGAGGCGATTACGGCCAGTCATCTCCGTCCTCGTCGGTCGCGTCCTCCGCAGGTGTCGGCTCGGCGGCGATTTGCTCCAGCCGCGCCATGACGTCACGGCACAGCGCATCGGTACCGACGCCGGCGATCGCCGAAATGCGGTAGACCGGCCCGGTCCAGTCGAGCGCGTCGGTAATCCGCTCGACCGTGGCCTCCTGCTCGTCTTCCGCGATCAGGTCCATCTTGTTGATCACCAACCAGCGCTCACGCGCAGCGAGGCGCGTGGAGTACTGGTCGAGTTCGGTCACCAGCGCCTGGGCGGCCGCCGCCGGATCACCGCCCTCGTGGGTGGTGAACACGTCCACGACGTGCAGTAGCAGGCGCGTGCGCTCGAGGTGGCGCAGGAACTGCAGGCCCAGCCCCGCGCCCTCGGCCGCGCCGCTGATGAGGCCGGGGATGTCGGCCATGACGAAGCTTTGATCCGGACCCACGCGCACGACGCCGAGCTGGGGTACGAGCGTGGTGAAGGGGTAATCGGCAATGCGCGGGCGCGCACCGGAAACGGCCTCGATCAGGGTCGACTTGCCGGCATTCGGGTAGCCCAGCAGCCCGACGTCGGCCAGCAGCTTCAGCTCCAGGCGCAGGTCGCGCGCCTCGCCCGGGGTGCCCGGGGTGGTCTGTCGGGGGGCGCGATTGGTCGAACTCTTGAAGCGCGTGTTGCCGCGTCCGTGGCCGCCGCCGCGGGCCACCAGCAGGCGCTCGCCGTCAGCGGTCACATCGCCGATGGTCTCGCCCGTGGCCTCGTCGAACACGACCGTGCCGATGGGGACGCGAATCTCCAGATCGCCGCCGCCGCGGCCGGTGCGGTTGCTGCCGGCCCCGTCGCCGCCACGCTCGGCGCGGTGCATGCGCGAGTGGCGGAAGTCGGCCAGCGTGCCCAGGCCTTCGTCGCCGACCAGCCAGACGCTGCCGCCATCACCGCCGTCGCCGCCATCGGGCCCGCCGCGCGGAAGGAACTTTTCCCGCCGAAAGGAGAGCGCGCCGTGACCACCGTCACCGGCTTTGACATGGATGCGGGCTTCATCGACGAATTTCATGGCTTGCTGTCCTGCCGGCCACAAAAAACCCCGCCGGCGGCGGGGTTCTGGGCAGGATCATGCCGTTCCGCCGCCAGGTCAGGCGTCGGCGCGCGGCACGATCTCGATGTATTTGCGCTGCTTCGGGCCACGCTGCGTGAACCGTACTTCGCCGTCCGCGCGGGCGAACAGCGTGTAGTCCTTGCCGACGCCGACATAGGGCCCGGCGTGGAACTTGGTGCCGCGCTGGCGCACGAGGATGCTGCCGGCGCTGACCTGCTGACCGCCGAAACGCTTGACGCCAAGGCGCTTCGACTGTGAGTCGCGCCCGTTACGAGTACTGCCGCCTGCCTTCTTGTGTGCCATGACCTGTCTCCTTCGTTCCGTTCAGCTGCCGCTCAGCCCTGCCGATCAACCATTGATGCCGGTAATTTCCAGCTCGGTATAGTGCTGGCGATGGCCCATTTGCTTCTGGTGGTGCTTGCGGCGCTTGAACTTCATGATCTCGATCTTGCGCCGGCGACCGTGGGAGCGCACCTTCGCTTCCACCTTGCCGCCCTCGACGCGCGGGGTGCCGACGCGCACGTCATCACCGTCGGCGACGAGCAGGACGTCGTCGAGTTCCACGGCATCGCCCTCGGCCGCGTCGATTCGTTCCACTCGCAGCACCTGGCCCGGGGCCACGCGATACTGCTTGCCACCTGTCTTGATGACCGCGTACATCCTGCTCTCCCGAATTCACTAGGGGGCGGCACACAAAGCCGCCTGATCAAGCCGCGAGAGTGTAGCCGCGGCGCGACCGCGGGTCAACGTCGATCGTGGGTCAATGGTGGCCTGAAGCCTGGCGTGCTCGCCTACCGCGGTACGTGTGGCGGCGGCATGAGGAAGGCCGCGCCGGAGTTTCTTGACACCCCGCAGGCCCCTTCCTAGCATGCGTCCGTCCTTTCCCGGGTAAGCCCATGCAACTCCAGGCGATTCAGGCCCTCGTCGATACCGACATGCGTGCGGTCGACGAGACGATCCACGAGCGCCTGCGCTCCGACGTCGTGCTGATCAATCAGCTCGGGCGCTATATTGTCGATAACGGCGGCAAGCGCCTGCGGCCGCGTCTGGTCCTGCTCGCCGCCGGCGCCGCCGGCTACGACGGTCGCGCCCATGTCATCGTCGCCGCGATCATCGAGTTCATCCACACGGCGACGCTGCTGCACGACGATGTCGTCGATGCCTCGGACATGCGGCGGGGGCAGCGCACGGCCAACGATATCTGGGGCAACGAGGCCGCCGTGCTGGTCGGTGATTTCCTCTACTCCCGCGCCTTCGAGATGATGGTCGATGTCGACAGCATGCGCGTCATGGCCATCCTCGCCCGGACAACCAATGCCATTGCCGAGGGCGAGGTGTTGCAGCTGCTCAACATCCATGATGCCGACACCTCGGAGTCGCGTTACCTGGATGTGATTCGCAGCAAGACCGCGCGCTTGTTCGAGGCGGCGACGCAGATCGGCGGCGTCCTTGCCGGTGTCGACGCGGCAACCGAGGCCGCCATGGGGCGCTACGGCATGCACCTCGGCACCGCCTTCCAGCTGGTCGATGACGTGCTCGACTACAGCGCCGCGGCTGACGAGATGGGCAAGAACGTTGGCGACGACCTTGCCGAGGGCAAGCCGACGCTGCCGCTGATCCACGCCATGAGCACCGCGAACGAGGCCGATTCCGCCCGTATCCGGCATGCCATCGAGGCCGGTGGCGTCGAACACATCGATGCCGTGCTCGACATCCTCGACCGCTGCGGCTCGATCGATTACGCCCGCGCCCAGGCGCACGCCGAATCGACGCGTGCACTGGCCGAGCTCGACGTCCTGCCGGCCAGCGACTACCGCGAGGCCCTTGCCGGCCTCGCCCACTACGCCGTCGCGCGCGACCGGTAACGCCGGGGAGCCCCGGAACGAGGGCCATTCCGGCCCGGTTCGGGCGCGATCACCCCGCCTCCGCAAGCAGCCGGTCGATCATCCGGCGCGCGCGGTCGCCATACCCACCGCCGAACAGCAGCGCGTGATTGAGCACGTGGTACAGGTTGTACATCTCGCGCCGCACCGAATATCCCGCCTTGCGTGGGTGCACGGCCTCGTGGGCGGCGTAGAACCGCGCCGGGAAACCGCCAAACAGCTCGGTCATTGCCAGATCCGCCTCGTGGTCACCGCGATAGACCGCGGGATCGAACAGCAACGGCACGCCGTGCTCGTCGTAGGCGGCGTTGCCCGCCCACAGGTCGCCATGGAGCAAGGCCGGCTGTGGCTGGTGATCGCCGAGCAGCGCAGGGATCACCGCGGCAAGGCGGTGGCCGTGATCCGCCAGGCGCTCGTCGCCGGCCCTGGCCAGCCGATCCAGCAACGGCTGCAGCCGCTGTCCCCGCCAGAACTCTGCCCAGTCGCGCGCCTCCCGGTTGGCCTGGGGGGTGGTGCCGATGTAGTTGTCCCGATGCCAGCCGAAGGCGTTGGCCGTGTGGCCATGCAGCGCGGCCACAGCTTCGCCCGCGCGCGCCGGGTCACCCGTGGCCGCCGGCGCGACGAACTCCAGCACCAGGAAGGCCTGCGTCGCCGTCGCGCCATGCGTGATCACCGCGGGGATCCGACAGCACCCCGGGGCTCGCAGGGCTTCCAGCCCGTCGGCCTCGGCCGCGAACAGGTCCGCGTCCTGCGGCTCACCGCGCTTGACGAAGTAGGTGTCACCCGCAGTCGTCGTCACGCGCATGGCGTCATGGATGCAACCGCCGCCGAGCGGCGTCATGGCGTCGATGGTCGTGTTGGCGCCGGTCGCCGCCGAGATCGCAGCTGCCAGATCGTTCGCGGAATCGCTTCCTGCGGAGCCATTACTCATGGTGCGCGCCTGTTCGGCCGCGAAAGCTTCGCGAAATGATCCAGGTCAATGGCCTTGCTTGCAAAGGCCTTGCCGCGCTCAACATAATATTCGTGCCTGGACGATTTTGATGTCGCACCTTCACTGGTGGTCGCATCCGTAACATTGCGGATCGCTGGCCGTCGGACCCGGCGACATGATGAAGGGTCAGGCAAGGGGGCAGTGGCATGCTCATGCGCAACACGACCGCTACCAGCGGGGTGTCCACCAACCGTTACCGTGCGCAGCTCGAGCGCTTGCTTGCGCCCTGCGATGTCCAGTTCAACGGCCACCGACCCTTCGATATCCAGGTCCATGACGAGCGCCTCTATGCCCGCGTGATTGCCGAGGGCTCCATCGGCTTCGGTGAAGCCTACATGGACGGCTGGTGGGACTGCCCGCAGCTCGATGAGGCACTCTGCAGAATCCTCCGCTATCGTGTCGATGCCGCGGTCAAGCCCTGGCGGGAGGCACCGCGGGCGCTGATGGCGCGCGTGGTCAACCTGCAGACCCCGAAGCGCGCGCGCAAGGTCGGCGAGCAGCACTACGACATCGGCAACGCGCTCTACGAGCGCATGCTCGGGCGGCACATGGTCTACTCCTGCGGCTACTGGGACCAGGCCGACAATCTCGATGATGCCCAGTGGGCCAAGATGGACCTGATCGCGCGCAAGCTGCAACTCGAGCCCGGCATGCGTGTGCTCGACATCGGCTGCGGCTGGGGCGAGCTGGCGCGTTTCATGGCCGAGCAGTACGGCGCCGAGGTCGTCGGCGTCACCATCTCGCGCGAGCAGGCCGACTATGGCCAGGCGCTGTGCGCGGGCCTGCCGGTCGATATCCGTCTGCAGGATTATCGCGAGGTCGATGAAACCTTTGATCGCATCGTCTCCGTGGGCATGTTCGAGCACGTCGGCCACAAGAACTATCCGGTATTCATGCGCGCCTGCCGGCGACTGGTACCGCCGGACGGTTTGATCCTGTTGCACACCATCGGTAACAACTTCACCACCACGCGCACCGATCCGTGGATCGAGCGCTATATCTTTCCCAATTCCATGGTGCCCTCGGCCCGGCAGGTGGCCGATGCCGCGGATGGCAGGATGGTGCTGGAGGACTGGCACAACTTCGGCACGCACTACGATCCGACGCTCTGCGCCTGGTTCGAGAATTTCGATATGCACTGGGCCGACATCGCCGACCAGTACGGCGATCGCTTCTACCGCATGTGGAAGTTCTATCTGCTCTCCTGCGCCGGCTCCTTCCGCGCGCGCATGAACCACCTGTGGCAGCTTGTCCTGTCGCCGCGCGGCGTGCCCGGAGGCTATCGCGCGCCACGCTGATGAAAGTTGTTCGCACCGCCTCCGGTGGTCGTCTTGCGATCGCTCGTCCGGGGGTGCCGGGGTGCATCCCGCTGGCGGAATGGGCATGATTGGCAGGTATCCGCGAGGTCCCCGGTGCTCGCGTGACCGGTCACCCCTGGAGATCCCATGACCCGACCAACCGCGCAATTCTTCCTGGGCATGCTGCTGTTCGTGTTCACGGTCAGTGCCGCCAGCGCGCGTGATCTGCCCGACGAACGCACGCTGTACGTGGCGGCGAATCAGGAGGTCGAGGCGCTTGTGCGCACGCTCTACCCGGAGCATCCCCGGCAGTGGGAGGCCATCCTCGAGTGGATCGTGGCGGAGAATCCCGAAGCCTTCCGCGACGACGGAGCCGATTCCCTACGCGGCGATACGCGTCTGCGCATTCCCGGGCAACGGGAGCTGGCGCAGCTGGCCGTGACCCCGACCGCGCAGCAAGCCGAATCAACCGCCGACGAGGCCGCGGATGCGGACACGGCCCTCGTCTTCGGCGAGCGCTACCTGTTCGTCAACCCGGCGCAGTCGATCCGTACGCTGGTGAGTCGGGTGTATAGCGACCATGAACCCCTCTGGGATCGCATTGTCGACGCGATCATGGCACGCAACGAGGACCGCCTGGCGGAGCTCGCCAGTGATGAAACGGTGAGTCGTGGCACGCGGTTGCAGATCCCCGAGGTCGTGGCCGCCGCGCGCCCCATGGCATCGGAAGCCAGTGCCGAGGAGCGCGAGCTGGAGGCGAGCGTGGGGGTGTTTGGCCGGGTAGTCGGCGAGGTGCGTGTCGAGGATCAGTACAATCGGGAACGCACTGCACGCCCGGGAGCGGTGGTCCATCCCGGTGACCGCATCACGACGGCGGCCCATGCCCGCGCCGAGATCGAGCTCGATGATGGCGAGCGCATCGGCGTTCGACCGGATAGCCGAATCCGCGTGCGCGACTGGGCGCTGCCCGACGTGGGTGCCGGCACGCGCGTCGTCGAGCTGCTCGAGGGTGGCATGCGTGCGATTACGGGCGCCATCGGCAATCGCAGCAATGATGACTACCGCACGATCACACCCAGCGCCACCATGGGCATCCGTGGCACGGATTACAGCCTGCGCCTGTGTGCGGACAATGACTGCGCGCTCGGCGAGGCCGACGGCCACGCCCCGGCCGGTCTGTACGTGGCGACCCACCGGGGCGGGGTCGAGGTACTCAACGCCGGTGGCGAGCTGACCCTCGATGCGGGGGAGTTCAGCCGGGTCGTCGACGACAAGACGGCGCCGGAGCGGATTGCGCCGGCGGAAGCCGATTTCCTCCTCGCGGACGCCGGCGAGGAGGAGCCGGCGATTCCGGCCACCGAGCCCGCGGCGGCTGCCGAGCAGGAGGAGCAGACCTCGACGTCCTGGCTCTGGGCGGTCGGCGCGCTCATCCTGCTCGGCCTTGCCCTGTGAGGCGTGACCCGGCGCAGAGGCGATGCCGGTACATGCTTTGCCATGGGGAGTGACACGCGCATGCAGGCACGACGCAATGGGAAGTACCTGTCCGCGATCAGCCTGCTGCTGGCCGTGGCTGTGGGATCGGGCTGCAGCAACACGGGCGCGTCCGACCCGGCGCTCACGCCACTCAAGGTGGTGGACTCCGGCAGTCACTGTGCCACACCGCCCGAGCGGGCCGGCGCCGTGGTTGTTGCCACCGACGAGGCCGATGGCTTCCGCGTCCGCCTGGGTATGGGCCAGCGCTCGACCGGTGGCTATGCCGTGCGCATTGCCGACGAGTCGCCGGAAGGGATCGATGACGGCATCGCCATCGTCCGCGTCGAGTGGCGTGTGCCCGGTCCGGAGGATGCGGTCACGCAGGCGCTGACCCGTCCCTGCGTCGAGGTCGACGTTCCGGCCGAATACCGTGGCGTACGCTTCATTGATGGCGACGACGTGGTCCGTGGCGAGGCTGTTCGTGCCGCGGAAGGCGATTAGGGGGCTGTTGAAAAGCAGCCTGTTAGGGGGCCCTGCTCCAGCGCCTTGTCAGCGGCGGCGACGTACGCGCCGGACGGTGGGCTGGAAGTCGGCCGGCTTGTCTGCCAACCAGTTGCAGAAGCGGCTGACCTCGGGATGCTCGCGCAGCGCCTCGATGGTGTTCCAGCGCCGTTCCAGCTCCTTTTCACTGAGTACCGCGTGTACCTGCTTGTGGCAGGGTGGGCACAGCCACGCGATCCGGGTGTGGACTTCCACGCGCGCAAAGTCGCGCTTGTTGCGGCGATTGCGGTGACGCGTACGCGGGATCAGATGATGGCGCGTCAGGCGCGGGACCGCGCGGCCACAAAGGGCGCACACATCCCCGGAGCCGGTTTCATCCTTGTCTGTGGGCATGACGAACTCCATCTTGCCGCAGGTGAACGCCAGCCAAACCTGTCGGAGGCCAAGCCAGAATGAGTGCACAAACCGTAGTCATTACCGGCGCCAATCGTGGCATCGGACTCGAATTCACCCGCATCTTCCGCGCCCGCGGTGACCATGTCATCGCCCTCTGTCGCCGTGCCGGCGACGAGCTGCCGGCCACGGGTGCCGAGATCGTTGACGGCATCGACGTTGCCGCCGCCGATGGTCCCGCGCGGGCGGCTGCAGCAATTGGTGCCAAGCGCATCGATGTGCTGATCAACAATGCCGGCGTGCTCACCGACGAATCCTTCGACGACCTCGCCGATCCGGAGGCGCTGGAGCGCATGCGCCGCCAGTTCGACATCAATGCACTGGCGCCGCTCCGGATCACCGAAGCACTGGCGGACCGCCTGGGTGAGGGATCGAAGGTGGCGTTGATCACGAGCCGCATGGGCTCGATTGCCGACAACGATTCCGGCGGTCGCTATGGCTATCGCATGTCCAAGGCCGCACTCAATGCGGGCGGCCGCTCGCTCGCCATCGACCTGGCACCAAGAGGCGTTGCCGTCGGTCTGCTGCATCCGGGTTTCGTGCGCACGGAGATGACCGGTCGTCGGGGTCAGGTCGAGCCCGCCGAGGCGGCGGCCATGCTGGTCGAGCGCATCGAGGCCCTGAATGCCGACAATGCGGGCCGCTTCTTCCATGCCAATGGCGAGGAGCTGCCCTGGTAGGGCGGTCGCGCCACGTCCGGCGGCAAGCTCAGTTCACCCCGTGGAGCCGCTTCTCCAGGATGCGGAAGCCCTGCAGGATCACGGCGGTGATGATCAGGTAGAACAGACCGGCGGCGAGGAAGAGTTCGATCGGGGTATAGGTCTTGGCGATGATCGTCCGTGCCACGCCCGTGAGGTCGAGCAGCGTGATCGTGCTCGCGAGCGCACTGCCCTTGAGCATGAGGATGACCTCATTGGAATAGGCCGGCAGCGCGATGCGGAATGCGCGTGGCAGCACGATGCGGCGGTAGCGCTGCACACGGTTCATGCCCACGGCCTTCGCCGCCTCGACCTCACCTGCCGGCACCGCCTGAATGGCGCCGCGCAGGATCTCCGCCGTGTAGGCCGAGGTGTTGGCAGTGAAGGCAATGATCGCGCACCAGTAGGCCTCGCGCAGGATGGGCCAGAGGAAGCTGTCGCGGACGGCGTCGAACTGTGACGCGCCGTAATAGACCAGAAAGATCTGCACCAGCAGCGGGGTGCCGCGGAAGAAGAAGATCCAGGTAAACGGGAGCGCCTGCAGCCACCAGCGACCCGACGCGCGTGCCAGTGCCAGCGGTACCGCCAGGCCAAGGCCGAGCACCCCGGAGAGTGCCACCAGTTCGATGGTCAGCACGGCCCCGCGTGCCAGATCGGGCAGGCTGGCAATGATGATGTCGAAGTTCATGCGCTCGAACTCCGCTCATAGCCACGCCCGGCCCAGCGTTCGAGCCCATAGATCCCGACCGTGCAGATCGCGGTCAGGCTCAGGTAAATGATGGCGGCGGCGAAATAGAAGGTGAATGGTTCGCGCGAGAAACCAACGGCGATGGATGTCTCGCGCATCAGATCCTGGGCGCCGATGACCGAGACCAGCGCCGTGTCCTTCAGCAGCGACTGGAACAGATTGCCCAGTGCCGGCAGCGTCAGTCGCCACAGCTGCGGCAGCAGGATACGCCGGAAGGTCTGCCAGCGATTCATGCCCAGTGCCTGTGCGGCCTCGATCTGGCCGTTCGGGATGGCGCGAATCGCGCCGCGGAATACCTCGGTGGCGTACGCGCCATAGGCAATGGCGAGGGCAATCACGCCGGCGGTAAAGGCGCTGACGTCGATGTAACCCGTGTAGCCGAACCAGCCGGCGACCGTGCCCGCGACCTTGCTCGCCGCGAAGTAGACCAGCAGGATGACCAGCAGCTCGGGCAGGCCGCGCATGCCCGTGGTATAGCCCGTTGCGAGCCAGCGCAGCGGGGCAACCTTCGAACTCTTCGCGGTGGCGAAGACGAGGCCGATGATGATGGCGCAGGCCATCGACAGCAACGCCAGCTGCAGCGTTACCGCGGCACCGGCGGCGAGCTGACTCTCGAAGCCCTGCAGATCAGGCATGAAAGGGTGCTCGACGACCGCCGACCGGTCTGCGACCGATCGGCGGCTGTCAGGTCAATGGCTCAGTAGATATCGAACGGGAAGTACTCGGCATTGATTTCGGCATAGGTGCCGTCTTCGCGGATCGCCCGCAGCGCTGCGTTGATCTCCTCGCGGAGTTCATCCTCGCCCTGCTGCAGTGCGATGGCGATCTCGTCACCCTCGAAGACCGGGTCACCCTTGTACTCGTAATCCTGGCCCTGGTCCGTTTCGAGCCACTCGTAGCTGACGAGGTTGTCCGCCAGCACCAGATCGATGCGCCCGGAGGCGAGGTCGAGATACGCGTTCTCCTGCGTGTCATAGCGGCGGATGTTCACTACATCGGCCATGTTTTCCTCGATCCACTGACCGGAGATCGTGGCTCGCTGCACGCCGACGTTCATGCCGTCGAGACCCTCATCGGAAATCTCCACGTCCATGTCCTTCGGCCCGAGGAACTGCAGGCGGTTGGTGTAGTAGCGCTCGGTGAAATCGACTGCCTGTTTGCGCTCCTCGGTAATCGACATGCTGGCGATGATGACGTCGTAGCGGTTCGCCAGCAGGCCCGGGATGATGCCGTCCCAGTCCTGGGTGACGAATTCGCAGTTGCGATCCATCTCCTCGCACAGCGCGTTGGCGATATCGATATCGAAGCCACGCAGTTCACCATCCGCGTCGATGAAGTTGAACGGCGGATACGCGCCTTCGGTACCGATGCGCAGGGTGTCATCGGCCATCGCCGGCGCTGCGGCTGTCAGCAGCATGCAGGCGGCGGCAAGACCGCTCAGTGTCGTACGTGTTGATGATTTCATGCTCAGGCTCCCCCTGTGGGTGGTGGTCGGTGTTGAACGCGGTCAGTGTGCAGCCGTGGCCAGGTGATTGGCCAGGAACCGGCGGCAGCGCTCCGACCGCGGGCTGCTGAATACTTGCGCCGGTGGCCCGCGTTCAGCGACTTCGCCGCCGTCGAGGAACACGACCTCGGAACAGACTTCACGTGCGAAGCGCATCTCGTGCGTGACGATGACCATCGTGCGGCCCTCTTCGGCGAGCTGGCGCATGACGCCCAGCACCTCGTCGACCAGTTCCGGGTCGAGCGCCGAGGTCGGTTCGTCGAACAGGAGGACCCGGGGTTCCATCGCCAGCGCGCGGGCGATCGCGGCGCGCTGCTGTTGCCCTCCCGAGAGGTGCAGTGGATAGGCATCGCGCTTGTCGGCGAGCCCGACCTTGGCGAGCGTGGCCTCCCCGCGCGCGTTCGCCTCCTGTCGGCTGAGGCCGAGCACGTGGCGTGGCGCCTCGGTGACATTGCCCAGGATGGTGCGGTGCGGCCAGAGGTTGAAGTTCTGGAAGACGAAGCCGACTCGGGCGCGCAGACGCGTGATCTGTTCGCGATTCGACGGGTGGAGCTGGCCGTCGCGGCCGCGCTTGAGCTGCAGTTCCTCATCGTCGAAGGTGATGCGGCCCTCGTCGGGAAGCTCCAGCAGGTTGAGACAGCGCAGGAGTGTGCTCTTGCCCGAGCCCGATGCGCCGATCACGGCGATCACGTCCCCGGCATCGGCCGCAAGATCGACGCCGCGCAGGACTTCGAGATCCCCGTACTGCTTGCGGATGTTCGCCGCTTCCAGCGCCTTGGCCATGCCGGTCATGCCCCTGTCACAGAGGCTGCATTGTTCGCCAGGCCCGGTTGCAGGGTCAAGCCGGCTTGTTGCTGCCGCGTAGCGGCCGTGCCATCAGCGTTTCGCGGTATCGCCGGTGGCGTAAACCCGCTCGAATTCGCGCACGTACGCGTCGAGCCAGCGCCTGCGGAAATGCTCCGGGTCCCACTCGCCCGCGCGCAGGAGGACGTGATAGCGCGGTCGCAGGACGTACGCCCACGCGGTAACGGGCCCATCGTCGGTGTCCAGTGCCACCTCCTGTCTGCGAAAGGGCGGCCCTTCGTAGTCGTCGATGCGCGCCAGCGTCCAGCGACTGACGTCCTCGATCAGGTAGCCGGGCACCCGGCCGTCGGTCGCGGGAATGATGGCCGGAAAGACGCGCCGGCGCACGGGATGACGCGAAAAGCCGTCGAGCCGAGCGGGTCTCGCTGGCAGCGTGTAGCCGAGCACCGCGCGCATCATGTGCGGAAACTGCAGCGTGCCGTAGGTGAACAGGTGGGTGGTCACGGGCTGTTTGTTCAGGCGCGCTGCACGCCCGCGGCGTCCAGTTCGGCCGCCAGTGCCTGTTGCGCAGTCCCGGCTTCCTCCGGCGCACCGGTCACCCCGAGTTCCACGGCGTAGTCGCTACCGCTCATGTCCGGCAGGCTGGAGAAACGGACCTCGGGATGGTCCCGGCCCAGCCGCTCGAGCAACGGGATCAGGTCGCTCTCGCGCGCGACCACGCGGATGGAGTGGGTGGCCCGCGGCGTGCGTAGATACGCCTGGTAGCGGGTGTCGAGCACCCACTCGATCATGGGCCAGGCCATGTCGGGGAAGCCGGGCACGAAATGGTGCTCGCCCACGCGGAAGCCTGGCACTTGATTGACCGGGTTGGGGATCAGTTCCGCGCCGGCCGGGAAGTCCACCATGCGCAGGCGCAGATCGGACGCCGAATCGCCGAAGCGCGCCCGCAGCAGTGCTTCACCCTCGGGATGCCGCGCCAGCGCCACGCCGGCGGCGCTCGCCGCGGCCTGGCGCGTGACGTCGTCCGGGGTGGCGCCGATGCCGCCGCAGCAGAATACGCTGGCGCCGGTCGCCATGGTCTCGCGCAGGGTTGCCACCAGATGATCCTCGCGATCGCCGACGATGCGACACCAGTCAAGGCCGAGTCCGCGCGCGTTCAGGCGTTCAATCACTGCCGTCAGATGGCCGTCGCGACGGCGGCCGCTGAGGATTTCGTCGCCGACGATGATCAGTCCGAACTCCACGCTAGTCTCCTCTCTGCTGTCGATGTGGCCGTCGGCGGCCGCGCCGGTCGGTCCGCAGCCAGGTCGGCACGGCCGCGCGGCGCCATTCACCGGGCTGCAGGCCGGCAAGTTGCCAGGGCCCGACTGCGCACCGGATCAACCGCAGTACAGGATACCCCACGGCCGCACACATGCGGCGGACCTGGCGGTTGCGACCCTCGTGCAGCGTCAGTTCGAGCCAGGTGGTCGGAATATTGCGGCGGAACCGGATCGGCGGCTCACGGCACCACAGACCGTCCGGCTCGCCGATGGCGGTCACGTCGACGGGTCGCGACGGCCCGTCGCGCAGGGTGACGCCGACGCGCAGGGACGCCAATGCGGCCGCGGTGGGCTCGCCCTCGACTTGTGCCCAGTAGCGCTTGCCGAGCTTGCGCCCGGGGTGCGTGATGCGGTGTGCCAGTGGGCCGTCGCCGGTCAGCACGACCAGCCCCTCGCTGTCCTGATCGAGCCGACCCGCGGGATACACGTCGGCAACGGAAACCCAGTCGGCCAGACTGGGTTTTCCGGGTTCGCGGCCGAACCGGCAAACCGTGCCGCAGGGTTTGTTCAGCAGGATGACGCGTTGTGATGGGGTTGGCGTGGGCATGATGCGCGCCCTTACGCGGGGGCCTTTTCCAGGCGCTCGATCAGCCATGCGCGATGGCCTTCACTCATGCCGAGGTCATCCAGTTCGCGGTCAAGTCCGTTGCGGTCCGCTGGCTGTCGTTGCAGCAGGGCAACCCGCTCCGGCAGGCCGTCCGCTTCGAGCATGCCCGTGAGCTGGCGCGCCAGACGCACGGTGGACTCGTGCTCCGCCAGCAGGCGGGCAATGCGTGCGGCACCGCGAAATTTCATGGTGCTGACGCCCGGCAGATTGGCATACAGCGTGTCCAGGTTGTCCCAGCGGCTCAGCAGACGCCCGGCCGTCGACACGCCGATGCCGGGGACACCCGGGATGTTGTCGATGCGGTCGCCGGCCAGTGCGAGCATGTCGGCGATCTGGTCCGGCCGCACGCCAAACGTTTTCCGCACGCCGTCGGCGTTCAGCCGGCGGTCGCGCGCAAAATCCCACCATTCGCCGTCGTCCCGGACCAGTTGCGCGAGGTCCTTGTCGCCGGTGACCACCGTGGCCGGATGGCCGTCGGCGTGGGCCACGCCGCACAGCGTTGCGATCAGGTCATCGGCCTCGAAGCGCTGATTCGCGAACTCGGCGAAACCGGCTTGGCGGGTGATTTCCCGGCAGCGTCGGAACTGCGCGATCAGCTCCGGTGGCGCGGGATCGCGATTGGCCTTGTAGGCGGGAAACAGCTCGTTGCGGGCCGAATGCGTCAGGCTGGTATCAAAGCAGACCGCGACATGCTCCGCGCGGACAAGCTGGTGGAACTGGGCCAGGAAGTCGACGAACCCGTGCACGGCGTGGGCCGGCTCGCCCTGCCGGTCGACCAGCGTATCCGGGAGCACATGCCAGGCGCGGAAGACGTAGATGCTGGCATCGATCAGATACACGCGCGGGCGCGCCGTGCCATCTGCTGAAGGGGTTGGGCTCATGGAATCGGCGCGCCAGCCGGATCGGTATGGCGCTGGCTCGGCGGGGCCTCGCGGGTTACGCGAGCCGCCGAGGCGACCCGGCGCGGCGGTGTCGCAGTGCCGCGGATCAGCGCCCGTAGCGGCGGCGGAACTTGTCCACCTGACCGGCGGTGTCCATCATCTTCTGCTTGCCCGTGTAGAACGGATGGCAAGCCGAGCAGACTTCCACCTGCAGATCATGCCCGACGGTCGAGCGCGTGCTGAAGGTATTGCCGCAGGAGCAGCTTACCTGCACGGTCTGATAGCTGGGATGGATTTCGGCTTTCATCACACTTCCTCGATTCGGACGGGCAACACAGGACGCGGGATTCTAGAGCAGTACGGCGCGCGGAACAAGGGATGCCATCCTGTGGATAACTGTGTGGAACGTTTCCCGCGGCAGCGGTAGGCCCTTTACAAGCCCTGTGTGCACGTAACCCGGGTCGTCGATAAAAAAATATATATATCAGTTACCTGCAGGATAAAGGGAAGGCGCATTTGCAGGAATCGCCGCCAAGTTTCCAGTCAGAGCATCCGTTACCGACTGTGCACAATTTTTCGGGCGCGCCCGTTATGGCTGATTTTCCGGCCGGATTGCCCGGCACTGCCGTCCGTCGGCAGGGTCCGGTGGCCAGTCCAGCCCCGGTTGTCACGCCGTGACCTCGCCCGTCGGCGGCGCCCCACCGTTCAGTCATCGTCTTCGCGGTATACACGCACCCCGGTCTCGCCACGGTTCTCCACGGTCAGCTCGAAGCGGATCGGATGACAGCAGATCTCGCAATCCTGGATGTAGACCGCCTCACCCTCGCTGCTGTCGATCAGGGCGGTGAACGCAGCGCCGCAATAGGGGCAATCGATGGTGTGCTCGTTGAGCAGGTCGGTCATCGCGTCACGACCGGGATACGGCTGACCTTTTCCCGCCCGGAGCGCCACGCGCGCGTGCCTTCATCGAGGCGGGCGAGCAGGTCGTTGAGCAGGCTGAGGCCGCGGGCCGTCGGCTGGATGCGGTCGAGGTCACGCGTGATCAGGCCATCACGCTCCGCGCTCGCGAGTTCGCGTTCCAGCCATGCCAGCGGCACACCGGTGCGCTCGGTGAACAGGGCCGGATCGAAACCGGCCGGCAGGCGCAGCGCGTTGAGGAAGAATTCACTGGCCGCGTCGGCTGCACTCAGGCGCCGTCGGTGGGCCACCGCCTCGCCCCGCGGCGCGCGCGTCAGATAGCTGGCGGGTGCCTTCACTCGCGCCGAGCGTTCGATGGCGCTCTCGGCGGGCAGGGTCAGCTTGCCGTGAGCGCCGGCGCCGATACCCAGATAGTCGCCGAAGTGCCAGTAGTTCAGGTTGTGCTGACAGCGCAGATCGTCACTGCGGGCCCAGGCGGAGACCTCGTAGCGTTCGTAGCCGGCCGCGCGCAAGAGCTCGAAACCGGCGTCCTCCATGTCGGCGCGGGTGTCGTCGTCGGGCAGCCGCGGCGGCTGGCTCCAGAACACGGTATTCGGTTCCAGCGTCAGCTCGTACCACGATACGTGGCCCGGGGCTGCCGCAATGGCGGTTTTCAGGTCATCCAGGGCGGCGTCGATGGACTGCTCCGGCAGGCCGTACATCAGGTCGATGTTGACGCCCGCGAAGCCGGCCGCGAACGCGCGGTCGATGGCCCGCTGTGCTTCCGCCGCACCATGGATGCGGCCAAGGGCTGCCAGCATGTCGTCGTCGAAACTCTGAATGCCGAGGGAGAGGCGGTTGACCCCGGCGTCGCGAAACCCCGCGAAACTCGCGGCTTCCAGCGTCCCCGGATTGGCCTCGAGCGTCACCTCGATATCGGGCGCCGGATTGAAGCGGGCGCGGATGTTCGACAGCAGGCGGTCGATTGCTTTCGGCGGGAACAGGCTGGGCGTGCCGCCCCCGATGAAGATGGTCTGCAGGGAGCGGCCCCACACGTCCGGCAGTGCGTGATCGAGATCGGCGGTCAGCGCGGCGACATAATCGTCAGCGGGGATCTCGGTCGGGGCCTTGTGCGAGTTGAAGTCGCAATAGGGACACTTCTCCACGCACCACGGCAGATGCACGTACAGCGATAACGGCGGCAGGCTGTGAAATTCCATGGTCATGACCCGTTGCGGGTCGCCAGTATAACGCCGTGCACGGGTAC
>CAZJGZ010000008.1:0-22933 GCA_964545695.1 uncultured Ectothiorhodospiraceae bacterium | reverse complement strand
AATTCCATGGTCATGACCCGTTGCGGGTCGCCAGTATAACGCCGTGCACGGGTACGAGCAGAGCTCCTCCGCAAGATTGCGGCTGGGCGAGTCTTCTATGCCGTACCGCACTTGATTCACGCCAAGCACGCGAAGAACGCCAAGGGGCCTTTTTCTTTCTTGGCGTTCCTGGCGTGCTTGGCGTGATGTATTTCTTGTGCGGGATGAACCAACCCCGTGAAGTACTTCTCGCCGAGCCGCAGAGCTCGCGGAGAGGAATCTTTTCTCTGCGGGCTCAGCGCCTCTGCGAGATTTCGGTGCGGCACGTCATTCAGCGCGTGCTCAGAACTCCATCGGGTTGCCGTCGGCGACCATGCCGGTGCCGTCGACTTCGCCATCCTTGATCCACTCGACCTGATTGCCATCGGCGGCGATCTCGTAGCAGGTCGCGCCTTCGCCGTAGTCGAAGCACATGGCGTCATCTTCGACGAACCATTCGCCGGTATAACCGTCACCGTGGATCGTGCCGTCCGCCGCATAGAACTCGGTGTACTCCCCCGAATCAGCCATCGCGCCACCCACGGTGTTGCCGGCAATCAGCGCTTCGATTTCACTGCCGCTCAGCGTGTCGTGACCCGCGCTCGCTCCCGAGCCATACGCGTGCACGCTGGCCGGGCCGGCGATCAGCAGTGCGAAGGTCATCAGGAGGAGTGCGGGATGGAGTCGCGTGCGGTGAAGTCGTGTCATGGTCGGATTGCTCCCGTGAAAGGCGTGGTGGCCGCGTCCCGAGGGGGCTTGATGCCCCCGGGCACGACCCGATTGAAAACCGGACCGGCGAACTGCCGCTCCGTTCATGCTTTCGCCCAGGACCCCGGGAGCGGATTCCGGTTGCCCATCGGGGGATCAGCGGCCGGCGCCAACTCGCACGAGCGTCCGCCCCCGCGTCTCGCTGGCCAGCATCGAGCGGAACACGGGGACCAGACCGTGAAGATCGGTCTCTCCGGCCAGGATGGCGTCGAGATGGCGTGGCTGCCAGTCGGTCGCGAGGTGCTGCCACACCTGCTCGCGGATCGCTCGCGGACAGTTCGCCGAGGTGATGCCGAGCAGACTCACGCCGCGGATGATGAAGGGCATTACCGTGGTGTGGACGGCCTGGCCACCGGCCAGGCCGATGCTGGCGACACTGCCCCACGGAAGGGTCGTGCGCAGCAGTTCGGCGAGCATGTCGCCGCCGACGTTGTCGATGGCGCCACCCCAGACACCCTTCTCCATCGGCCGCCCCTTGGTGGTGAGCTCGTCGCGCCCGATGACGCGGCTGGCGCCGAGAGACTCCAGCCAGTCAACGGCATCGGCCTTGCCGCTGACCGCGACCACCTCGTAGCCCTGACCGGCGAGGATGTCGATCGCCAGGCTGCCAACGCCGCCGGTCGCGCCCGTGACCACGACCGGCCCGTGGTTCGGCTCGAGGCCGTTCTGCTGCAGGCGCAGTAGCGCCAGACCGGCGGTAAAGCCCGCCGTACCGAGCGTCATGGCCGAGCGCGAATCGAGGCCGGCGGGGATGGGGATCACGTCGTCTGCAGCGGCCCGGACATACTCGGAAAATCCGCCATCGCGCGTCTCCGAGAGGCCGCACCCGGTCACTACGACGGCGTCGCCAACGTTGAAATCCGGGCTGTCGGAACTGGCCACGGTGCCGGCAACGTCGATGCCGCCGATCAGTGGCAGTTCGCGCGCGATCGGCGCACTGCCGGTGCCGGCGAGCGCGTCCTTGTAGTTGATGGACGAATATTCGGCGCGAATGACGACCTCACCGGCGCTCAGATCGGCCAGCGCGACATCGGTCACCTCGCCGCCCGAGCCGTCCTCCTGCAGCTGGAATGCGCGGAAAGTTTCGGGGATGGCGTTGTCGGTAGTCATGCTCAGCTCCCGGTGCGGATGAAACCGCTATCGTACCCGCCACTGGTCCGCAGCGGCGAATCCGGGCGTGATCCAGGTCCGTCACGAGCTGGAAACATACAGATCCGGAATCTCGCAGTGGCGCGGAGCGCATCCGCCATGACAATCAGCGCCAATCCGCCTGATGGGTGAGTGGGGCACAAGGTTGCCGAGACACGCCGTGGATACGTCCCTGTAGGCTCGTCTGCAGCATCCCTGCTGCAGACGGTCTCGGCAACCTTGTGCCCCACTCACCCTTACCCCCGCGCCCGCGGGCATGAAACACGCAAGCCCGCGGCGTACAATGCGCAGCGCGCAGTATTCAACCAGGAGAACACCATGAACAAGATCGCCGTTGTCGGCGGGGCAGGACGGGTTGGTGAGGCCGCCACGCTCTTCCTGATGCAACAGAACCTCGCCCGCGAGGTTGTCGTCATCGACATCCATGAAGGCCCGGCCAAGGGCGCCGCGCTCGACATCGCCGAGGCCGCGCCCGTGTTCGGCTCCGATGTCACGGTCTGGGGCAGCAGCGATTACAAGGATCTGGCGGACAGCGACCTGATCATTGTCACCGCCGGTCTGCCGCGCAAGCCGGGCATGAGCCGTTCCGATCTGCTCGACAAGAACATTGCCATCATGGATCAGATCGCCGACGCCGCGCGCGAACACGCGCCCGACGGCATGATGATCGTGGTGGCCAACCCCGTCGACGTCATGACCTACCGCGCATGGCAGCGCACCGGCTGGTCGCGCAACCGCGTGTTCGGCCAGGCCGGCGTCCTCGACTCCTCGCGCATGGCCTGCTTCCTCGCCGAGGCGACTGGCCGCTCGCTGGCCGACATCGACGCCATGGTCCTCGGCGGCCACGGCGACCAGATGGTGCCGATGATGCGCTACACCACCGTCAATGGCGTGCCGGTCGAGAACTTCCTCGATGCGGCGAAGATCGACGAAATCGTCGAGCGCACGCGCAAGGGCGGTGCCGAGGTGCTGCAGCTGCGCGAAAACTCCAGCGCCTACATGGCGCCGGGCGCCTCGACCGTGGAAATGGTGGAGTCCGTGGTCCGTGATCGCGGCCGCCTGCTGCCCTGCGTGGCCATCCTCGAGGGCGAATACGGCCATGACAACGTGGCCATGGGCGTGCCCTCGATCCTCACGCGCAACGGCCTCGAGCGTGTTGTCGAACTCGACCTCAACAAGTCCGAGCGCGCCGAGTTCGAGACCTCGCTGGCGGCGGTCGAGGAAGACCTCGCGCGCCTCAAGTAGGTACGCAATCCCGGCGCACCGCTGATCGGTGCGCCGGGATCGAGCAATCTACTGTCCCGGCCCGGTATTCTCGCCGATTATGGGCGAGAATGTCGCTGATGCGAAGTAAAATGCTCTGAGCGCGTCAAATCGCCGCACAGCGTTTACTGCCCCACCGCCCCATGCTAAATTTGTTGGCTTGCGGTTCGACCCGTCATCGCACCCGGAATCGCCCGGGCACAGCTCGTCCACAGACTGCTTCGGCCTCGCAGCCACTGGCGCATCCCGCCGGGTGGAGCGGACGGCCACGAAGGGCATCCGGACGCACGCGCATGACCGGGCCCGGACCATCACGGATCCGCAAGAAGAACGAGAGGACAGGACTCCGCCATGAGTCATACCCAGTATCCCCCCGTGCGCCCACGCGTCCAGCGCAGCGAACTCGCCGTCCCGGGCTCCAACCCGAAAATGTTCGACAAGGCGCTGACCTCCGCCGCTGATTACATCTTTCTCGATCTGGAGGATGCCGTGGCACCGGACGACAAGTCCGCCGCCCGCGGCAACATCATCGAGGGCCTGCAGGATCTCGACTGGGCGGGGCATGGCAAGACCATGTCGATCCGCATTAACGGCATCGACACGCATTACATGTACCGCGATGTCGTCGACATCCTCGAACAGGCCGGCGATCGGGTCGATACGATCCTCATCCCGAAGGTCGGTGTGCCGGCCGACGTCTACATGGTCGATGCCATGGTCAGTCAGATCGAGCAGGCGATCGGCCTCGAACATCGCATCGGCCTGGAAGTCCTGATCGAGACGGCCCTGGGCATGGCCAACGTCGAAGCGATCGCGCAATCGAGCCGGCGGCTGGAGGCGATGCATTTCGGCGTCGCCGATTATGCGGCGAGCTGCCGTGCCCGCACGGTCAATATCGGTGGCCTGACCCCGGATTACCCCGGTGATCAGTGGCACCACGCCATCTCGCGCATGACCGTTGCCTGCCGCGCCTACGGGCTGCGCCCGATCGACGGGCCGTTCGGGGACTTCAGTGACCCTGATGGCTATGTTGCCGCCGCCAAGCGCGGCGCGGCCCTCGGGATCGAGGGCAAGTGGGCCATCCACCCCGCGCAGATCGAGCTGGCGAACGACGTGTTTTCGCCGCCGGCCGCCGAGGTCGATCGGGCCCGCCGCATCCTCGACGCGCTGGCCGAAGCCAATCGCGAAGGTCGTGGCGCCGCTCAGCTCGATGGCCGCATGATCGATGCGGCGTCGGCGCGCATGGCCGAGAGCGTAGTGGAGATGGCGGACGCCATTTCGGCCCGCAGCGGCTGATCGGGGCGCGATCGCATTATTCCGGCCAGGTGCGCCGCGGCGCGCCTGCGCCAGCCACCATCCGCAAAGACAAGAGGTAAGAACGACAGTGGATATCCACGAATACCAGGCCAAGACCCTGCTGGCGGCCGGCGGCGTGCCGGTCCCCAATGGCGCCGTCGCGCACAGTGCCGACGAAGCGGCCTACCTGCAACACGAGATTGCTGGTGAGCGCTGGGTCGTCAAGGCGCAGATTCACTCCGGTGCGCGCGGCAAGGCGGGCGGTGTGCGCATCTGCGAGAGTGATCAGGAGGTGCGTGAAGCCGCCGCGGATCTGCTGGGCAAGCGGCTCGTGACTGCTCAGACCGGGCCGCAGGGCAAGGTCTGCAATGCCGTATACGTCGAGGCGGCGACCGACATTGAGCGTGAGCTCTACATGGCCATGGTCCTGGACCGCGAGTCGGAACAGATTGTGGTCGTGGCTTCCACCGAGGGTGGGATGGAGATCGAAGAGGTTGCGCAGGAGCATCCCGATAAACTCTGGCGAGTACTGGTCGATCCCTCGATCGGCCTGCTCGACTTCCAGTCGCGCGAACTGGCCTTCGCGCTCGGCCTGCCCGCGAAACAGTTGCCCGATGCCGTGCGCGCCTTCCGCGGTTGCTACCGCCTGATGCGGGATAACGACGCGACCATGGTCGAGATCAACCCGCTGGTCACGACGAAGAACGGCCGCCTGCTCGCGCTCGATGCCAAGATCTCGTTCGACGAGAACTCGCTGTTTCGCCAGTCGGCAATCGCTGAACTGCGCGATCGCGGCCAGGAAGATCCGCGCGAGACGGCCGCCGCCGACCAGGGCCTGAACTACGTCGGTCTGGAGGGGGACATCGGCTGCATGATCAACGGTGCCGGCCTGGCCATGGCCACGATGGACATGATCAAGCATGCGGGCGGCGAGCCGTCCAATTTCCTTGATATCGGCGGTGGCGCCTCGCCCGAGCGTGTTGCCAACGCGTTTCGGTTGGTGCTGTCGGACGGCGGCGTGCGCGCGATGCTCGTGAACATCTATGCCGGCATCAACCGCTGTGACTGGGTGGCCCAGGGCATCATTCAGGCCCTGCAGGAAGTCGAGATCAATGTGCCGCTCGTCGTGCGGCTGTCCGGTACCAACGTCGAAGCCGGCAAGGCCATCCTTGCCGATTGCGGCTTTGACATCATCACCGCGGATACGCTGGCCGAGGCGGCGGAAAAGGTCGTCGCCGCCCGCGATGCCGCGGCCTGATGTTGTCGTCCATCCAGCGGACGATGGGCGTTGACTCGGCGCACTGGCCGGTTGCATTTGCGGTGCAATGAACCAGGGCCGGGATGGCCCTTGTTGCAAGATTTCAAAGAACACAGGCGAAAAGAAAACCCATGGCAATCCTGATTAACGAATCCTCGCGCGTGCTGATCCAGGGCTTCACCGGTCGGACCGGCACCTTCCACGCTCAGGAGATGATCGACTACGGCACCAACGTGGTTGGCGGCGTGACGCCCGGCAAGGGTGGCACGAAGCATCTCGATCGGCCCGTATTCAATTCAGTCAAGGACGCGGTCCGGGAGACGGGTGCCGATACCAGCATCGTGTTCGTGCCGGCGCCCTACGCCGCCGATTCGATCTGCGAAGCGGCCGATGCCGGAATCCGCTACTGCACCGCGATCACCGACGGCGTGCCGGCGCAGGACATGATGCGGGTCAAGCGTTATCTCAAGCGCTATCCCGAGGACCGGCGCATGATCCTGACCGGCCCGAACTGTGCGGGCACGATCTCACCGGGCAAGGCCATGCTCGGCATCATGCCCGGGCACATCTACATGCCCGGCAAGGTCGGCGTGGTCAGCCGCTCCGGCACCCTCGGTTACGAGGCCGCGAGTCAGCTCAAGGAACTGGGCATTGGCATCTCCACCTCGGTCGGCATCGGTGGCGACCCGATCAACGGCTGCTCGTTCCGCCGCGTCATGGAATTCTTCGAGAACGATCCGGAAACCGAAGCGGTAATGATGATCGGCGAGATCGGCGGCCCCCAGGAGGCCCAGGCGGGCATGTACGTGCGCGATCACATGACCAAGCCCGTGGTCGCTTTCATCGCCGGGCTGACGGCCCCGAAGGGCCGCACGATGGGGCATGCCGGAGCAATCGTGTCGAGCGTCGGCGAAAGCGCCGAAGAGAAGGCTGTCATTCTGCGCGACTGCGGCCTGACCGTGGTCGACCGGCCCTCGGACCTCGGCCGAACCATGGCCGACAAGCTTGCCAACGCCTGATCTGCCGGCAAAGGCCTGATTGATTCAGGCCTCGCACCGGCCACCTGCTTCAGGCGGTTACCGGTGCACTTTCGGCATGCGCTGGTGCGGCAGGCCCGGCTGCAACAACCTCCGGACTGGCCTGATCGGCGTAGTGGCGGAAATTCTCCGCGAACCGCGCGGCCAGGTCGCGAGCCGCCGCTTCCCAGCTGCCCGGGTCCGTCCATGCCCGCGCCGGCACCAGCAACTCGCTCGGCACGCCGGGGCACAGCGTGGGCATCGCCAGGTTGAATACCGGATCCGTGGCCGTCGCGGCGCTCTCCAGCGTACCGTCGTGGATGGCGTCGATCAGGGCGCGGGTATGGCCGAGACGCATGCGCCGCCCGATGCCGGGCGGGCCCCCGCTCCAACCCGTGTTCACCAGCCAGACCCGCGCACCGTGGCGCTCGATGCGCTCGGCCAGCATTTCCGCATAGCGCGCGGGATGCCAGACCAGGAAGGGGGCGCCGAAGCAGGCCGAGAACGTGGCCTGTGGTTCGTTCACACCGACTTCGGTGCCGGCAAGTTTCGCTGTATAGCCGCTGATGAAGTAGTACATGGCCTGCGCTGGCGTCAGACGGCTGACGGGGGGAAGCACGCCGAAGGCGTCGCAGGTCAGGAAGATGACGTTGCGCGGCGCGCTCCCGACGCAGGGTTTGCGCACATTGGGCATGTGTTCCAGCGGGTAGGCGCAGCGCGTGTTCTCGGTAATGCTGGCATCGCTGAAGTCGACGCGTCCCGATTCGGCATCGTGAACGACATTTTCCAGTACGGCACCGAAACGGATGGCGCCGTGGATCTCCGGCTCGGCGCGGGGCGAGAGGTCGATGGCCTTGGCGTAACAGCCGCCTTCGACATTGAACACGCCCTTGTCGGTCCAGCAGTGCTCATCGTCGCCGATCAGGCGGCGGTCGGGGTCGGCGGACAGCGTTGTCTTGCCGGTCCCCGAGAGGCCGAAGAAGATCGACACGTCGCCGTAGGCGCCGGCATTGGCCGAACAGTGCATCGACAGAACGCCGCGCCGCGGCATCAGGTGATTGATGATGGTGAAGACACCCTTCTTCATCTCACCGGCGTACTCGGTCCCGAAGATCACCATCACCCCGCGCTCCAGCGACAGGCAGATGCTCGTCGGCGGGTCGATATCCGGCAGGCCTGCGGGTGCGGGATGCGTGCCGGCGTTGTAGATCACGTAGTCGGGCTCGCCGAACGCCGCGAGCTCCTCGGCACTCGGCCGGATCAGCATGTTGCGCATGAACAGCGCGTGATAGGCGCGTTCACAGATGATGCGAACGCGCACCCGGTGTTCCGGATCCCAGCCGGCAAAGCCGTCAACGACATAAAGACGGGGCGCATGCGACAGCACCTCGCGGGCTCGGGTTTCGAGTGCCTCGAACGTGGCTGGATCGAGCGGTCGATTGACGTCACCCCACCACACCTCATCCATCACTTCCGGTTCCGCGCATACGCGCTTGTCGCCCGGACTGCGGCCGGTACGGCTGCCGGAATGGGCGATCAGCGCGCCACTGTCGGCGATCGCGGAACCAGCCTCGTGGCGGAGCGCGTCTTCGTAGAGTCGGGCGGAGGTGCCGTTGCGCAGAACGGCCGGTCCTTCAATACCGTGCGGTCGAAGATCGAAATTCATGGCGGGTTGTATTGCTGGCGAATGAATGGTCGGCGGCGCTTACCGCGGCCGGTCGCTGTAACGGGCTGCCCCGTGACCGACTGCTCACGGGCAGCGGATCCGTCGGTTGAAATTGGTGCGAAATACTCGTGTCACACTGTCGGGCAGGAGTTTCTCATGGTGACACTTTTTCTGCCAGTATCCTCAGCGCCTTTCCGCGGTGGCTTTCCCGGTTCTTGGCGGCCGGGTCCAGTTCCGCCGCCGTGGAACCGTCAGGCAACACGAACAGCGGATCGTAACCGAATCCGCCGGTCCCGCGCGGTTGTGCGCCGATGTGGCCGTCCCAGGTCGCCTCCGCGATCGCAGGCGCCGGGTCATCCGGTGCCCGCAGAAACACCAGCACCGCCCGGTAGCGGGCCGTGCGCTGTTCGTCCGGCACGCCATCGAGCGCCTTCAGCAGACGCGCGTTGTTCGCCGCATCATCGGCGGGTTCGCCCGCGTACCGCGCCGAGCGAACCCCCGGCTGGCCGCCGAGCGCGTCGACCTCCAGGCCCGAATCATCCGCGATCGCCGGCAGGCCGCTGACCCGACTCGCGTGCCGCGCCTTGACCAGGGCGTTTTCCACGAACGTGGGCGCGTCCTCGGGCGGCGGCGTGATGTTGAAGTCCGATTGCGGCCGCAGGACCAGGCCCGCGTCGGCAAGAATCGCGGCGAACTCCCGCAGCTTGCCGGCATTGCCACTGGCAAGAACGACTTCCATCACTGATCCAGTGCCGCGCGCTGATGCTCGATCAGGCTTGCGCACCCGGAAGACGCCAGATCGAGCATGCGGTCGAGCTCGTCGCGCCGGAAGGCATGGCCCTCGGCCGTACCCTGCACCTCGATGAACGTGCCCTGATCGTTCATGACCACGTTCATGTCCGTCTCGGCGGTCGAGTCCTCGGCATAATCCAGGTCGGCGACGGCCTCGCCATCGACAATCCCGACCGAGATCGCCGCGATCATGCCGTGCAGGACCGGCCGGCGCACCGCTTTCTGCTGGCGCAGGCTCGCGATTGCGTCCACCAATGCGACATAGCCGCCCGTGATCGCCGCCGTGCGGGTGCCGCCGTCGGCCTGGATGACGTCACAGTCGATCTGCACCGTGCGCTCGCCCAGCGCTTCCATGTCCACCGCCGCCCGCAGGGATCGCCCGATCAGGCGCTGAATCTCGACCGTGCGCCCGCCCTGACGCCCACCGGCCGCCTCGCGCTGCATGCGACTGCCGGTAGAGCGCGGCAGCATGCCGTATTCGGCGGTTACCCAGCCGCGGCCCTTGCCCTTGAGAAAACGCGGCACGTTGTTGTCCACGCTGGCGGTGCAGATGACACGGGTATCGCCGAATTCGACGAGAACGGAGCCCTCGGCATGCTTGGTGTAGCTGCGCGTGAGCTGGATGCTGCGCAGTTCGTCGGGGGCTCGGCCACTGGGGCGCATGGGATACTCCTGCTCGAATGGGGGGCATAGTGTACCGGACCCGCCGCCTTGAAGGCTGTCTGCCTGGCGTTGGCTGCGTGTTGCCCGCAGGCTGGTCGCGTTCCCGCGGCAGCGCCATAATGACGGTGCAAGTTGCCGTCCAGTCCCGGTGACCGCAGGGAGATCCATCACATGCCCGCCAGCATGACTGCATTCGCGACGCGCGAGATCACGCTCGATGAGGGCACCCTCGTGTGGGAGCTGCGCTCGGTCAATCATCGCTATCTCGAAATCCAGCCGCGGCTGCCCGAGCCCCTGCGCAGTCTCGAGCCCGAGGTGCGCGAACGCGTGGGTGCCGTCCTCGGCCGCGGCCGCGTCGAATGCAGCCTGCGGTTCACGCCCGCGAGTGAGGGTCAGGTCATTGAGGTCGACGAGGAGCGTGTCGCGGCGGTCGTCCGCGCTTGCCACACCATCGATGACCATCTCATCAATCCGGCGCGCCTGAACTCGCTGGAGATCCTCGCCTGGCCGGGCGTCGTGTCCAGCGCCGAAATCGATCGCGATGCACTGCGGGAACCCGCACTCGACCTGCTCGACGCGGCGCTGGATGAATTGGCAGGGCTGCGGGTGGCGGAGGGCGAGCGCCTTGCCGCGATGGTGGGCGAGCGCTGTCGCCGGATTACCGAACTGGTCGCGGCCGAGCGCGAACATGCCGCGGATATCGCCGAGCGGTTGCGCGCCCGGCTGCTGGAGCGTCTCGAACAGATTGATGTCGAACACGATGCCGGACGACTGGAGCAGGAAATCGCCTATCAGGCGCAACGTCTGGATGTCAGCGAGGAGCTCGACCGGATCGACAGCCACATCACCGCGATCACCAGTGCCCTCGACGCGGATGAGCCCGTGGGGCGGCGGCTCGATTTCCTCATGCAGGAGCTCAACCGCGAAGCCAACACCCTGGGCTCGAAGGTCGCCGACACGGCGCGCTCGCACACCAGCGTCGAACTCAAGGTCGCCATCGAGCAGATGCGCGAGCAGGTCCAGAACATCGAGTGACCGCTCGCCCGGTTGTCACCCGTCAGCGTCGGCCCACGCGTCAGTAGCGGGGCAGTTCGAGGTCCTCGAACAGCGCCTGGCGTTCCTCTTCCGTTTCCGCTTCCAGCGCGGCGTCGACAATCTCGCGGCCCAGGTGCGGCGCGAAAATGTGGATGAAGTCGTACATGAACGAACGCAGCCGCGTGTTGCGGCGAAAACCGATGCGCGTCGTGCTGCTGGCGAACAGGTGACTGGCGTCGAGGCGCACGAGGTCGGCGTCCTTGTCGGGCTCATAGGCCATGTTGGCAAGAATGCCGATGCCGAGCCCGTGGCGGACATAGGTCTTGATGACGTCCGCATCGGTGGCGGTCAGGACGACATTCGGGCTCAGGCCCGCTGCGTTGAAGGCGTGATCCAGCCGTGAGCGGCCGGTGAAGCCGAAGACATAGGTGATCAGTGGTTCGCGCGCGACATCCTCCAGCGTGAGCTCGGCCTTCCCGGCCAGCGGGTGATCCCGCCGCACGATGATCGCCCGGTCCCAGTGGTAGCAGGGCATCATGACCAGGTCCTCGAAATGCTCCATCGCCTCGGTGGCGATGGCGAAGTCCACCGTCCCGGCAGCCGCCATTTCCGCGATCTGCATCGGCGTCCCCTGGTGCATGTGCAGCGCCACGCGCGGCCACGCCTCGGTGAAGCGGTCGATGATCGGCGGCAGCGCATAGCGCGCCTGGGTGTGGGTGGTTGCGATCGACAGGCTGCCTGCCTGCGGGTCGCGGAACTCCTGGGCGACGCGTTCGATGTTGCCGGTTTCGCGCAACACACGATTGGCGAGATCGATGATCGCCTGGCCTGCCGGCGTGCAGCGCGTGAGCTGCCGGCCGGTGCGCTCGAAGATCTCGACGCCGAGTTCGTCTTCCAGCAGCCGAATCTGCTTCGAGATGCCGGGTTGCGAGGTGTGGAGCTGTTCGGCCGTTGCCGAGACATTCAGCCCGTAGCGGGCCACGGCGGCAATGTAGCGTAGCTGGCGGAGGGTCATGTCGGCGGCTCCCGGACGCGGCCCGCGGGTGCGCGGCGGTCAGATAGCGAAACGTTATAGTCATTGTACTGGTTATATTGAATGCCACCACATGGCGCGATGCAAGCGTCCTGCACGCGGCAGTCAATGCGTCCGAATCTATTGCCGCACGTGCAGGATCGCGCCGGGTGAACGTGGTCGGCCCGGTGGATCGGCGTGCGGACTGTCGGTGCAGCTCGGCCAGCAATCCTCGGTCCACAGGATGTAGGCCTGATAGCGCTCGCGGATGTTGCGCACGTAGCCCACGGGCTCATCGCCACGGACATAGCCGTGGCGCGCGTGCTGGAAATATTCGCGCTGGCCGAGCTTTTCCATGGCGATCTCGACATTGCCGAACCAGCGGTCGGGGTCGTGCCCGAGTTGCTCGGCCAGCCGCCGCGCATCGCGTACATGACCGACGCCGGCATTGTAGGCCGCCAGCGTGAACCACATGCGGTCCTGCACACGCAGGTCGTCCTCGAAGCGCTCGCGCAACCAGGCGAGGTAGCGGATGCCGGCTTCGATGCTGGTCTCCGGGTCGGTCAGGTCACCGTCGACGCCGAGCTGACGGGCCGTGGGGGGCATGATCTGCATCAGTCCCGTTGCACCCATCCACGACACGGCTTGCGGATTGAAACTGCTCTCCTGATAGATCTGCGCCAGGATCAGGCGCCAATCGAACCCGTGATCACGCGCATGCTCGCGCACGAGGTCATCCCAGGGGGAGATTTCATCGCCCTGACGCGGGTCCGTGCGCCGCAGGGCCACGCCCGGCGCGCGCTCGCCATGGCGGAAATACTTGGCGTACAGCGTGTTGTAGGTCAGGCCACGATGCTCGCGGGCGAGGAAGCCGTCGACGGCTTCCAGCAGCTCCGGATTGTCCGCGCGCACCGCCCAGCGATGCGTAACCGGGTTGCCGAGCCGGAAGTGCTTGGCCAGCCCGTCCACCCATACGCTGGCGTTGCGCACCAGATGTGCGTCGAGGAGGGCGAGATCGATCTCCCCGGATGCCACCTGGTCGAGCGTCATTTCCGCGTTGCGCCCACGGGGCAGCGTGGCCACATCGATGTCGTGGTTCTGCGCAAGCAGTCGCAACGTCCGTTCCTGATACCCCCCCGCTGGCGCGTGGAGCGTGCGCCCGTCCAGGTCATGGACACCGGTCGGCGCATCCTCGTCCGCGCGGCCGACCACAGTCTGTTCTCCCCGGTGGTAGCTGCGCGACCAGGCGATGTCCGCGTCATCACCCCGTCCGATCGGGCTGAGGAAGGCGGCCGCCAGATCGGCGCGGCCACTGCGCACGAGTTCGAGCAGGGACTCGTCCTCGTCGGCGACGATGACCTCGAGACGCACGCCCAGTTGATTGGCGAAATGTTGCGCGAGTTCGTACTCGAAGCCGAGCAGTTGCCCGCGCCAGAGGAAATAGGTTGCACTGCCGTCGCGCGTGGCCAGGCGCAGCGTGCGTTCCTCGCGGATATCGGCGAGATCGCCGGTCCGGGTCGGGCGCTCGGGCTGCGCCAACTGGCGCTGGGCGAGGAAGCGGTTGAGCTGCTCCTGGAGGTCTTCGGCCTCGGCCCGCAATCCCCAGGCAATCCCGGTTTCGCGGGCGACCGGGAACACCGCGCGCAAATCGTCGCGCCCGTCCAGCAGATGTTCCAGCAGATTACTGTCGACCAGGGTCAGGTCGATGTCGCCGGCGGCCACCAGTTCGATATTGCGGGCGCTGTCGAGCGCCGGCAGGCTCTCCACGCGCAGACCCGGATACTGTTGCTGGAGTTCTCGCGCTGTCCGCCACAGGTGGGTGTCGAAGGGGACGGTCAGGGTGCGTTCGGAGAGTTCGTCGAAGGCCTCGATCGGATCGTCCGTGCGTGCGACCAGTGTGCTGCGCGCGCGATCCACGGGCACGGTGAAGCGCAGGTGCTCGCGGTAGGCCGGCGTGATCGGCAGATTCGCCACGATGACGTCACCCTTGCCGGCGTCCAGGGCCGGGATGAGGTCTTCGGCGTCGTCGATGGGCACGATCAACGGGCGCAGATCGAGCGAGCGCGCGAATTCCGCGGCGTAGCGCACCTGATCGTGGAGCGTTTGGCCGGCGGCCTGCGGATCCCGTGCCTTGTCGACATGCGCGGCGGGCATGAGCAGGCGCAGTTCGCCGCGCGCTTCGATGGCCGCGAAATCACCGCCCCCCACAGCCTCGGCCGTGGTCACGGGTGGTGGATCGTAGGCGCTGTCCTCCTCCGGCGCGGAGCAGGCCATCGCCCCGACAAGCATCGCGCCCCACAGGATCAGCCGTAGTCGCATGTCGATTCCGCTTTCCCGTTTACGGCCAATATAACGCGTCGGCGCCTGCCGCCGCTGCACGGTGGATTGACAAGCACATGCCGTGCCGGTGTCGCGGTGGGGTGATTTTCGCAGCGGGTCTTGAAGGACTGTCCCCGTCCGGATGCCCCGTGGCTTTTCGCCATGAGTTGCTGCCACGACCTATTGAAAGACCACGCCGATCTCCCCATATCCGTGATGAACGCAGTAACGCGGAGAAATTATCGGGAGGTAAGCATCATGGCCAACGAACGTCAGGAAATCCGGAACCCCTGGGGGCATATCAACCAGGAACTGCAGCGCTTGATGGGCGAGAATTCCAGCGTTGTAACCAGCGACTGGGCGCCCGTGGTCGACATCAAGGAGGAAACCGAGCGGTTCGTGCTGAACGCGGATCTGCCCGGCGTCGATCGCGACAACATCGACATCACGATGGAAGACGGTGTGCTCAGCATTCGTGGTGAGCGCACGCTCGAGGATGCCGGCGAGAACGGGCAGTACAAGCGCGTCGAACGCGCACACGGCACGTTCTATCGGCGCTTCTCGCTGCCGGACACGGCGGATCCGGAAAACATCAGTGCCCGCTGCCACAACGGTGTACTGGAAGTGGTGATCCCCAAGCGCGAGCAGGTACGCCCGCGTCGCATCCAGGTCGAGGCGTCATGACGACAGCCGCAGCGATCTGAAAACTCCCCCCGCAGTGCAGTACGGGCAGGCCTCGGCCTGCCCTTCTTGTTGGTTTCTACTGGCTGGCGACGGACTGTTCGTACGCCCTGCCTTCCGACACCCAACCGTCCGGGCCCTGCTTTTCGGCGTCATGGCGAGGCGCAGGCGTTGACCTTGCCACGATGGCAAGGATTACCGTGTGGGCAACCTCGCAACCAAACCGCACATCGCCCCATGAGCCACGATCCCGCGTCCATCAGCAATCGGCACGAACAGCTGCTGACCGTCACCGGCATGCACTGCGGTGCCTGCGCCGGGCGGATCGAGCGCGCGCTCGCCGCGCTGACCGGTGTCGAAGCGGTCGCCGTGAATGCCGCCACGGGGCAGGTGCGCATTGGCGTTGCGGACCAGGGGCCGGGTCTTGCACGCCTGGTCGATGCCATCCATCAGGCCGGTTACGAGGCTGTACTCGACACCGTCGAACTCGATGTGGATGACATGCAGTGCGCGAGCTGCGTCAGCCGCGTGGAGCGCGCCCTGGAGGCGCGGCCGGGGGTGCAGGAAGCCACCGCGAATCTGGCCACCGGGCACGTCAGCGTGCGGGTTGCCGCGGATGCAGTGACTGCCGACGAATTGGCCGCCATCGTCACGGCAGCCGGCCATGCGGCGCGGCCACGACTGTCCGGGGCGCGGCGCACCGATCGCGAACGCGAGACGCGTGAGCGCGAGCGGTTGAGTTTGCGTCGTGCACTGGCGGTGGCCGCAACATTTACCCTGCCCATCTTCGTGCTCGACATGGGTGCTCATTTCATCCCCGCATTCAGTGCGTGGCTGGACGCCCACGTCGGTCGATCGAACCTTCATTGGCTCTTTTTCGTGCTCGCCTCGGTCGTGCAGTTCGGTCCCGGGCGGCGCTTCTACACCCTCGGCTGGCCGGCGCTGGTGCGCGCCGCTCCGGACATGAATTCGCTCGTGATGGTGGGGACCAGCGCCGCCTGGGGCTACTCCGTGGTCGCGACACTGGCACCGGACCTGCTGCCGGCGGGCACCGCACACGTGTACTTCGAGGCTTCCGCCGTGATCATCACCCTGATCCTGCTGGGGCGTTACCTCGAGGCCATTGCCCGCGGTCGGACCAGTGAGGCGATTCGCCAGCTGGTCTCCCTGCAGCCGGAAACGGCACGGGTGGAACGCGACGGCAAGGAGCGTGAGATCGCGATCGACAGGATCGCCCTGAACGAGTGTATCCGGGTGCGCCCGGGAGAACGGATCCCGCTCGACGGCGTGCTCATCGACGGCGACTCCTGGGTCGATGAATCGATGGTTACCGGCGAGCCGGTGCCGGTGCACAAACAGGTCGGGGAGGAAGTGGTCGGCGGCACGATCAACGGCGCCGGCGGTTTCCGCCTGCGGGTCCTGCGCACGGGCGACGATACGGTCCTCGCGCGGATCGTGCGCATGGTCGAGCAGGCGCAGGCGAGCAAGTTGCCGATCCAGGCGCTCGTCGACCAGGTCACGCGCTACTTCGTGCCCGCCGTCATGGCCGTGGCTGCGCTGACATTCCTGGTGTGGATGCTGCTGGGGCCGCAGCCGGCGCTCGCGCTCGCCCTGGTCAATGCCGTCGCCGTGCTCATCATCGCGTGCCCCTGTGCCATGGGGCTGGCCACGCCCACGTCGATCATGGTGGGCACCGGCAGGGGCGCGGCGCTCGGCGTACTGTTCCGTCGCGGCGAGGCACTGCAGACCCTGCGCGAAACGCAGGTGGTCGCCTTCGACAAGACCGGAACGCTGACCCAGGGAGGGCCCGAACTCACCGAGGTGGTCACGGCTCCAGGGTTCACCGAGCACGAGGTGCTGACCGCGGCGGCCGCCGTCGAAGCCGCATCGGAACACCCGGTAGCCGCCGCGATCGTCGCCGGCGCAAGTGCGCGCGGCATCACCGCGGCGACGGTGGAAGATTTCACCATGACCCCCGGGCGCGGTGCGGCCGGGGTCGTGGAGGGGCGTCAGGTCCGCATCGGCAGCGTCGCCTATCTCGAGCAATGCGGCATCGATACGACCGCCCTCGTGGATGAGGTCGAGCGCCTGGCCGGGGGTGGGCAAACCGCCGTGGTGGTCGGCATCGATGGCCACATCGCCGCGGTCATCGCTGTGGCCGATCCACTGCGACCCGAAGCCGAAGCCACGATTCGCGCACTCCATGCGGCGGGGCTGCGGGTCGCGATGATCACCGGCGACCGCCAGGCCACGGCCGACGCCATTGCGCGCCGTCTGGGGATCGACGAGGTGTACGCCGAGGTGCTTCCCGCGGGCAAGGTCGACGCCGTGACCCGTCTCCAGGCAGGTGGCCGCCGCGTGGCCTTTGTGGGCGACGGCATCAATGATGCACCCGCCCTGGCGCAGGCCGATGTCGGCATCGCCATCGGCAGCGGCACGGACATCGCCATCGAGTCGGCCGACGTGGTCTTGATGGCCGATGATCCGCGCAATGTGGTCAACGCACTGGCCCTGTCGCGGGCGACCATCCGCAACATCCGACAGAACCTGTTCTGGGCCTTCGGCTACAACACCGCGCTGATTCCGGTCGCCGCCGGCATCCTCTATCCGGCCGCCGGCATCCTGCTGTCGCCGGTGTTCGCGGCGGTCGCCATGGCCTTGTCCAGCCTGTGCGTACTGACCAACGCCCTGCGCCTCAAACGCTTCCGGGCGCCGCTGGTGGGTTGATCCCGGCCACGGCGCGTACCGCGCTTCAGTCGCTCAGCGGGCGATAGGCATACTCACCGGCAATCTGGAACTGGCGAATCGCCTCCTGGCCCTCGGTCGAGACCAGCCAGTCGGCCAGCTCGTTCGCACCGTCGGCGTTCACGCCCTCGACCTGATCCGGATTGACGACGATGATGCTGTAGATGTCGTGCAGGTCACGGTCCTCCGCATCCTCGTAATTGATGCGCAGGCCGCCTCCGGTGCCGAAGCGCAGCCAGTTCGGGTAGTCCACCAGCGTGTAGGCACCGATGGCACCAGCGCCGTTGATTGTGTCCGCCATGCCGGTGAAGGTCTGCTGGTACCAGCCGAACGACCGATCCTCGGTGGTGACGCTGGTGTCCTCCCAGATCGCCATCTCCCGTGAATGGGCACCCGACTCATCACCACGCGAGAGGAACCGCTGGCGTTCGGCAAAAATGCGCGCAAAGGCGTCGGGTGCCGAGTCCGCCGCGCGGACATCGGCTGGGTCGTCGGGGGGGCCGGCGATCACGAAATGGGTGCTCATCACGGTTTCCTGTCGCAGACCAATGCGGTCATCCATGACGCGACGTTCGTAACCTGGCAGGTGGGCCAGCACGGCATCGACACGGCCCTGACTGCTCATCTCGAGTGCTTCCCGCGACGATACCGCGACGACTTCAACACGAAGTCCGGAAGCGTCCTCGAACTGCGGCAGGATGTGACCAAGGAGGCCGGAGTCGTTGGGCGAAGTGCCCGTGGCGAGTGTAATGCTGTGATCGTTCGCGAATGCCGGCTGGGCGGCGAACAGGAGGATGCCGAGTACGGCAGCCCATGGCGAGAACGTGCGCGACTGCAATGGCATTGCAGGTCCCCCCTTTCTTTGTATTCGTTTGTCGGAGAATACTCCCGGGTAAACGCGCGCACAAATAGCGAGCAGGCGTTGCCCCATTCTGGTGCAAGTGAAGGGAATGTGATCGCAAAATCGCGCGGGAATGCGCTGTTCGGTCGGCTATCGGATTGCCGGTCCCTGTCCCGTTGCATCGCGCCCGACCGCGAACTGCGCAGCCCATAGCCGTTCAGGGGGCGGCGTACCCGCTCGCTCTCGCCCACGGACTTGTGACAATATAAGCGCGACGAAGTCCGTTGCGGGGACGCGCGGTGCCCTCAAGCCTGTTCGGATCGGGGCCCGCAGATCAGGTACGAGAGGTGAATCACGTGCCCCTGATGATCCTGAAAACCGATCCGGGCGGACGGCCCATTCGCTGGATTGATGTCCGCACCGCGGCCGCCTACCTGCTGCGCGACGAGGTGGCGTGGAGTTCGGCCGAGACCGCAGCGAGGCTGCGCGGAGGGATATCCGCGCGAACAGGCCAGCGCAGCCGGCTCGATATCCCCTCCATACTGGCCGTCCTCGGCGCCCGCGCCACGCACTATGATGCAACCGTCCCGCGGCTGACCAATGACGCGTTGTTCCAGCGCGATCGCTATCTCTGTTGCTACTGCGGCGATCTGTTCGCCGATGATCAGCCTCTGTTGACGCGCGATCACGTGCAGCCCCTTTCGCGCGGCGGCACGGATTGCTGGGACAATGTGGTCACCAGTTGCCGTTCATGCAACCAGAAAAAGGACGACCGCCTGGTGGCGGAGTGCGCGCTGGAAATGCGCTACATCCCGTATACCCCGTCGCGCGCCGAGGCCATGATTCTGGAGAATCGGCGTATCCTCGCCGACCAGATGGACTACCTGATGCAGCAGGTTCCGCGGCGCGATCGCGAGCGTTATACCGACGCAGCCTGAGCTCGCCGTTTGCCGGTTGCTCGGCTTTGCTGTGCTATGGTCGCCGCCGTACATCATGATCCACACACCCCCAGGCAGCCCGACGACCAGGTAGAGGCACGCGGTGGACCAGATCAAGGCCTTCTACGGCATTCTCAAGGAAGCGACGCGGAACCTGCTGCCGATCATCGCCGTGGTCGGCGTCTTTCAACTGCTGGTGCTGCAGCAGCTGCCCCCGGACTGGTTGAGCATCAGCATTGGCCTGCTGATTGTGCTGGTCGGGGTCGCGCTCTTCCTCCAGGGTCTCGAACTCGGCGTCTTCCCGATTGGCAAGAACCTTTCCAACGAGTTCGCGCGCCAGGGCTCGCTGCCCCTGCTCATGGTGTTCGGCTTCTGTCTGGGGTTTTCCGCCGTCATTGCCGAGCCGGCGCTGATTGCCGTCGCCGAACAGGCCGAGCTGGTCAGCGACGGCCAGATCAATGCCTGGATCCTGCGCCTGCTCGTAGCGACCTCCGTCGGCGCAGTCGTCGCGCTCGGCATCGTCCGCATCGTGCTGGGCCAGTCGCTGCACTGGTACATGATCATCGGCTACATCCTGGTGGTCATCGTGACCTTCTTCGCGCCGGAGGAAATCGTGGGCCTGGCCTACGATTCGGGCGGTGTTACCACCAATATCGTCACGGTACCGCTGATTGCCGCCCTCGGGCTGGGGCTTGCGGCGGCGCTGCGCGGTCGCGACGCACTGATCCACGGCTTCGGCCTGGTCGCCCTCGCAGTGATGGTGCCGATGATCTCCGTGCAGCTCTATGGAGTCGTTGTCTACACGTTCGGCGAGCCCGTGGACATGCCGGCGAATGGGGAAATCGTCAATGATCCTTCCGACACCGAAGTGGTGTCGCCCACCGCCGGCAGCACCGTCCTCGGCATGGTCACCGATCTACTGTCGATGTTCCGCGATGTGCTGCCCATCATCATCGTTGTGCTGTTCTTTCAGTATGGGGTCCTGCGGCGGCGCCTGGCCCATGAGCACCGTGTCGCGGTCGGCTTTCTCATGGTCATCCTCGGCCTCTACGCCTTCGTGGTGGGCCTGCGCATGGGACTGTTCCCGATCGGCCAGCGCATGGCGGAACAGCTTATGGGCATGGACACCCTGCTGTTCGTCTACCTGTTCGCGTTCACCATCGGCTTTGCCACGACCCTTGCCGAACCGGCGCTGATCGCGATCGGCAAAAAGGCACAGGAAGCCGCCCGTGGACGCCTGAACGGCAACCTGATCCGCATTCTCGTGGCGCTGGGGGTGGCGATTGGTATCACCGTCGGTGTCCACCGCATCATCGCCGGCGATTCGATCCACTACTATGTGATCGCCGGGTATTTCGTCGTCATCATGCTGACGGCGATTGCCCCCCGCTACATCGTCGCCCTGGCCTACGACCTGGGCGGGGTGACCACATCCGAGGTGACGGTGCCGCTGGTCACGGCGCTGGGCCTTGGCCTGGCCACACAGATCGACGGCCGCAATCCGCTGATCGATGGGTTCGGCCTGATCGCATTCGCTTCAATCTTTCCGATCATTACCGTGATGCTCTATGCTATCGCGGTTGAAACCGCCGCGAAGTGGCGGACGGAGGCTCCATGAAATTCGCAGCACTGGTTGCAATCCTTGCCGACGACCTGGAGGAGCGGGCGATCGACTCGGCAAAGCAGGCTGGCGGCGGCGGCGTCACCATCATCGATGCGAAGGGCATCGGCGCGGAGGAAAAGAAGACCTTCTTCGGCCTGACCTATGAGGGCAGCCAATCGGTGCTGCTGTTCATCCTCGAGAAGAAGCTGTCCGTTCGCGTGCTCAAGCAGCTCGACCGCGATCTCGATCTGGCCAATACCAGCAAGGGGGTTGCATTCACCCTGCCGCTCGAGCACGTCGCCGGGATCGATCCGGCACAGATCCGGCGTTTCGAGCAGCGCATTCGCGACGATATCTGACACCTGCTTCCCCTTTCCACGAGTCACCGCTTCGGAGATCGCCATCATGCTCGTGAGTGACATCATGCAGACGGACGTCAAGTCGGTGTCCGCTTTCGCCACCATCCGCGAAGCAATGAAATTGATGAGCCAGCATCAAGTCAAATCGCTTGTCGTCGAACGCAAGGACAGCGCTGATGCTTACGGTATCATCACCTATGGCAGCATCCTGCGCACGATCGTCGCCGAAGAGGGTGATATCGACCTGATCCATGTCTACGATGTGTGCGCCAAGCCTGCGATCACGATTACCTCCGGACTGGATGCCCGTCACGCCGCCGGCCTGATGGTGCGCCACGATTTTCGCCGCGTGCTCGTCCTGGAGGGCGATGAACTGTGCGGCATCGTTACGGTCGATGACATCATGGCGCCGGTGCTGAGCATGGCCGATCAGTGAGTCCGTCGCGCTGAAGCGGCTGCTGCCCCCACGGGGGCACCATCGCCGAGTGCCCGCCATCGGCGTCATGCGGCATCGCGTCGTGCGCATGGCGCCTCCGAACCGGAGTGGAACAGCAGTGACAGGGAAACCCGAATCCACGGATGAAGCCCAGCTCCACGCTGCCGTCGGCCGGGATCTGCGCGCTTTGCGCCGCCTGCGCGGCATGACCATTGCCACACTCGCGGAGAAGACCGGTCGCTCGGTCGGTTTCATCAGTCAGATCGAGCGCGGCGTATCACAGGTGTCCGTACGCGATCTGCAGCTCCTGACCCGGGTTCTCGATGTACCGCTCAGCTGGTTCTTCATCAACCAACCGGCTCCGGCACCGGAGCGTGGTTACGTGGTGCGTGCGGCGTCCCGCCGACAGGTCGGCAGCCGCGAGGACGGGCTGCTCGAGGAATTATTGTCACCGGACCTGGGCGGCAGTTTCGAGATCTTTCGCAGCAGCTTCCAGCCCGGCGCCGAAATGCCAGTGGCGCAGCGGCGCAATACCGAAGAGGCCGGTTTCATCGTGACTGGTGAATTCGACCTTTGGCTCGATGAAGAGCATTTCCGCCTGACCGAGGGCGACAGTTTCCGCTTCAGCGGTGAACATTATCGCTGGCGGAATCCGGGATCCACGGAGACCGTCATCATCTGGGTGATCTCGCCCCCGGTTTACTGAGTCCCCGCCGTCTGTGGCCGCGTCCGGGGGTGGACCTCGTCGCGCCGGGGTGTAATCCTGACCGTTCTCGACCTGTGCCAGTGGTGGGAGTACCAACGATGAACCTCCGGCGCGTGGTAGCCGCGACGACCCTGACAATGCTGCTCCTGGCGTGGAGCATGACCGCCAGCAGCCGTGATCTCGCCGTCGATGAGGACGAGCTGGTGCGCGTGGAGATCGCGACCCTGGCGGTGGCGGTCAACGGTGCGCCAGTCGTGTTGCTTCGCGACCCCAACCGCAGTGATGTCATTCCCATCATCATCGGGCCGGCCGAGGCGCAGGCCATCATGCGCGCCATGGAAGAGGTCGATATGCCTCGACCCATGACCC
>CAZJGZ010000007.1:42814-44346 GCA_964545695.1 uncultured Ectothiorhodospiraceae bacterium | reverse complement strand
ATACCTCCCTGTACGCTCGACTGCGGCCATCCATGGCCGCAGACGGTCCGTGACCAGCCCGCACCCTCCAGCCTTTCCGATCGTGGCGCGAGCATTACGGCCGGGGGCTTCGGACTCGTTCGTGGTTTGCTGAGGGCTTTGCAGTATTCCGGGCGAGACCGTCTGCAGCAGGGATGCTGCAGGCGAGCCTGCAGGGAGGTATTCGCGGCGTGTCTCGCCTGGAATGCTGCAAAGGCCGCCGCCGCACGCGCCTTACGCCTTTTTGGCCCGGCGCTATTGTTCAGTCTTCCTCGACGGCTTCCGCGTGGTGGTCCTGGAATGCTTCAACGGCGCGTTCGACGGCCGCGGGGCGGTCGACGCGGGCGATGTGGAATGCGGCGTCGCCTTCGTTGAGGAGCGGGATCTGGCTCATGCCGATGATGATGCCGCCGACCGGCGCCACGATCTCGACCTCGTCCTCGCCGAACGGGCTCATCAGACGGCCGATCACTTCACCCTTGCGCACGCGTCCACCCGGGCGCAGGCGGGCGCGGAACAGTCCGCTGCCGGGTGCGCGCACCCAGGTACTGTCGCGGGCGACGGTGGGTTCGGCGCGTTTTCTGCGCGCGCGTGAACGCGGGAGCATCTCCAGGGTACGCATGACCGAGGTGATGCCGCGGACGCCGGCGCGGACGGCGATGTCGTCGAGGCGCAGGGCTTCTCCCGCTTCATACAGCAGCATGGGTATGCCGAGGTCGTCGGCGGCGGCGCGCAGGGAGCCGTCGCGCAGGTTGGCGTCGAGGATTACGGGGGCGCCGAAGGCGCGGGCGAGTTCAAGGGTGCGCTCGTTGTCCAGACAGGCGCGGATCTGCGGCAGATTGGTGCGGTGGATCGCGCCCGTGTGCAGGTCGATGCCGTAGTCGGATTGCGCCATGACCTCTTCCATGAACAGGTGGGCGAGGCGGGCGGCGAGTGAGCCCTTGTCGCTGCCCGGAAACGAGCGGTTCAGGTCTCGCCGGTCGGGCAGGTAGCGGGTCTGCTGCAGGAAGCCGAAGACGTTGACCACGGGCACGGCAATGAGTGTGCCGCGGATGCGACCGAGGTTGGCCTGCTCGAGAAGTTGGCGCACGATCTCGACGCCGTTGATTTCGTCGCCGTGGACGCCGGCGCTGACGCAGAGGACGGGGCCGGGTCGGGTGCCGCGCACGACCCGCACCACCATGCTCAGATCGACGTGACTGAATACGCGTGCGAGCGGGATTTCGATCGTGCGGCGTTCGCCGGCGTTGACCGTGACGCCGCCAATGGTCAGCGGCTGGGTGCGGCTAGCCTTTGCCACGTGTACGCGTCCGCCCGGCGCGCCCGTTGCGCTCGATGAAGTCGATGATCTGGCCGGCCACATCCTTGCCGGTTGCGGCCTCGATACCGCGCAGGCCCGGCGACGAGTTCACTTCCATGACCACGGGGCCGTGGTTGGAGCGCAGCATGTCGACGCCGGCCACGTTGAGGCCCATCACCTTGGCGGCACGCACGGCGGTCGAGCGTTCTTCCGG
>CAZJGZ010000007.1:21430-42714 GCA_964545695.1 uncultured Ectothiorhodospiraceae bacterium | reverse complement strand
CACGCGAGTGCGTCCGCGGCGGACAACGGCGCGGACGTCAGGAACGAACGATTCGGGATAACTCGCAAGCCGCGCATCGCGGTTCGACCCAGCAGCATGCGAAACAGCATGGTATCACGGTCGGTCAGGGTGATCTCGATCCGGCGTTCATGTGCGCCAATGCGCATGAGGGTCTCGATCACGTAGCGCGCCTCGCGGTGGCCGCCGGAATCACTGACGGCCCGGCGATCCGCGATGGGCGCGGTACAGGTGGTCGACAGGTCGGTATTGCGCTGCAGCGGGTGCATGGCGAAGCGCAGCCACGGTGCGCCGCCGTCGTCGAACGGTTCCACCCACCAGGCGTGCAGGGCCGAGGTGCGGGCCCCGGTATCGACCTTGGCCTTGATTGCCGGCAGTCCGAGCTCGGGCAGGGCGAGCCATTCGCGCCAGCCGATATCGGTGAACCGGTCCTTGTTGCCGCCCATGCGCCTGGCCCGTTATCCCATGTCGGCGCCAGCGTAACCCAGGCAGTAGCGACCGCAAACCGGTACCGGAACGGGGACGAAACGCGACCGCGCGGATTGCGCCGAAGTGGCTGCGGTCCTATCGTAGTGGCTGAGCCGTTATCCGCACCTCCGCGGTACTGGAGCCTGCATGATTCTCTTCATTCTCTGGGTGCTTGTGATCCTCGGGTCACTGGTCGCTGTCGCGCGCCTGTCGGCGCCGCTTCCGGTCTGGACCGGAGGGGCCGCTGTACTGCTGGTGTTGCTCGGCTGGGTGGGCATGCTCGCCTTCTGGCCGGGCGTCTTCCTGTGGGCACTGTTCCTCGCCATTGCCGTGCCGCTCAATGTCCCGACGCTGCGCCAGCAGGTGCTGTCAGAGCCGCTGCGGCGCTACATCAGCAAGGTCCTGCCGCCGATGTCGGAAACGGAGCGCCAGGCCATCCAGGCAGGGTCCGTCTGGTGGGAGGGCGAGCTGTTCCGTGGCAATCCCGACTGGGATCGGCTGCTCGGCTATGCGAGCCCCAAGCTGGTCGAACGCGAGCGCGAGTTCCTCGATGGCCCGGTGGAGGAGCTCTGCCGGATGCTGGAGAACTGGGAGGTCACGCACGAGCGCAACGATCTCACGCCCGAGGCCTGGGCGTTTCTCAAGCGCAACCGTTTCTTCGGCATGATCATCCCGCAGGAGTACGGCGGGCTCGGGTTCTCGGCCTACGGTCATTCGCAGGTGGTGATGAAGATCTCGAGTCGGGCCCCGACCGCGGGCGTTACGACGATGGTCCCGAACTCGCTCGGCCCCGCCGAGCTGCTGCTCGAGTACGGCACGGACCAGCAGAAGAATCACTATCTGCCGCGGCTCGCGGACGGGCGCGAAGTACCCTGTTTCGGTCTCACCAGTCCATTCGCCGGGTCCGACGCGACCGCCATTACCGATTACGGCGTGGTCTGCTACGGCGAGCACAACGGCGAGCGAGTGCTCGGGCTGCGCACGACCTGGGAAAAACGCTACATCACGCTGGCGCCCGTCGCCACCGTGCTCGGTCTCGCGTTCCGTGCCTATGATCCCGATGGTCTGCTCGGTGGCGACGACGATCTCGGCATTACCTGCGCGCTGGTGCCGACATCGACCGCGGGCGTCGAAATCGGGCGTCGTCACGATCCCCTCGGCACCGCGTTCCAGAACGGCCCGACCAGCGGCACCGATGTATTCATCCCGCTGGACTGGGTGATCGGTGGCCGCGGGGGTGTGGGTCGCGGCTGGACCATGCTGATGGAATGCCTGTCGGTCGGACGCGGCGTGTCATTGCCGGCGCTGGGAGCCGGCACCGGCAAGTTCGTCAGTCGCATCACTGGCGCCTATGCCCGCGTGCGCCGACAGTTCCGCCTGCCCATCGGCAAGTTCGAAGGCATCGAGGAACCACTGGCCCGCATCGGTGCGCGTACCTACTCGATGGACGCCGCACGCATGCTGACGCTGTCGGCACTGGATGCGGGCGAGAAGCCGTCGATCATCTCGGCGATGCTCAAGCACTACAACACCGAAGGGCTGCGGGCGCAGATCAACGACGCCATGGATATCCATGGCGGGCGCGCCATCTGTGACGGTCCGAACAATTACCTCGCCACGCCCTATCGGGCGATCCCGGTGGCGATTACGGTCGAGGGTGCGAACATCCTCACGCGCAGCATGATCGTGTTCGGCCAGGGGGCGATGCGCTGTCATCCCTTCCTGCTGCGGGAAATCGAGGCGGCCCAGAATCCGGACAAGGAGGCCGCACGCCGCGACTTCGATGCGGCGCTGTTCGCCCACCTTGGCTACACCACGCAGAATGCGGCGCGCTCGCTGGCCTACGGCCTGACCCGCTCGCTGGTGGCGCCGGCACCGGCCGTGGGGGCGACTGCGAAGTACTATCGCCGTCTCGGGCGCATGTCCGCAGCCTATTCCTTCCTCGCTGACATCACGCTGCTGGTGCTGGGCGGCGAGCTCAAGCGCAAGGAAAAACTGTCCGGTCGCTTCGCCGATGGTCTGATTCACATGTATGCATGTTCCGCGGCGCTGCGGCGGTTCGAGCAGCAGGGGCGCAAGCCCGAGGACGTGCCACTGATGGAGTGGGCGGTCAAGCACAACCTGTATCAGGTCCAGCAGGCGCTGGACGAGATCCTGCGCAACTTCCCCATCAAATGGCTCGGGATCGTGCTGCGGTGGCTGGTGATCTTCCCGCTGGGACGGCGTTACCGCTATCCCAATGACCAGGTGGGGCATCGGGTCGCGAAGCTGCTGCTGGAGCCGTCGGCGGCACGCGATCGCCTGACGCGCGGCATCTATGTCGACGAACGCCCTGATGACGTCACCGGCTGCATGGAGCATGCGCTCAAGCTGGCCATCCGCGTCGAGCCGATCGAGGCACGCTTGCGCAAGGCGGGTCATGAGCTGCCAGCGATGACGGCATGGGCCGACTGGGTCAACGATCTCCAGGCGCAGGGGCATGTCAGCGACGACGAGGCGGAAGTCCTGCAGGCGTGGCGGCCGGCACTGCGTCGTGCCATTGATGTCGACGATTTTGCGCCAGCGGAATTGACGCAACCGGTACCCGGTGGCGAGCCGGCGACACCCGATGGCAAGCGTGCCGGTGGCGAGAGGTCGTCAGCGCGCAAGACCTCTGCCAAGAAGAGTAGTGCCAGGAAGAGTGCGGCGAAGAAGCGTGTAGCGAAAAAGAGTGCAGCGAAGAAGAGGTCAGCGAAGAAGACGTCCGCTGCGGCGTCGACCGATTCCGCCGCGGGAATCCCTGACGAGCAGACCAGCGGGCGGGGTGAAGGATGATCGATACCGGCAACACGATCCGGCGCGCCGCCGTCCTCGGTGCCGGGGTGATGGGCGCACAGCTGGCTGCTCATCTGGCCAATTCCGGTGTGCCCGTGGACCTGTTCGAGCTGAGCGGCGACAAGGACCCGCGACAACCCGCCCGCGACGCCATTGCACGCCTGCACAAGATGCGCCCGGCGCCACTGGCACGGCCCGACATGATTCGTGGCATCTGGCCGGCCAGCTACGATCTCGATCTGGATCGTCTGGCGCATTGCGATCTGGTGGTCGAGGCGGTCGCCGAGCGCATGGATGTGAAACGCGCGCTCTACGAGCAGGTGGCACCGGCCCTGAGCAGTGACGGCATCTTCGCCTCGAATACATCGGGACTGCCCATCAGCCAGCTCGCCGAGGCATTGCCGCGCGAGTTGCGTGAGCGTTTCTGCGGCGTGCATTTCTTCAATCCGCCGCGCTACATGCACCTGGTTGAATTGATCGCTCATCCGCAGACGGACCCGCGGGTGGTGTATCGCCTGGAGGGTTTCCTCACGACCACGCTCGGCAAGGGTGTGCTGCACGCGCGTGACACCCCCGGATTCATCGGCAACCGCATCGGGGTGTTCGCCCTCTGTGCCGTCATGCGCCATGCCGAGCGCCTCGATCTGCCGTTCGATCTGGTCGACCGCCTGACCGGGCCCGGGATCGGTCGGCCCAAGTCCGCCACCTTCCGCACCGCCGATGTGGTTGGACTGGATACCTTCAGTCATGTGGTGCGCCATCTGCACGATACGCTGACGGACGATCCCTGGCGTGACTGCTTCCAGGTGCCGGCATGGCTGGACAATCTCGTCGAGGCCGGCAGTCTGGGGCAGAAGAGCGGTGCCGGTATCTTCCGCAAGGGGCGGGAGGGCATTGAGGTGCTGGCGCCGGAGCGCGGTGACTATCGACGGGTGGCGGCGCAGGTCGACGACGATGTGGCGGCGGCGCTGCGCGAGACCGATCCGGCGGAGAAATTCCGCCAGCTGGCGCAGATCGACAACCCGCAGGCGGAGTTGATCCGGTCCAGCCAGCGCGATCTGCTGCATTACTGTGCCTATCACCTGGCCCAGATCGCACCCAGTGCGCGCGAGGTGGATCTGGCCCTGCGCTGGGGCTTCGGCTGGGATCTCGGGGCATTCGAAACCTGGCAGCTGCTTGGCTGGTCGAGCGTGACGCGGGAAATCGAAACCGCCATCGAGACCGGTGACACGCTGGCGTCGGCGCCGCTGCCCGAGTGGGTTGGCGAACGGCGCCGCGAGGGCGTGCATGGCCCGCGTGGCTCCTGGGCGGCCGATGCCGGCACCTGGCTGCCGCGCTCGGATCACCCGGTGTACAAGCGCCAGCGGTTTCCGGTTCGACTGGTCGGCGAGCCGGGGCCCCGGACCGCGACCCTGTGGGAGAACGACAGCGTCCTGTTGTGGGATTCCGGGGATGATGTCGCGGTACTCGGGTTCCGCACGCCGATGCATGTGGTCAACGACGACGTCATTGCGGGCACACTCGAGGCGATCCGTGTTGCCGAGCGCGAGAGCCAGGCGCTGGTGCTGTGGCAGGACCGGCCGCCGTTCTGCGTCGGAGCGGATCTCAAGGCGGTCAAGCGCGCGCGCGACGCGGGTGACTATGACGCCATCGAGTCGATGGTGGCCGGTTTTCAGGACATCACGCATGCGTTGCGCCATGCGCAGATCCCGACCATCGGTGCGCCGGTGGGGCTGGCGCTCGGCGGCGGGATGGAGATCCTGCTGCACTGCGATGTGCGCGTGATGGCGCTGGAAACCTACTGCGGTCTGGTCGAGGGCGGCGTCGGGCTGATCCCGGCCGGTGGCGGCTGCGCGCTGCTGGCGCGCCGGGCGGCCGAATGGTCGCCGGACGGGGATCCGTGGCCCTGGATCCAGCATTTCTTCGAGGAGATCGCCTACGCGCGCGTGGCCGGCAGTGCCAGCGATGCGCGTGCCCGCTTCTGGTTGCAGGGCGGTGACCGTGTGGTCATGAATGCCGACGAGGTCCTGCAGGCGGCGCGCAGCGCCGGTCTCGCACTGGCCGAGACGGGCTATCGCCCGCGCATGAACGCCCAGCGGTTCCCGGTGGCGGGCGAGCCCGGCATCGCGACATTGCAGGGCAAGCTGGTCAACCTGCATGCGGGCGGCTTCATCTCCGACCACGACTATGCCATCGGCCGGCATCTGGCCATCGCCCTGTGTGGCGGCGAAATCGAGGCCGGGTCGGAGGTGGATAACGAATGGATGCTGCGTCTGGAGCGCGAAGGCTTCATGGCGCTGGCGCGCACCGAAGAGACGGGCGCGCGCATCGCGCACATGCTCGAGACGGGCAAACCGCTGCGGAATTGAGAGTCGCTGATGGCCATTGATGACAGACAGGCATATATCGTTGCTGCTCGCCGGACGCCGGTCGGCAAGGCACCACGGGGTGCGTTTCGGCGCACCCGACCGGATGATCTGCTGGCGCACTCCATTCGGGCCGTGCTCGCCGATGCACCGGCGGTGGATCCGGCGACCATCGATGATGTCGTGATCGGTTGCGCGATGCCCGAAGGCGAGCAGGGCATGAATGTCGCCCGCATCAGCCTGCTGCTGGCGGGCCTGCCGAACGCCGTGCCCGGTGTGACCGTGAATCGCTTCTGCGCGTCCGGGCTCGATACCGTGGCGCGCGCCGCCGAGCGTATCCAGCTCGGTCAAGCCGATATCATGATCGCCGGCGGCACGGAGAGCATGAGCCTGATCCCCTTCATGGGCAGTCGGCCCGCATTCAATCCGCGGATTTTCGCGGATGCCGATGTGGCCATCGCCTATGGCATGGGGATCACGGCCGAACGCGTGGCGACGCGCTGGAAGGTCGAACGCGAAGCGCAGGATGCGTTTGCCCTCGAGAGCCATCGCCGTGCACTGGCCGCCCGCGAGGCCGGCCACTTCAGCGCGGAAATCGCCCCGTACGAGGTAACGCAGCGCGAGCCCGACCTGGCCGCTGGCGAGGTGGCCGAGTCGCGCCGCTGGATCGATGCCGACGAAGGCCCGCGCGCCGACACCTCGGCCGAGCGGCTTGCCGGTCTGCGCCCGGCGTTCGCCGCGCGCGGCAGTGTTACCGCCGGCAACAGCTCGCAGATGAGCGACGGCGCGGGCGCGGTGCTGGTGGCGAGCGGCGCCGCCGTGCGGCGCCACAACCTGACCCCGCTGGCGCGCTTCGCCGGTTATGCCGTGGCCGGAGTCGCGCCCGAGGTCATGGGCATCGGCCCGGTCGAGGCCATCCCGCGGGTGCTCCGCCAGGCGGATGTGCGCACGCAGGATCTCGACTGGATCGAACTCAACGAGGCCTTCGCCGCTCAGAGCCTCGCGGTCATGCGTGAGCTCGAGCTCGACCCCGAGCGGGTGAACCCGCTCGGGGGTGCCATCGCGCTTGGCCATCCGCTGGGCGCAACCGGGGCCATCCGCACTGCCACCGTGACCCACGGCCTGCAGCGCACGGCCGGGCGCTGGGGCATGGTGACCATGTGCGTGGGCACCGGCATGGGCGCGGCCGGGCTGTTCGAGCGGGTCGGCTGAGGCCTGTGTTCGGGGGCTGCGTGAGTTGGATCCGGGGCAGCTAATCCGGGGCAGCTAATTCGGGGCAGCTAATTCGGGGCAAATTATTCGACGCCGAATAGAAGGATTACACTGAGGCGAGCGAATCACGGGAGGAGAACCATGGAACGCATCTGGCAGAAGAATTACGCCGACGGGGTACCGACGGAGATCGATCCCTCGGCCTACAACGCCGTTGCCGAAGTATTCGATCGCGCTTGTGAGCGTTTCGCGGATCGCGATGCGTTTCGCTGTATGGGTGCGAGTATTTCGTTCCGCGAGTTCGAAGCACGTGCCCGCGATTTCGCCGCTTTCCTGCAGCAGGATCTCGGTCTGGAGAAGGGGGATCGCGTGGCGTTGATGATGCCCAACGTCATGCAGTACCCGGTCGCGCTGTACGGCGTCCTGCGTGCCGGGATGGTCGTGGTCAACGTCAATCCGCTCTATACCGCACGCGAACTGGAATCGCAGCTTTCCGACGCCCGCCCGCGGGCCATCGTGATCGTGGAGAATTTCTGCGCCACGCTCGCACAGGTGCGCGAGAAGACCGGTGTCGAGCACGTGGTGGTGACGAGCCTGGGCGAGATGCTCGGTTTCCCGAAGAAGCACATCGTCAACTTTGTGGTCCGGCACATCAAGAAGATGGTGCCGCAGTGGTCGATCAGCGATGCCATCGGCTGGGGCGATGCCATGCAGCGCGGTGCCGCGCGCTCGTTCTCGCCACCGGAGATGGACGGTGAGGATCTCGCGTTCCTGCAGTACACCGGCGGCACGACCGGACGGGCGAAGGGCGCGCGTCTCTCTCATCGCAACATGATCGCCAACCTGGAACAGATTTCCGCCTGGCTTCAGCGTGAGGAAGGGCAGGAGGTGGTGGTAACACCGTTGCCGCTGTATCACATCTTCAGCCTGACGGCGAACCTGCTCACCTTCGTCAAGCATGGCGGCACCAACGTCCTGATCACCAACCCGCGCGACATCCCGACCTTCGTCAAGACGCTGCGCAGCGAGGATTTCACGGCCATGACCGGCGTGAATACGCTGTTCAATGCGCTGCTGCACAACGAGGATTTCCGCAAGCTCGATTTCTCCGGTCTGAATCTGGCCGTGGGTGGTGGCATGGCGGTCCAGCGCAAGGTGGCGGAGGACTGGCAGCAGTTGACCGGAACGCCACTGATCGAGGGTTACGGTCTCACCGAAACCTCGCCCGTGGTGGCTGCCAATCCGCTCACCATCTCCGCGTTCACCGGCGCCATCGGCCTGCCGCTGCCATCCACCGAGGTCTCGGTTCGTGACGCCGATAGCGGCGAAGAGGTCGGTTTCGATGAACCGGGTGAACTCTGCGTGAAGGGGCCACAGGTGATGCAGGGGTACTGGGAGAACGAGGCGGCGACGAAGGAAGTCTTCTATGACGGTGGATGGTTCCGCACGGGTGATGTCGCGACGATCGACGAGGGTGGCTGGCTGCGCATCGTCGATCGCATGAAGGACATGATCCTGGTCTCGGGGTTCAACGTCACACCGAGCGAGGTCGAGGATGTCGCGGTCTCGTACAAGGGCGTGATGGAAGCGGCCTGCGTGGGCGTGAAGGATACGGATGGCAATGAACAGGTGAAACTGTTTGTCGTGCCCGAAGCCGGTGTCGACCTGGACATCGAGGCGGTGAAGGCGCATTGCCGCGAGAACCTCACGGGCTACAAGGTGCCGCGCGTGATCGAGATTCGCGACGAGCTGCCGAAGACCAACGTCGGCAAGATCCTGCGGCGTGCATTGCGTGACGATGCGTAGCCATTCATGACCGTCGCGAGCCGGCACAAGGACGTGCTGCCCGGTCACCGGTGCTGCAACGACACTGACCGGAAACGCGCGTTGTGCTGATCCTCCCCCTCGACCGGCCGATCGATTGGCGGCGTCCGCCCGTGATGGTGTTCGCGCTCTTGCTGCTCAATGTCGGCATCTACTTCGGCGCCCAGCTCGATGATCGTCGCGCCGAAGCCGAGGCCTTCCAGTGGTATTACGAATCCGGTCTCGCCGAGATCGAGCTGCCGCATTATCGCGACTGGTTGCTCGCGCACGGCGACCGGGAATTCGTGGACGCGCATGACGACCGCCTGCAGGAGCCGGCGTCACCCTGGCTGGGGCGGATGCTCGCCGACGGTGCCTTTCTGCAGGCGCTGGACAATGGCGAGATCATCGCCCCGGATGACCCGGAGTATTCACGCTGGCGCAGCCTTCACGACGGCTTTGTGTCCCGTCTTGAGCAGAGCAAGACCATGGCGTGGGGCCTCAAACCGGCAGTCAATGAGCCGGCCACCTGGGTCGCGCACATGTTCCTGCATGGCGGGGTACTTCATCTGGTCGGCAACATGGTGTTCCTGGTCGCTGTCGGGTTCCTGGTGGAGATGGCGCTGGGTTCGCTGATGCTGCTGGGACTCTACCTGCTGGCCGGGTTCGGGGCGGCGGGCCTGTTCGTGCTGGTCAATCCGGGGCAGGCCATCCCCCTCGTCGGCGCATCCGGCGCGATTGCCGGGTTGATGGGGTTGCTGGCCGTGGTCTATGGCCGTCAGCGGATACGCTTCTTCTACTTCATCGGCGTGTATTTCGACTACGTCAAGGCGCCGGCCATCGCGTTGCTGCCCCTGTGGCTGGGCTATGAGCTGTACCAGTTCGTGGGCGCCGACGAGCGCAATCCGATCGCCTACAGTGCGCACATCGGCGGGCTGGTGACCGGTGCACTCGCCGCCACGGGCATCCGGTACGGCACGTCGCTGATCGACCACGGTTACATCCGCGAGCGCGAGCGCGAAGAGACCATCGAGGCGCAGCTTGAAGATGTGCGGGACGCCATTCGTGCATTGCGCCCGGAGGCGGGACGCCCTTTGTTGCAGCGCCTCCAGCGCGAGTTTCCGGATGATCCGCGCATACTGCAGGCAGCCTGGGAGCTGGCGCGGCTGGATCCGGCCAGTGAGGCCGTGCATCGAGCGGCCGGCGACATCTTCACGCAGCCTGGAAACAACCCGGATTCGCGCGAGTGGATCCTGGCCACGTGGCGTGATTATCGACAGCGCGCGCGACCGAAGCCGCGCCTGTCACGACATGCCATGGACCGGCTCGCGGAGCACCTGCTGATGGCCGGCGAGATCGACGAGGCGCGTGCGCTGGTTCGGCCGATGCTGCGCCATCCGGAGCGCTTCCGGCGCGCCGCCGAGCTCGGCGGACGGCTTGCCGTGGCGCTCGAGCGGGCGGGCCGTCGTGACCAGGCACGGCGCTGGTACGCCGAGGTCGCGCGTGCGTGTCCGGACACGGAAGATGGGCGCCTGGCCGAACGTGCCCGGCGTCGATTGGCAGCTGGCGGAGCAGGGTCCGGCCCGCGCGCGTAAGGTTTTGCCGTGGCGGAAGGGCCGCGGTTGGCCGCCGGGTCAATCGGCGAGCGCCGCCCGTAGCGTGGCGGCCTTGCGTGCCTCCGGATGGTCCGGAAAGCGGCGCGCAACAAAGTCGAGCAGTTTGCGCGCTTGCTGTGGCTGCTGACGATGGTCCGCCATGATTTCCGCCACCATCAGGTAGAGCCGTGGCAGTTCTTCACTGTCCGGGAAATTGCGGTGGAAGCCGTTGGCCAGGCGGAGTACGCGTCCGGGTTCATTCGCCGCCAGCATCATGCTTGCGAGGGGATAATAGTCGCTGGCGCGTGCCGGTCGTGCCTCCGGGTCGATGTCCTGGCAGGCGCGGTAGATCTCCGTGGCATCACGTGTACGCCCGGCATCGATCAGATCCTCGATCAGGCCGCCGGCATTGCCCAGAAGCGTACGATCGTCGCTCGCGGCGCGGGCAACCCGGTGCAGCCACAGGCGTGCTTCCAGGCTGTTGTCCTCGCGTTGCACCAGACGCTTGAGCTCGGCGATCGCGGCGGGGTAGTTCTCCTCGTCGATGAACTGCTGGATGGTTGCATGTGCGGGGTCGGTTGCTTCCGCCTCGTCCACGTGACCGAGCGGCTCGTAGCCGAGACGCTCGTGATACTGGAACAGGAGATAGCCCATCAGATTGAACATGACGAACATGAAGTAATACTGCAGCAGCATCGACAGGGCCATGAGCTGCTGCGGCGGCAGGCCCTGGCCGAACCATTGCAGAGCGGTCGACGAGCCGCCGTTGAGCAGGAACAGGCAGGCCAGCAAGGCGACATAGCCCCAGCCCGTCGCCTTGACCATGCGGAACAGCTCGCCGGGATTGAGCGCCTGGCCCAGGCTGCGCGAGAAGGCCAGCGTCATGATGCTGGCCGGCAGCAGGAAGAGCGCGACCAGGAAGAAGATGATCGCCAGCCAGCCGAACAGCAGGGCCACGCCGAAGGTGGCGATGCCGATGGCGATGTAGATCCCGAGGAGCTTGAACGGGAGTTCGTAGCCCTGGGCGAGTGTCTCGCCGTCCAGCGGCGGCGGATCAAGTTGTCCTTCGGCAGTCCGCGCCAGGATGTCGAGGGCAAACTTGGTGAGAAAGAGCGTCACCAGCAGCGTGATCGCGAGCATGCCGAAGAGCGGGAAGGTGCCCGCGACCACGGTCACCACGGCGAGGCCCACCAGCACGATCAGCGAGCGTGGGTGGAAGGGGTACAGGAAGAATGCCGGCAGCCGGTTCCAGAACGGCGTGATACGTGTGCGTCGAGTGCCGTTCATGTGCCGATTCCCTGGGTGATCGCTGGTTCCGGCGCCGCAGGACTACACTTTTGCGGGCCGGCGACGTTGCCCGCCGGGCGCAATTATTCTTGATCCATCCCTCCGGCGCCACCCCGTGCGCTGCAGCTCTCGGTATCATCCCCCCAGCATCTGGGTGAGAAAGACCGTCGACAGGCCGAGGAAGATGGTCACGCCGGTGATATCCGTGATGGTGGTCAGGATGGGCCCCGTCATCATTGCCGGGTCGCGGCCCATGCGCTTGAGAATGAACGGCAGACAGCCGCCGACGACCCCTGCGAGCAGGACATTGATGCCGAGGGCCACGCCCGCAAGTGCGCCGATCCAGGGATTGCCTTCCAGCATCCAGGCGATGACGGCGAACAGCGCACCAAGCGCCAGTCCGTTGATCATGCCGATGACGACTTCCTTGCGCACCGCGCGGCGCAGATCGCGCAGACGGGCATCATCCAGCGCAATGTTGCGAATGGCGACCGACAGCGACTGGATGCCGACGTTGCCGCCCATGTCGGTGATCATGGGCAGGAAGGCGGCGAGAATCGCGACCTGGGCAATCGTGGCCTCGAAGCCGGCGATGATCCACACCGCGCCGAGATTGAGAAAGATGTTCAGCGCCATCCAGGGCAGACGCAGGCGCACGGCCGACAGGGGGGGGTGTGTAAAACGATTCCTCACGCGTGCCGGGGCCGACACCGGAGAAACGGTCGGCGATGTCTTCGGCAATCAGATCCATGGCATCACTGAAGGTCAGTACGCCGATCAGTACGCCGTGGTCGTCGACGACGGGGAGCATGGTCAGGCGACGGTTGCGCAGTGTGCGTGCGGCACGCGCGGCTTCTTCATCGGCAAGGATCACGACCACATCGGTGACCATCGCGTCGTCTACGCGGGAATCGGGCTGCAGCCGATACAGGTCCTTCAGCGATACCACGCCCTGCGGCTTGCCGTAGGTGTCCACCACGTAGACATAGGACGATCGGCTCAGACTCTGCGGCGCCGAGACGATGGCGTCGATGGTGTGGCGTACCGTCGTGCCCTGACGCACGGACAGGTAGTTCGGTGTCATGACGCTGCCGACCGAGTCCCGGGGCCAGGACTGGAGCGCATCAAGCCGGGCACGCTGCGACGCGTTCAGGTGGCTCTGAAGCGTGGCGGCACTGGCTTCGGGCATGACACCGATCAGGTCCAGTGCGCGGTTCGCATGCATGCGTCCGAACAGGGCCGCGCGCTGTTCCTGCGGCAGCGTCAGGAGAAAGTCGGCGGCATAGCCGGACGGCAGTTCGCCCAGAATGGGGCCGGCGTGTTCGGTACCGAAAGCATCCAGAAAGGGCGCAAGTACCGCCATGGGCTGTTCGGTGAGGATGCGTGCCGTCCGGGTATAGGAGAGTTGGTCGGCAATCTGCGCCGCACGCGCGTAGTCCTGCTGTTGCAGGGCATCCGCGAGTTCGCGTGCGCGGGTGTCGGTGACTTCAGGGTCGAGCAACATGGAGGTGACTCCGGCATGCGTGCAATCGTGACTGAGGTGTGGTGCAGGGATTCGCGGGCCTCGGCGCGTGGCCGCGGGCGGTCCCGCATCATGCAGGGGGTTCGGCGAGGGCCAGTGCGGCCTTGCCGACATGAACCGTGCCGTCGGGATCGATCAGTACCGGGCGCTGGATCAGGGTGGGCTCGCGGATCAACAGCGCGCGGAGATCGGCGGTTTCGGCAAGCGCGCGATCGCTTTCGGTGAGCATGCGCCAGGTACGCCCCCGGCGGTTGATGAGGGTGTCGATGCCGACCTGTTCGATCCAGTCGTCGAGCAGGGTCGCCGTAACCCCATCCCGGCGCACATCATGGCTGGTGAAGGGCACGCCGCGCGCCTCGAGCGCGCGGCGTGCCCGTCGGCTGCTATCGCAGTTGCCCAGTCCGTACAGGTGGTACACATGCGCCTCCGTTCAGGTTGCCGAAGCTGTGCGCCGCGGCCGGCATCGATGCCGTGGTTACTGCGCGTTGCGCAGCAGCTCGTTGATCCCGACCTTCGCCCGCGTCTGCTCGTCGGCGTACTTGACGATGATGGCGGCGTACAGCGAGCACTTGCCATCGCGCGATGGTAGCGCACCCGGAACGACCACGGCGCCGGCGGGCACGCGCCCCTGCAGGATCTGGTCGTTCTCGCGGTCGTAGATGCGCGTGCTCTGGCCGATGTACACGCCCATGGAGATCACCGCGCCGGACTCGACGATGACGCCTTCGACAATCTCGGAGCGGGCGCCGATGAAGCAATTGTCCTCGATGATGGTGGGGTTGGCCTGCAGCGGTTCCAGTACGCCGCCGATGCCGACACCACCGGACAGGTGCACGTTGCGGCCGATCTGTGCGCACGAACCGACCGTGGCCCATGTGTCCACCATCGTGCCCTGATCGACGTAGGCACCAATGTTGACGTAGGAGGGCATGAGCACGACGTCACGGGCGATATGGCTGGCGTGGCGCACCATGGCGGGTGGGACCACACGCATGCCGCCCTCGCGGAAATCCTCTTCCGACCAGTCGTTGAACTTCAGCGGGACCTTGTCGAAGTATTGCGTGACATAGCCGTCGATCGGCTGGTTCGCCTGCAGCCGGAACGACAGCAGAACGGCCTTCTTCAGCCATTCATGCACGATCCAGTCGCCCGGTCCCCGTGGCTCGGCGACGCGTGCCTCGCCGCTGTCGAGCTGCTCGAGCGCGGCATTGACGGCGGCGCCGATGTCGCCCGATGCGTCGGCCGGTGACAGCTCGTGACGGCGTTCGAAGGCGGATTCGATGGTGGACTGGATCGTGCTCATGGCGGACAGCTCCGGTTGTACTGGGATTTCCGTTGTCGGCGTGCGGCGCGCCTGGCGCATTCCGCGAACACCGGTTGTATCGATCGCCGGCTCGGCGTCCTCGCTGATCTCAACCGCCAGCCAGGAGAAAACTGCGCAGACGGCTCATCGCTTCCAGGCAATAGCCGCGCTCGGCCACCAGCGCCATGCGCACACGACCGGCCGCGGGGTTGTCGCCATCCATCGCGCGACCGAGATACTGCCCCGGCAGGACCTTGACCCCGGTGGCGGCGAACAGCTCCCGACAGAACTGTTCGTCATCACCGCCCGGTACCCGTGGCCAGAGATAGAAGCCCGCTGCCGGGCGCTCGACCGGCAGCACGTCGGCCAGCTCGTCGAGGGCTGACGTGAACTTGTCGCGATAGGCGGCGCGATTGTCGCGCACATGGTCCTCGTCGCGCCATGCCGCGATGCTTGCGGCCTGCGTGGGGGGCGCCATGGCACAGCCATGATAGGTGCGATAGCGGGTGAAGGCCGCGATCAGATCGGGATCGCCAGCAACGAAGCCCGAGCGCAGTCCAGGCAGGTTGGAGCGCTTGGACAGGCTGTGGAAGACGAGGCAGTTGCGGTAGTCGCCGCGTGCGGCCTGCAGGAGGCCGCAGGGTGGGTCCGCGTCGTTGTCATGGATCTCGCTGTAGCACTCGTCAGCGGCGATGACGAAGTCGTGCTCGCGCGCGAGGCGGATCAGCCATCGCTGGGTGCGCATGCTGAGCAGTGATCCGGTCGGGTTGCCCGGGTTGCACAGGTAGAGCAGCTGGCAGCGCGACCACACGCTCTCCGGCAGGGTCGCGATCATGGGTTCGTCGAGCTCGGCCGCGGAATAATAGACCGGCTCGGCGCCGGCCAGGATCGCCGCGCCTTCATAGATCTGGTAGCAGGGATTGGGCATTACCACGCAGGCATCGGTTTGCGCCGGGTCGACCACCGCCTGGGCAATGGCGAACAGCGCCTCGCGCGTACCGTTGACCGGCAGCACATGGTGCTCCGGATCGAGGTCATCGGTGCCGAAGCGCTGCTGCAGCCAGTCGGCGATCGTTTCCCGCAGGGCATCGCTGCCGCGCGTGGCGGGATACTTGCCGATGCCGTCGATGTGTTCGACCAGTGTCCGCCGCACATGCTCGGGTGGCGGATGCGACGGTTCGCCCATGGCCAGCGATATCGGAGTCACGCCGCTGGGCGGCGCGGTCGCGGCCAGGAGTTCGCCGAGACGCTCGAAAGGATAGGGCTGCAGGCGGTCCAGGGCGCTGTTCATGGCATGGTTCCGGCCTTCGGGGAAGGCGCGATTATAGAGCAGTATCACGGTTTCGCGAGTGTGCGCTGATGGTTGCGGAATGCGGTTCACGCATAGGCAAGCCGGGTGCGGGTACGGTATCATCCGCAGCTGGTCGTGTCGGGCAGTCGCCATGCGTCGCTCGGCAGCACGTCCACCGGAGGGGTACCGAAGCGGTCATAACGGCACCGACTCGAAATCGGTTGGGGGCTTGCGCCCCACGTGGGTTCGAATCCCACCCCCTCCGCCATACTTCCGCCTGCCTGCCACGGGCGGGCTGCCACAACCCTGATTGCCGCCTGCAGCTCAGCTTGGCGTTCGACAATGGGAATGGAAAGGGGCAGATCATGCTCCGAATGACCGCCAGTGCCAGCGCCAGCGAAATCGGCCATGTCCGCACGCACAATGAGGATGCGCTCGCGACCGATCCGGGCGCGGGTGTGCTCATCATCGCCGATGGCATGGGCGGGCACGCGGCCGGGGAAGTGGCCAGCCGGATCGCTGTCGATACCGTAGCGGCCATGCTCGGCGGTAACCGCACGGCGATGGCGGCAGACGCGCTGCTGGCGGCTCACCGTGAGGTTCGTACCGCGGCGCGTGATGGCCGTGGCGAGCTTGGCATGGGCTGCACCCTTGTGGCCTGCCGTCTCGATCAGGGTCTGGTCGAGGTGGCCTGGGTCGGCGACAGTCGTGCCTACCTCTGGCGTGATGGTCAGCCCGGACGCCTCAGCCACGACCATTCCCACGTGCAGTCACTGGTTGACGCCGGCGCCATTACCGAGGCCGAGGCCGAGACGCATCCCGAGCGCAATGTGCTGACCCGCAGCATCGGCGGCGAGACGTTGAATCTGGCCGCCATCGGCCATGTGTGGATTCCGGTACAGCCGGGGGATCGCATCCTGCTGTGTACCGATGGCCTGACCGGGGAGCTCGACGATGCCACCATCGGGCGCATCCTGAGCGCGCATGCGGGTGATCAGGCCGCGGTCGATGCGCTGGTCGCCGCCGCACTCGATGCGGGCGGCCGTGACAACGTCAGCGTTGTGCTGGCCACGCTGGGTGAGCAGGCATGACCGCGGATGACGACAGCCCGTCACGTCAGCGGATCGATCGGTGGTTGTGGGCAGCGCGATTCTTCAAGACCCGCTCGCTGGCGGGCAAGGCTGCCGACCTGGGTCGGGTTGCGGTCAACGGCGCGCGCGCCCGACCGGCGCGTAATGTTGCCGTCGGTGACACGGTCCGGGTGCAGTGCCCCGCGGGCGATTTCACGGTGACGGTGGTGGGCCTCAATGTGCAACGCCGGCCTGCGGCCGAGGCCAGTCAGCTCTATGCGGAAACCGAAGCCAGCCGCCAGGCGCGCGAGCGCGAGCGTGAGCTGCAGCGTGCGGGGCGGGAGCTGGTCGCGTTTGACCGTGGCCGCCCCGATCGGCGCGAGCGCCGGGCCGCGATTCGCTCCCGGCGCGCGCCGCCGAGCGGGGATGATTCCGGCGGCTGGGGCGACGACTGAGCGTCGGCGGCCGGCAACACGCCGGGCGTGCGGGCGGCAGCGTTTCTCGGCGCGGGTGGCCGCATGGTATGTTACGCGCCGTCAGCGCGCGGCCCGAATTGCGCAGCCCGAATGACGCACCCCGGGGCGCCCGGGGCGGGGCCGGACATGCCCGGTCACGAAGCTTTCCTTCAATTGTCGCAGGAAGTCGAGTCAATGAAGCGCATCATCGCCATCATCAAACCGTACAAGCTCGACGACGTCCGTGAGGCGCTGGCCGAGGCCGGCGTCAATGGCATGACCGTCACGGAGGTCAAGGGTTTCGGCCGGCAGAAGGGGCATACCGAACTCTATCGCGGGGCCGAGTATGTCATCGATTTTCTCCCGAAGATCCGCATCGAGGCGGTTGTCGCCGACGAAATCGCCGACGGTGCGATCGATGCGATTGCCCGTGCGGCGCACACCGGCAAGATCGGGGACGGCAAGATCTTTGTCGAGGCGGTTGAACGCGTGATCCGGATCCGCACCGGGGAGGAAGGCGATGCCGCTCTCTGACGCCGCCCCCGGCGATACGCCCGAGAACAGCCCCGGGGATGCGGACGACGCCTCGGCGGCGTCTCCCGCCGACGTGCAATCCCGTTCCTATCCCGGCTCGCCGCGGGTGATTCCGCGTGGCGAGCACGGGATTTCGCGACGCCAGATCGATCCCAATGCCCTGAAGGTGCTCTACCGGCTGGCGAAGGCCGGTTTCGCCGCGCACCTGGTCGGCGGCGGCGTGCGCGACCTGCTGCTGGGCGGCGTGCCGAAGGACTTCGATATCGCTACCGACGCCGAGCCGGAGCAGGTGCGGGCGCTGTTTCGCAACTGCCGCCTGATCGGGCGGCGTTTCCGGCTGGCGCATGTGGTCTTCGGCCGCGAGGTCATCGAGGTGGCCACGTTCCGTGCCAGCCATGCGATCGATGAGGACGATACCGATGACGGCGTGACGCACGATGACGGGCGCATCCTGCGGGACAACGTCTTCGGCACGATCGAGGACGATGCCTTCCGCCGTGATTTCACCATCAATGCGCTGTACTACGACATCGACGGTTTCGTTGTGCTCGACTTCGCGGGAGCGATGGAGGACCTGGAGGCGCGTCGCCTGCGTCTGATCGGCGACCCCGCGACGCGCTATCGCGAGGACCCGGTACGCATGCTGCGCGCGGCCCGCTTCGCCGCCAAGCTCGGTTTCGAGGTCGATGACACGGCCGCGCGGCCGATCGCCGAACTCGGCGGCCTGCTGCGCGACATTCCGCCGTCGCGGCTGTTCGACGAAGTGTTGAAGCTGTTCCAGAGCGGCCATGCCGTTGCCAGCCTGGAACAGTTGCGGCGCCATGACCTGCTGCAATACCTGTTCCCCGATGCGGACAAGGCCCTCAATGCGGGCGATGAACTGTTCCGCCGCCTGCTGACGAACACGCTCGCAAACACCGATCGCCGCATTGCCGAGGGCAAGCCGGTAACACCCGCGTTCATCTACGCCGCATTCCTGTGGCCGACACTGCTGCGCGAGGCGGCCGCATTGATCGATGCCGGCGAATCGACGGTCATGGCCTTCCAGCGCGGCGCTGCACGGGCTGCGGACCAGCAACAGGGGCACACCTCGCTGCCCAAGCGCTTTGCCGGCCCGATGCGCGAGATCTGGATCCTGCAGCCGAAGCTCGAGCTCTACACGGGCAAGCGGGCCCGGCGGCTGCTGGATCATCCGCGCTTGCGCGCGGCCTGGGATTTTCTCTGCCTGCGCCGGGATGCCGGCGAGGATGTCGCCGACGCCTGCGCCTGGTGGCAGGCGCAGATGGCGAATCATGCGCCGGGGGAAGCGGCCCAGGCGAGCGCCGATGAAGCCGGGGGCGAAGGCCGTCGGCGCCGGCGACGCGGTGGCCGTCGGCGGCGCGGGGGAGGTCGGAGCGAGTCGTGACGCAGGTGGTCGACGCGTTTGTCGGGCTGGGCAGCAACCTGGACGGGCCGGAACAGCAGGTGCGCCACGCGCTCACGGCACTGGACGGCTTGCCGGGCACGGCGCTGTACCGTGCATCCGGGCTCTACCGCAGCCGCCCGATGGGGCCGGCGGATCAGCCGGATTACATCAATGCGGTAGCCTGGTTGCATACCGCCCTGGCGCCGGACGAGCTGCTGGATGAGATGCAGGCGCTGGAGGTGGCCTCCGGGCGGCGACGCCAGGGGGAACGCTGGGGGCCGCGCCCGCTGGATCTCGATCTCCTCGCCTGGGCGGACGAGTCCTGCCGCAGTGAGCGCCTCGTCCTGCCCCATCCCGGTATCGCGGAACGTGCATTCGTGCTCTTGCCATGGGCCGAGATCGCGCCCGAGTTCGCGCCGCCCGGGCTGACGCCTGTGGGTGCGCTTGCGCTGCGGGTCGAAAGCGACGGGATATGGCCGCTGGCCGGGGCGGCGCCGGCGTGAGCGGACAGCACCGCTATATCGTCGTCGAGGGCCCGATCGGCGTGGGCAAGACCACGCTTGCGCGGCGCCTGGCCGAGTCGCTGCAGGGGCGCCTGCTGCTCGAGGCCGCCCACGAGAATCCCTTCCTCGAGCGCTTCTACCGCAATCCGCGGCAGGCGGCGTTGCCGACGCAGCTCCACTTCCTGCTCCAGCGCGCCGAGCAGCTGCGCGCGCTCGAACAGGACGATCTGTTCGATCAGGTCTGCGTGGGCGATTTCCTCATGGACAAGGATCGCCTGTTCGCCGAACTCAACCTGGATGCCGACGAGCTGGGCATCTATCAGGATGTGTATCGACACCTGGCGGTCGCGGTGCCGCCGCCGGATCTGGTCGTCTATCTACAGGCCCCGGTTCCCGTGTTGCGCGAACGCATCGAACGCCGCGGGATCGAATTCGAGCGCGGCATGGACGGCGGCTACCTTCAGCAACTGGCCGATGCCTATATGCGCTTCTTCCATGATTACGCTGATGCGCCGGTACTGATCGTGAACGCAGCGGCGATCAACTTTGCCGACAGCGATGATGACTTTGCCGCGCTGCTGACGCAGATCGAACGCACGCACAACGGGCGTCACTTCTTCAATCCGTCACCGCTGGCGAATCTGTAGGCGCCCGAATGCAGGCGACTTGGGCGCGGATGGAGTCGCCCATTTCGATCCTTGGGCGAGCGTCGCTGTCGATTGGCGGGGCCCGGCGTTATAATCCACGCCCGGTCGACGACCGCGCGACCGCCCAGCAATGGATGCATGAACGTATGAGTGTTCACACCACACCGGCCGGCGAGGTCACCGTAAGCACGTTGCGCAAGATGAAGCGCGATGGTGTGCCGATTGCCGCGATGACTGCCTACGATGCGAGTTTTGCCCGTGTGCTCGATACCGCCGGGATCGATGTCGTGCTCGTGGGCGACTCGCTGGGCATGGTCATCCAGGGGCGCAACACGACGCTGCCGGTCACGGTCGACGAGACCATCTATCACGCTTGCAGTGTGTACCGTGGGCTTGAGCGCGCGCTGTTGATGGTGGACATGCCCTTCATGAGCTTCGCGGATGCGGAGACGGCGGTGGCCAACGCCGGGCGCATGCTCAAGGAAGCAGGGGCGCAGATGGTCAAGCTGGAGGGCGGAAGCGCGCAGGTAGCGACTGTGCACCGGCTCAACGAGTGCGGCATCCCCGTCTGTGCCCATTTGGGCCTCAAGCCGCAATCCGTGCACAAGATCGGCGGCTACCGCATGCAGGGCCGCGATGAAGCCTCGGCGCGCGCCATGCTCGAGGACGCCCTGGCGCTGGAGGCGGCGGGCGCGGACATGGTGCTGCTGGAATGCGTGCCCGCGCTGCTGGCGCGCGAGATCTCCGACAACCTCAGCGTGCCGGTCATCGGCATCGGTTCGGGCGCCGATTGCGATGGTCAGATCCTGGTGCTCTATGACGCCATCGGCGTATCCCCGCGCACGCCGCGATTCGCGCGTGATTTTCTGGCCGGTGCCGGCAGTGTTGCCGAGGCCATGCGCACCTACACCGAGGACGTGCGTGCGCGTCGTTTCCCCGCCACCGAGCAGACGGTCGAGTAGCGCGTGAAGCCCTGGCTGACCTCTGACCC
>CAZJGZ010000007.1:2753-21330 GCA_964545695.1 uncultured Ectothiorhodospiraceae bacterium | reverse complement strand
CCGCCACCGAGCAGACGGTCGAGTAGCGCGTGAAGCCCTGGCTGACCTCTGACCCTGCAGCCATGCGAGAGTCCGCACGCGCGTGGCGCTGTGCGGGCGAGCGCATCGCGCTGGTGCCGACCATGGGCGATCTGCATGCGGGGCACCTGGCACTGGTCGAGCGCGCGCGATCGGTCGCGGACCGCGTTGTCGTCAGCATCTTCGTCAACCCGCTCCAGTTCGGCGCCAGCGAGGACTACAGCGAGTATCCACGGGTGCCCGAGCGCGATTACGAGCGCCTCGCCGCGCACGGCGTGGATGCCGTGTTCGCGCCGGAGGTCGAGAGCCTCTACCCCGCGGGCTTCGAGCATGCGGTGCGGGTGCATGTGCCGGGACTCGAGGACATCCTCTGCGGCGCCAATCGGCCCGGTCACTTCACCGGGGTCGCCACCGTCGTTACCAAGCTTTTCAACACCATCGAGCCGGACTGCGCGGTCTTCGGGGAAAAGGACTACCAGCAACTGCTGCTCATTCGCCGACTCGCCGCTGATCTTGCGTTCGCGGTCGAGGTCAAGGCCGTCCCGACCGTGCGTGAATCGGATGGTCTCGCATTGTCGTCGCGCAACATGTATCTCGAAGCCCACGAGCGCCAGCAGGCGCCGATGCTGTACAGCGTGCTGCAGGATGTCGCTGCGGCGGTTGCGGCCGGTGGGGAGGATCGTGCGGGCGTGCTCGAGCAGGCGCGTGCGCGACTTCAAGACGCCGGGTTCGCGCCCGACTATGTCGAGCTTCGGCGGGCGCAGGACCTCCAGCCGCCGCGCGCGGAGGATGGGCCGGAGGAACTGCGTGTGCTTGCGGCCGCGCGCCTCGGGCGCGCGCGCCTGATCGACAATCTGGCCGTGGACCGGCCCGCGTCGTGAACGCACCCGCCGAGTCGCCGGCCTGGCAGCGGCTGCGGGCGGAAGCAGGGCGGGCGCGGCGTCTGCGCATCGTGGATCTGCTGGCGAGCGACGCGAATCGGGTCGAGCGCCTCACGTTCTCGGCTTGCGGCATCACCTTCGATGCCAGCAAGACGCGGCTGACCAGCGCCGCCGAGGCCGATCTGCTCGAGCTGGCGGCGCACGCGGATGTGGTCGGTTGGCGCGATGCCATGTTCGCCGGCGAGTGCATCAATCAATCCGAACACCGGCCCGCCCTGCATGCCGCCCTGCGTGCCCCCGATCCCGTTGACGTCGTGGTGGATGGCGAACGGGTCGGGGATGTCGTGCATGCCACCCGTGAGCAGATCCGCGCATTGGCGACAGGCGTGAGAGCTGGGGAGATCGTTGCCGCCGATGGGGGCGCGTTCACCGATGTCGTCAATATCGGCATTGGCGGTTCCGACCTGGGTCCACGCCTGGCCTGTGACGTGCTTGCGGGTGCCGGTGCACCCCGAGTGCACTTCGTGGCGAACATCGATCCGCTGGCGCTCGATCGGGTGCTGGCCGCTGTCGATGTGGCCCGCACCCTGTTCATCGTCGCGTCGAAGACCTTCACCACGCTGGAGACGTTGACCAATGCCCGGGCGGCCCATGCCGCAGTGGCGGCGCGTGTCGGTGACGAGTGCGCGGCGGATCATTTCGTCGCCGTTACCTGTGCGCGTGAGCGTGCGGAGACCTTCGGCATTGCCGCTGCACGCATCCTGGATCTGCCGCCATGGGTGGGTGGTCGCTATTCGCTCTGGTCGGCGGTCGGCCTGCCCGTTGCACTGGCCTGCGGCGATGACACCTTTGCCGAGTTGCTCGCCGGCGCGGCTGCCATGGATCAACATTTCCGTACCGCCGATCCGGTTGCCAACCTGCCGCTCCGGCTCGCCCTGAACGGCATCTGGCAGTCCAGCTTTCTTGGCGCGCGCAGTCATGTCGTGGTGCCCTACAGCGAGCGCCTGGCGAGGTTGCCCGAGTATCTGCAGCAGCTCGAGCTGGAATCCAACGGCAAGTCGGTCGATCGCGACGGCAACCCGATTGATCACGATACGGCGCCGGCTCTCTGGGGCGCGGTCGGCACGACCTCGCAACACGCTTTCTTCCAGTGGCTGCACCAGGGCACCGGCAACGCCATGTGCGATCTCATTGCGATTGGCAGTGGTGAGCGGGACGGCGACCAGGCGCTGGTCGCGAATGCATTCGCGCAGTCGGCGGCGCTGCTCGCCGGGGTGGGGGATGATGAGCTCGCCGCCGCGGGTGTGAGCGCGGAGGAACGCGCGCACCGGCGCCTGCCCGGCGATCGCCCCAGCACGGTGTTTGTGCTCGATCGCCTGGATGCCCGCACGCTCGGGGCCTTGATCGCACTGTACGAGCACAAGGTGTTCTGTCAGGCGATGATCTGGCGCATCAATCCCTTCGACCAATGGGGCGTGGAGCGTGGCAAGCAGCTCGCCCGCACGCTGATGCCCGTGCTGGCGGGCGAGGCTTCCGATGCGGCGCTGGATGCGTCCACACGGGCGCTGGTGCGGCGCTATCGGGATGAACAGTAGCGCCCCTTGCGGGGCTCAGCGCGGCGCGCGTGCGTCGTCGGCCCGCTCCAGCAGGTGTTCCAGCGGTACGCCGGCCGTACGTTTGACCTGGCGGGTCACGATGTAGGTGAAGTAACGGTCGATGCCGATGTCCGCCGCGAGCAAGCCGTCGATCACCCGTTGGTAATGATCGATGTCCAGTGCCACGACCTTCATCAAGTAATCGACGCCTCCGCCGGTGCCGTGGCACTCGACGATCTCGGGGATCTCGAGGATGGCCTCCTGAAAGCGCTGGAAGTCACTGGCCTGATGGCTCTCGAGTGTGATCTCCACGAAAATCGTCGCGGTATGCAGGATCTTTTCGTGGTCGACATCGGCATGGAAGCCGCGGATCAGACCGGCTTCACCCAGTCGACGCATGCGTTCCCAGCACGGGCTTGGGGACAGGCCGATTTCGTCCGCCAGGCGCAGCTTGGTCATGCGGCCGTCGCGCTGCAGCGCGGACAGAATGCGGATGTCGAAGGCGTCCAGTTTCATGGTCGAGCAGCGCCTGGCGGAATGGGCCGAGGGTAGTGAGGCCGAGGGCGGCGTGCAAGCGTATTACGCGATCGACACGACGAGGTGTGCAAGGTAGTACCCGGGCGCCTCTGCACACTGACCATCCATGTGCCTGGGGCAGGCGCGAATGCTCAGGCCTTCTCCGGTCAGTAGCCGCGCTCGCGATCCACGACCTGCTCAAGGGGCTCGCCGGCGAGATCCCGGTGGATCCCGCGGACGACACGGTCGGCCCCGGTGATCGGATTGGTCAGGCTGGCGACATGGGGCGTGACGCTGATGCGTGGATGGAGCCAGAAGGGATGGTCGGTGGGCAGGGGCTCCTCGCGGAAGACGTCGAGGACGGCATGATCGAGCTGGCCCGAGTCGAGGGCGGCGAGCAGGTCCTGCTCGCACAGCTGTGCGCCCCGGCCCCCATGAATGAGCACCGCACCGCGCGGCAGTTGCCGGAAGCACTCGGCGCCGAGCAGATCGGTGGTGGCAGCCGTCAACGGCAGCAGACAGACAAGGATCTCGCTGCGGGCGAGGAAGGCCGGCAATTCGCCTTCCCCGGCATGGCTGACGACGCCCGGGATGTCACGGCGGTGCCGGCTGTAGCCCGCAACCCGGAAACCGAGCTCGGCCAGTTGCCGGGCGCAACGACCACCCAGCTCACCGACGCCCAGCACGCCGACCGTGCGGTCGCCGGGTCGGGTCTGTCCATGGGCACGCCACTCGCTCCGACGCTGCCGGGCCTCGTAATGGTGCATGCCGCGATGGTGCCGCAATACCTGGTAGAGGACATATTCGACCATGCCCTCGGCCAGCGCCGGGTCGACCATGCGCACGATCGGGATGGCGGCGGGCGCCGCATCGTCGAGCAGGTGGTCAACGCCGGCACCGAGCGAGAAAATGACCCGTAGGTTCGGCAGATCATGCAGCATCCGATCCGGTGCGGCCCAGATCAACGCATAGTCGATCTCCGCAGGGTCGCCGATATCGGGCCAGACGCGCACTTCCAGTTCGGGCATGGATTCACGGAGCGCGCGTTTCCATTGCGTGGCCGAATCGGACGGGCTGCGGAACAGGAGTACTGGCACGGTTGTGCTCCGGTTGGGTGCATGACGCGGTCAGTGCGGGTCCCGAACGACGCGGGGCCCGAAATGACGCAGACGGGAGACCCTGGAGCCGGTCCAGCTGCGAGTCGCCTGCGGCATGACACACGCTGTTGAAGGAGTGTAACCCGACCGCCTCAGGCGGTGAAGATATTGACAAGCAAATGGATGGGTTCGAATGGGCCTGATGCGGTCGCAGCCAGCGAGTCCCTGCGCGCTAACGCAACCTTCGCAGTTCCTCGGGAGTTGCGCGAAATGCGGGGATTTTCGGCGAAAATCCCCGGTTCGGCGCAGCGGTGAAATTCGCGGTGCCGGTGGTCACGTGAATCCCCTGTTGAATCCGCGTGAAATCCCGGTCTACACTCTGAGCCGTTGCTGCGCGATACTCGGTAAGATGTCGCGCTGCGCTCACGAGGATTTCGGTGAGTCCGTTGGTTGCTCCCACACGAAGGCATCCATCGTGACTTCACCACCGGGGCTGCAAGCAGGCCTTCAGGGGGAATTGGATCGATATGAAGCCAGTGCCTGGCCACTATCGCATTTGGAGTATCGTCGTATCGGCGTTCCGGACGCCGAACGACGACCGGCCTTGGCGCGGTCGATTGATCAGGCGACCTTGGTTACTGCCGACAAGCGCCACCGCCCAGCCCTCTTGCTCCGTATTCGATCTCCCGCCAACGTTCCCCGTCTGCTTGCACCTTCTGCGAATTCCGTCCGCCCCGTTCGGGCCGACCCCGTCCCGATCCCTGTCCGTTGACCTTGCGGGAGTCCATTGATGTCGATGATCCGATGCGTCGGTGTACGTACCTCCTGGCTGCAGCGTTGTGTGCCCATCCTTGCCATTCCGGCTGTGTCGATCATCGCCGCGCCCGCGCTCGCGCAGTCCGATGAAACACTGACCGTGGTGTCCTGGGGTGGGGTGTACACGGAAAGCCAGGAATACGCCTATTACGAACCCTATACCGAGGCGACCGGCGTCGAGATCAATTCCGTCGACTATGACGGTAATTTCAATCGTGTGATCGAGCAGGTCGAAAGCGGCGACATCGAATGGCAGGTCGTTGACGTTACGCTCGCCGATGCCGTTCGTGGTTGCGATGGCGGTTATCTCGAGCCGTTGCCGCCGAGTATCCTGCCGCCCGCACCGGATGGTACGCCGGCCATGGAGGACTTCCTGCCGAACACACTGCATGAGTGCGCGGTAGGGTTGATTCTCTGGTCGACATTGTTCGTGCATGATCGCGATCAATTCCCGGAAGACCAGCAGCCGCAGACCATTGCCGACGTCTTTGACGTCGAAAACTTTCCGGGTCAGCGCGGGTTTCAGCGGACGCCGCGCAATACGCTGGAATTCGCACTGATGGCGGACGGCGTGGAACCCGAAGAGGTGTACAGCGTTCTGGATACCGAAGCAGGTGTGGATCGCGCCTTCGCCAAACTCGACTCCATCCGCGAGAACATCGTCTGGTGGACGGATGGTGCGGCGCCGCAGGAAATGCTTGCCAGTGGCGAAGTTGCGATGTCCGCTGCCTATAACGGTCGGGCCTTCAATTCGATTGTCCAGGAAGGGGAGAACTGGGACTACATCTGGGATGGGCAGATGTGGGAAATCGACCTGTGGGCGGTTCCGCGCGGCGCGAGCAACCTGTCTCGCATCCTGGACTTCGTGGCGTTCACAACACGCACGGAACCGCTCGCGGCGCAGACCGAGGTGGTCTCTTATGCGCCGGCACGAAGATCCTCGCTGCCCCTTGTGCGCAGCGAATATCAGTCGCACATGCCGACCGCGCCGGGCAATTTCCGCAATGCCCTGCAGAACAATTTCATCTGGTGGGCAGAGAATCAGGATCGCATGGATGAACGCTTTGATGCCTGGCTTGGCGAGGATGATTGAATGCCGATCACTGCAATGCAGTCGATTGGTGAATGCGCAATGAATACACGGAGTGAGGGTCTTGCGCCAACAGTGTGATGCGTACCGGGCCGCTTGTCAGTGTGAATGCGAGTCGGCACAAAGAGGGGGCCGAATCGCATGATGAAACCGTCGGCCCCGGTACGGTTTCACCGGATCTGTACGGGTTGATCGAGGCAGTTTTGCGCACCTCATCGGTCGGTTTGATACCGACAGGTGCATCGCGGATGGGTGTCGGTATTCGATTTCCGCGATGGTCTGCATGATGTCGGCTGCGGTCGATATCGCGTTGCACTTGATGGGGGGCTGTGTTTAGATGCTGCAAGCGTACGTGCTGCAGATAACAACTACGAATGGGGAGTCGCCGGTACCATGTCCGATGATGCCTACGTCCAGTTCAATGAAGTCCAGAAGAGTTACGACGGTGAGTCTCTCGTCGTCAAGAATCTGAACCTGGACATCGCCCGTGGCGAGTTCGTCACGATGCTCGGGCCTTCGGGTTCCGGCAAAACGACCTGCCTGATGATGCTGGCCGGCTTCGAGCCCGCGACGCATGGCGAGATCTTCATTGATGGCACGCCCATCAACAAGCTCGCGCCCCACAAACGCGGGATCGGCATGGTGTTTCAGAATTACGCCCTGTTCCCGCACATGAGCGTGTCTGAAAACGTCGCATTCCCGCTGCAGGTGCGCGGATATCAGAAGTCGGATATCGAAGACCGCGTCAAGAAGGCCCTTGATATGGTCCGCTTGAGCGACTTCGGGAATCGGCGCCCGGCGCAGTTGTCCGGTGGTCAGATGCAGCGCGTTGCTTCGGCGCGTGCCCTCGTGTTCGAGCCCAAGGTCGTGCTGATGGACGAGCCGCTGGGCGCGCTTGACAAGAATCTGCGCGAGGAGATGCAGATCGAGATCAAGCACATGCACGAAGAGATCGAGACCACCATGGTCTATGTGACGCATGACCAGGGTGAGGCGCTGACCATGTCGAACCGCATCGCGGTCTTCGATGACGGCGTCGTGCAACAGCTGGCTACGCCACCGAAGCTCTATGAAGAGCCGGTGAACGCCTTCGTGGCCTATTTCATCGGCGAGAACAATCGCTTCTACGGCAAGGTTCTCGAGGCCGACGATGAACGCTGCAAGGTGGAATTGGAAGGCGCCGGGGAACAAGTTGTTGCCAAGCCGGTCAATATTGCTGGAGTGGGTGAGCGCACGACCCTGTCACTCCGCCCGGAACGGGTTGTGGTCAACCCGCCCGAGGGGCAGTGTGACAACGTGCTGGATGGGGTGGTGCAGGAGCTCATCTACCTCGGTGACCACATCCGTACCCGGGCATCGGTTGGCGACAATGACGAGTTCGTGGTCAAGATTCCGAACGCCCAGGGGCATGCGCAACTCGAGCGGGGCCAGAAGGTGAAGTTCGGCTGGGTTGCGGAAGATTGCCGCGCACTGGATGCATGAGTGCTGAAGGTGCGCGGTATTTCTGGTGCTGGCCGTTCGACTTCGAGTGACGTATATCGGAATCGATCGGTGCAGCGAACCGTCGGCATGCTGCCGACACTCAAGATGAGGGGAAACAACATGAATCACGCTTTCAAGACGACGACGATTGCCGGTGCGGCAGCGGTAGGCCTCATGGCCGTACCGAGCGCCGGTTTCGCCGAATCGCTCACGATCGTGTCCTGGGGTGGTGCGTACGAAGAGAGTCAGCGCCGCGCCTACTACGAGCCCTACACGGAAATGACCGGCACGGAGATCATCCAGGAATCCCGCTCGGCGGAAGGCCTGGCTGGCGTACGTGCGCAGGTCGAAGCCGGTAATGTCCAGTGGGATCTGGTCGACATGCTCGAGCCCGATTCCATGCGCGGCTGTGACGACGGCGTGCTCGAGGTGATCGATCACGACGAAATCCTCAAGCCGGCTCCGGATGGCACGCCGCCGACCGAGGACTTCGTGCTTCCGCTGCGTGACTGCTACATCCCGCAGATCCTCTACTCCACGGCACTGGCGTACAACACGCGGTCTTTCGATGGTGACGCGCCGAGTTCGGTCGCGGATGTCTGGGATACGGACACGTACTCCGGACGACGTTCGCTGCGCCGCGTACCGGCCGCCAACCTCGAATGGGCGCTGTATGCCGATGGCGTGGCCCGTGATGAGGTCTATGACGTGCTGCAGACACGTGACGGACCGGAACGTGCGTTCGCCAAGCTCGACGAAATCAAGGACGACGTCCTCTGGTGGACCGAGGGTGCGCAGCCGCCGCAGCTGCTCGCCGACCGCGAGGTGGCGATTGCTTCCGGGTACAACGGTCGCCTGTTCAACGCCCAGGTGGTCGAGGACCAGCCGATCGAGATGATCTGGGACGGCCAGCTGCTTGAATCGGATGGCTGGGTTGTGCCGCAGGGCAAGCTGACCAGCGAAGTACGCCGGTTCCTGCGCTTCGCCACTGACACGCAGCGTCTTGCGGACCAGGCCAAGTACATCTCGTACGGCCCGGCCCGTGCCTCGTCGGCCGAAATGGTGGGTGATCATGCCGACCTCGGTATCGACATGGCGCCGCACATGCCGACGAATCCGGATCACGTGGAAGTCGGTATCTTCCAGGATGCGGAATTCTGGGCCGACATGGGCGATACGCTGGAAGAGCGCTTCAGTTCCTGGCTCGCGCGGTAAGCGGTCAGGCATGCAAGCCTGAAGTGTAAAGTGACCGGTCCGGGGCGGTTCATCCGCTCCGGACCCGGTTCTCCCGACCGGACCGGGAAGGGCCGTATACAGAACAATCAGCAGGTCCGGACCAACATAACAGGGGCCGAGCAGATGGCGCAGACCGACACCGCCAAGCCTGAGGCGATGACCACTTCCGACGGAACGCCGCTCAAGGACAGCCTGCGACGTTCGATGCGGCGCAACAAGATCAAGGCATTGTTGCTCGTCGCGCCGCTGGGCCTATTCATCTTCTTCTCCTTCGTGATGCCCATCCTGACGATGATGTATCGGAGCGTCACGAACCCCGAGATCATCGACCAGCTCCCGCGCGCCACAGAGCAGCTGCGCGCCTGGAGTCATGCGGAATCGGAGATCCCTCCCGAGGACTTCTTCCGGGCGGTATCGCTCGACATGCTGACCGCCGATGAGGAAGACCGTTCCATCGGTCGCGCGGGTGGGCAGCTGAACTACGAAATCCCCGGCGCCCGCTCCATGTTCGGCCGTACGGGTCGCGCCGTGGCCGCACTCGACGAGCCGCCCGATAGCTGGAAGGATTTCATCATGGAGCAGCATCGGCTGTGGGAGGATCCGGCGACCTACCGGATCATGCAGCGCCAGATGAATCCGATCACCGCACAGTATTATCTGAATGCGCTCGACTTCCGCTACAGCCCTGAAGGGAATATAGAGCGCCAGCCGGAATTCCAGCGGATCTATGTCGAACTCTACTGGCGTACCCTCTGGGTTAGTGCGCTCATTACCGGACTTACCATCCTGCTCGGGTTCCCGGTAGCGTTCCTGCTGGCCAATCTGCCGATGCGGACCAGCAACCTGCTCATGATCCTCGTGCTACTTCCTTTCTGGACGTCGTTGCTGGTGCGTACATCGTCGTGGATCGTGATCCTGCAGTCACAGGGCGTGCTCAATGATGTGCTGGTGTTGCTTGGTATTGTCGCGGATGACAATCGACCTCGCATGATCTACAACATGATCGGTACGGTCGTGGGCATGACCCATATCCTGTTGCCGTTCATGATCCTCCCGCTCTACAGCGTGATGAAGACCATTCCACCCAGTTACGTCAGGGCGGCGCGCTCGCTGGGGGCGAATCCTGTCGTTGCATTCTTCCGTGTTTACGTGCCGCAGACCGTGGCCGGAATCGGGGCGGGTAGTATCCTCGTGTTCATTCTATCGATTGGTTACTACATCACGCCCGCGTTGATTGGCGGTTCGAGCGGCCAGCTGATCAGTAACTTCATCGCCTATCACATGCAGTCATCGCTGAACTGGTCACTGGCGGCTGCACTGGGTGGCATCCTGCTGGTTGCGGTCCTGGTTCTCTACTATTTCTATAACAAGCTTATCGGCGTCGATAAGATGAAGCTGGGTTAAGGGGGCATACGATAATGGCACTTCCAGCATATGCGGGCACACTGGAGCGGGTTTGGTACTACGCGTTCCGCGTGTTCTGCGGCATGGTGTTCTTTTTTCTGATCACGCCGATCCTGATCATCATCCCGCTGTCATTCAACGCGCAGCCCTACTTCACCTTTACGCAGGAAATGCTCACGCTGCAGCCCGAGGGCTGGTCGTTGCGGTGGTACGAAGACTTTCTGACCAGCGAACGCTGGATGCAGGGCATTCGCAACAGTTTCATCATCGCAACTGCATCCTCGTTGCTGGCGACTACCTTCGGCACACTCGCGGCCCTCGGCCTCTCAAGGGCGTATATGCCCTACCGCAATGCATTCATGGCGATGCTGATCTCGCCGATGATCGTGCCCCTGATCATCTCCGCGGCCGGCATGTACTTCTTCTACTCGGATGTCGGCCTGGCGCAGACGTTCCCGGGCGTGATTCTCGCGCACATGGCGCTCGGTACGCCCTTCGTCATTATTGTGGTAACCGCGACTCTGATGGGTTTCGATGAATCGCTGATTCGGGCAGCCGCAATTTCAGGCGCCAATCCGAAGACGACCTTCTTCAAGATCACCATGCCGCTGATTGCGCCGGGCATGATCTCGGGTGCACTGTTCGCGTTCATCACTTCGCTCGATGAGATCGTGATCGTGAACTTCATCGCGGGTGCTGGCCAGCGAACAGTTCCCATGCGGATGTTCGCGGGCATTCGGGAAGAGATCAGCCCGACCATTCTGGCCGTTGCGACCCTGTTGGTGTCGATCTCCGTGATCCTGCTGACGACGCTGGAAATGGTCCGGCGGCGAAACGAGCGCATTCGCGGCATCGTGCCGCAGTAACGCTGGCACGGCCGGCCTCGCATCAACGCGAGCCGGGTGAGGCGCCGGTAGACGTTCCACGGCACCACGGGCCATCCATTGCGATGGCCCGTGTGCGTACGGGAGGGGGAGACCATGAGTCTGTTCAATGGAGTTCTGGTTGCGGTAGATGGCTCGGAGGCGGGCGATCGTGCGCTCGAGACGGGTGCGAAACTCGCGGCTGGACAGGACGAGCCGCTTTATCTGCTCTACGTGATCCGCGACATGCAGTTCCCGCAGGCACTTTCACGCATGGCCGAGGTCGAGCGCCTGAGTGGTACGCGCTCGGACGTACTCAACTTCGTGGCCGAGAAACTGCTCAAGGATGCCAAGGCAGCTGCCCGCAAGCTCGGTGCGAAGCGCGTGGAGACCTTTTCTCGCGAGGGGGATCCCGCGACGCAAATTGCGGCGGCCGCGGATGAAAAAGGTGCGGGCCTGATTGTCATGGGCACGCGCGGCCTCGGTACCGTGTCCGGGGCGCTGCTGGGCAGCGTGTCCCGAAAGGTATCCAATCTTGCGTCCCAGCACGTGTTGATCGTGCGCTGAACGCGCGATGGCGCGGCGCTGTGGAGAAGCTGCGGTATGACTGATAATCAACGGGTAGCGCTGGTGACGGGCGCGGCACGTGGTATCGGGCGCGCCTGCGCGGCGCGCCTTGCTACCGACGGCTATTGTGTGGTCTTGGCCGATATCGACGGTGACCAGGCAGCAACGTCCGCCCGGGAGATCGGCGCCGAGACGGGACGGCCGGATGCCGTGATCGGCGTGCCCTGCGATGTTGCGGATGGTGCGCAGGTGCGGGCGACGGTCGAGCGCTGTGTCCAGCAGTGGGGCGGAATCGACGTCTGTGTCGCCAATGCCGCGGTCGTGCATGCAGCCGACTTCCTCGACGTCGAGGAGGACGACTTCGATCGCGTGATGGGTATCAATCTGCGTGGCACGTTCCTCACCGCACAAGCCGCGGCCCGGGCCATGGTGGCGAGTGGTCGTCGCGGTTCGATCATCAACATGTCGTCCATCAACGCGCAGGTGGCGCTGCCGAATCAGGTCCCCTACTGCGTGGCCAAGGGCGGCATTCAGCAGCTGACGCGTGTGATGGCGCTTTCCCTGGCCCCGCACGGGATTCGTGCCAATGCCGTGGGGCCCGGGTCGATCGGCACCGAGATGCTGCAGAGCGTACTGGCCAGTGACCCGGATGCGCGTGCGAAAGTGCTGTCGCGGACCCCACTGGGCCGTCTGGGTACGGTCGAGGAGATCGCTGCCGTGACGGCCTTCCTGGCGTCGGACGAATCGTCCTATATGACTGGACAGACCCTCTTCGCCGACGGCGGTCGTCTGGCCCTCAACTATACCGTCCCGGTTCCCGACCAGGACTGAGGCCCGCGCCAGCGCGAGCGGTGCCTCACCGAGTCGGTGAGGCCGATCGCCGTAATGCCCCGCAGTGTCTGGATCAGGCAGTCGTCGGGGCGGGTCGATTGACCAGCGCGATCCCGACCATGATCACCAGCATGCCGGCAAACGCGACGGGACCGAGCGTTTCGCCGAATATCAGCCAGGCATAGCCGGCGGCGGCGGGCGGTACGAGGAAGAACAGGCTTGCCACCTTGGACGCGGCGCCGCGCCGCAATAGCAGGTAGAGCAGGGTGACGGCACCCATGGAGAGGATGACCGTGAGCCACACCAGCGCGAACAGGAATTCCCCCGTCCACTGAATTGGTTCGCTGTCGAGCATCAGTGCAAGCCCGCTGAGGGCAATGGCGGTCGCGATGTACTGGATGGCCGTGCCGCTGCGCAGGTCGAGGCGGGGGCAGAAGCGTTTCTGGTAGAGGGTGCCCGCCGTGATGGCGAACATGGCGAGGAAGCCGAAGGCGAGCACACCGATGGAGTCGCCGTCGGGGAGCGTGAGGCGCTCGCTCACCACCATCGCGAGCCCCGTGAATCCGAGCGCAAATCCCAGCCATTGCAGGGGTCGTACGCGCTCACCGAGCAGCGGTCCGACGACGATCGCCGTGAGCACGGGCTGGGCGCCCACGATCAACGCCATGATGCCGGCCGGCACACCGAGATCGATGCCGATGAAGACGCCGCCGAGATACACCCCGTGGAGCAACAGTCCGGCGACTGCAATATGGCCGATGTCGCGGGGCCGTTCGGGCCAGGGGGCGCGGAACGCGAGTGCGACCGCCAGCATGAGCAGGGCCGCGATGACGAAACGCACGGCCAGGAAATCGATCGGGTCGGCATAGGGCAGGCCGTATTTCGCCCCGACAAAGCCGGTGCCCCAGAGCGCGACAAAGCCCAGCCCGAGCAGGGTGTCGGGCCGGGCTTCGGTCGTTGTCATGGAACGAGGTGAGTCGCGAATCGCAGCCGCCCGTTTACTTCATGGTCGGCATGGCGAATTCCGCGGGCAGCGCCTGCGCCTTGGGCCAGCGTGACGTCACGGTCTTCATGCGTGTGTAGAAACGCACGCCCTCGGGGCCATGGACATGCAGCGGGCCGAACAGCGAGCGCTTCCAGCCGCCGAAGCTGTGGAAGGCCATGGGCACCGGGATGGGCACATTGACGCCGACCATGCCGCACTGGACGTGATGGGCGAATTCGCGGGCGGTGCCACCATCGTTGGTGAAGATCGAGGTGCCGTTGCCGAATTCATGCTCGTTGACGAGGCGCATCCCGGACTCGAAATCGGGGACGCGCACGACAATGAGCACCGGGCCGAAGATCTCCTCCTGGTAGATGCGCATGTCCGGCGTGACCCGATCGAACAGGCAGCCACCGAGGTAGAAGCCGTCCTCGTAGCCCTCGATTTCGAGGCCGCGGCCGTCGACGACCAGCTCCGCGCCTTCCTCGGTGCCGAGATCGACATAGCCCTTGACCTTGTCGCGATGTTCCGCGGTGACGAGCGGGCCCATCTCCATGCCCTCGCGGCTGCCCGGGCCGATCTTGAGGGCCCGTACCTGCGGGGCGAGGCTGTCGATGAGGCGGTCGGCGGTGTCGTCACCGACGGCGACGGCGACCGAGATCGCCATGCAGCGCTCACCCGCGGAGCCATAGGCCGAACCGAGCAGGGCACCCGCCGCCTGGTCGGGGTCGGCGTCGGGCATGACCAGCATGTGGTTCTTGGCACCACCCAGGGCCTGCACGCGCTTGCCGTGTTCGGAGCCCGTGCGATAGATCTGCTCGGCGATCGGCGTCGAGCCGACAAAGCTCACCGCGCCCACTCGTTCGTCGGTCAGCAGCGTCTCCACGGCTTCACGATCGCCATTGACCACGTTGAACACGCCTTCCGGCAGGCCGGCCTCGGCCAGCAGCTCGGCGAGGCGCAGCGAGCACGACGGATCCTTCTCCGATGGCTTGAGCACGAAGGTGTTGCCGCAGGCGATCGCCACCGGGAACATCCACATCGGCACCATGGCCGGGAAGTTGAACGGGGTGATGCCGGCGCAGACACCGACGGGCTGCTGCATCGACCAGGAGTCAACGCGCGTGCCGACGTTCTCCGAGTACTCGCCCTTGAGCAGGTGGGGAATCCCGCAGGCGAACTCGACGACCTCGATGCCACGCGTGACCTCGCCGCGTGCATCGGAGAGTACCTTGCCGTGCTCGGCCGAGATCATCGCGGCGAGCTCGTCGGTGTGTTGATCGAGCAGCGCCTTGAAGCGGAACAGGACCCGAGCGCGTGCGAGTGGCGACTTGCTGGCCCAGGCCGGCAGCGCGGCCCGTGCCGCTTCGATGGCGGTGCGCGTTTCGTCGGCCGAGGCGAAGGGCACGTCGGCGGTGACGTGGCCGGTCGCCGGGTTGTAAACGGGCGCGCTGCGCCCGCTGGTGCCGGCGACGCGGGCGCCGTTGACCCAGTGATGGAGCGATTCAGTCATGGTTGGTCTCCTTGCTCGATAAGAATACGGTGATCCGCTCAGGCGGCGGCGTGGAGCCCGTCGCCGAGCATGGACGTCACGCGGTCGATTTCTTCCGGCGAAATGATCAGCGGCGGTGACAGCGCGATGATGTCCGCGGTGACCCGGATCAGCAGGCCATTGTCGAAGCAGTGACGGAAGATGTCGAAGGCGCGCGCGCCCGGGTCGTTCTCGCGGGCGGCGACCTGTACCGCGCCGATCATGCCGAAATTGCGCACATCGATCACGTTGGGTGCCGTCGCCAGCTCGTGCAGGCGATCTTCCCACTGTGCTTCGAGCTCCTGCGCGCGCTGGAAGAGATTCTCGCGCTCGTAGATGTCCATGGACGCAAGGCCGGCGGCACAGGCGACGGGGTGGCCGGAGTAGGTGTAGCCGTGGAACAGCTCGATGCCGTGTCCGCGCGGCTCGCCCTGGCCCGTGCAGGCATCGTAGATTTCGCGTTTCACGGCCACGGCGCCCATGGGCACGGCGCCGTTGGTCAGCCCCTTGGCCATGGTGATGATGTCGGGTTTGACGTCGAAACGTTCGCTGCCGAAGGCGTCGCCCACGCGGCCGAAGGCGGTGATGACCTCGTCAAAGATCAGCAGAATGTCGTGGCGATCGCAGATTTCACGAACGCGTTTGAGATAGCCGCGCGACGGCATGATGACGCCGGCCGAGCCCGCGATCGGTTCGATGATGACCGCAGCGATGGTTTCCGGACCATGGAGGTTCGCGATCTGTTCGAGATCATCGGCGAGGTGATCGCCCCATTCCGGCAATCCGCGCGAAAATGCATTGTGCTCGAGGTCGAGCGTGTGCCGCATGTGGTCCGTGCCTGGCAGGAGCGGTCCGAACGCGCGGCGGTTGTTGACGATGCCGCCGACGGAGATGCCGCCGAAGTTGGTGCCGTGGTAGCCGCGTTCGCGGCCGATGAAGCGCCAGCGTCCCGGTTGGCCTCGTGCCTTCTGGTAGGCGCGAGCGATCTTGAGCGCGGTGTCGGCCGACTCGGAACCGGAGTTGGTGAAGAATACCCGGTCGATGCCGGTCGGCAGGTGCTGGCTCAGCCGGTCGGCGAGCTCGAACGGCGCGGGATGGCCCATCTGGAAAGTGGGCCCGAAATCGAGTTGGGCGACCTGTTTGCCGACCGCTTCGCTGATCTCGCTGCGGCCATGGCCTGCGTTCACGCACCATAGTCCGGCCGTGCCGTCGAGTACGCGGTGGCCGTCGGTGGTGGTGAAATACATGCCCTCCGCCGACGCGATCATGCGCGGATCAGACTTGAAATAACGGTTGGCCGAGAACGGCATCCAGAATGCGTCCAGATTGGCCGGTGCGGCTTGGGTTTCGGACTTGGCCGCCATTGTGACCTCCATCAGCTTGGGCCGGTATGGTGGCAAGAATAGCACGGTTAAAATAATTAACAACAACGGGTATACTCATCTGCAACACCGATGGGATACGCGCCGGATCGACCTGTGGTCCATAACCCATGGCTCGGGGAACATGGGCATGGCTCGGGGACCATGGGGCATAATTCATGACCCGGGTTCGCGCATCACCGCACGCCCCCGAGGTGAATCGCAGGGAGAAGGAGTCATGACGGCGACGCCGGACGACACGACACAACTGACCACGGATGTGGAGGCGGAAACGGGCATCGGGGCTCGATTGCGTGCCCTGCGCACCCTGCATGGCCTGTCCCAGCGCGAGCTGGCGCGGCGGGCGGGTGTGACCAATGCCACGATCTCGCTGATCGAGGCTGAGCGCGTGAGTCCCTCGATCAGTTCGCTGAAGAAGGTGCTCGATGGTGTGCCCACTTCGCTGGCGGAGTTCTTCACCGTCGATACCGAGGGGGCCAGCCATCCACGCATCTTTTATGGAGCCGGGGACCTGCCGAATGTGGGGAGTGGTGACGTTGCCTTTCGTCTGGTCGGCGCCGATCGCACGGAACGCGCCATGAATCTGCTGCACGAGACCTATGCCCCGGGCAGCGACACGGGCGAGGAGATGCTGACCCACGGCGGTGAGGAGGCAGGACTGGTGGTACGCGGCGAGATCGAGCTGACCGTGGGCGACGACAGCCGGGTCCTCGGTGTCGGCGACGGCTACTATTTTTCCAGCCGCCTGCCGCACCGTTTCCGCAACCCGGGCACGGAGCCCTGCGAAATCGTCAGTGCCAACACCCCGCCGTCACTCTGAAATGGCTGCCATGAATCGCGAAATCACGGTTATCGGCGCAGGTATCGTTGGTGTTGCCTGCGCGCGCCGTCTGCAACAGGAAGGCCACGACGTGCGCCTGCTGGATCCATTGCCTCCGGGACATGGCTGTTCCTGGGGCAATGCGGGGATGTTTGCCACGGATTCGGTCATCCCGCTGGCGACGCCGGCGACGCTGGCTTCGGTGCCGCCCATGTTGCTGCGAAGCGACGCCGCAGTCGCGCTGCGCTGGCAATATCTGCCCCGACTTCTGCCCTGGCTGGCACGGTTTGTCGCCAATGCGCGGCCGGCGCGGGTCGAGGCCAATACCCGTGCGCTGACCGCGCTGTGTCGGGCTGCCGATGCGGGCACCGCGGCCCTGATCGCGGACAGTGCGGCGGCCGAACTGATCCATCCGAGCGGCTGGCTCACGGTGTACGAAACTCCCAGGGGGCTGGCCAGCGGGCGGCGCGAGGCTGCGGAGCGCAACCGCCGAGGCGTTGCCTGCGAGGTATTGTCGCGCGCCGAGGTACAGGCGTATCTGCCGGAGGCAGCGGACCATATCGTCGGCGGGCTGCGTTCGCCTGACTGTTCCATGTGCGAGGATCCCGGCGGCATGGTGGCCAGGCTGGCCGACGACTTCGAACAGGCCGGCGGGACCATCGTGCGCCAACGGGCCCATCGGCTGGTCACGCACGCAGAGGGCATCGGCATCGAGGCTGATCACGATGAATGGATCTGCGAACATGTCGTGCTTGCCACCGGGGCCGAAACGACTTGCCTGGCCAGACAGATCGGCGACCGTTTCCCGCTGGATACCGAGCGCGGGTACCACGTCATGATCCCGGAAGCGGGGATCCGACCGGCGTTGCCGGTGATGGCGGGTGAATACAAGTTCGTCACCACACCAATGGCGCACGGCCTGCGTCTCGCCGGCCTCACCGAGTTGGGCGGCACGCGCCTGCCGCCCCATCCGGCACGCTGCCGCACGATCCTCAAGCATGCCCGGCGAATCTTCCCCGGGCTGCAGGCCGGGGACTGGACCGAGTGGCTGGGCTTTCGCCCGACGCTCCCGGATTCGCTGCCCGTCATCGGCCGCTCACCGCGGAATCCACGTGTGACCTACGCCTTCGGTCACCAGCATCTCGGGCTCACGCTGGCGGGCCTGACGGCCCAACTGGTGGTTGATGATCTCGCCGGACGCGAGGCACCCATCGATATGGCGCCGGTCAGCCCTGCACGCTGGCAGTAATGCCGCCGCAGTACCGTTTCTTCGGTGTGGAATCGGGGAGGTTCCGGCGAGGTCGGCGAGTCGAGGCCCGCCGACGCTGTCGGAATTGGAGCTCCACCACGACCATGATCGTGATGGAGGGTTCCTGCTTCAGGTGGCGATGGCGAGCAGGGCCGCCATGACACCATAGGCCGCCACATAGGCGAGGCCCACTTCGATCTGAATCGTGTTCATG
>CAZJGZ010000007.1:0-2653 GCA_964545695.1 uncultured Ectothiorhodospiraceae bacterium | reverse complement strand
GACACCATAGGCCGCCACATAGGCGAGGCCCACTTCGATCTGAATCGTGTTCATGATATTCCTCTCCATGAAGGTTGACGACGGATACCGGGTTTCAATGACACATCGGCCTGTCGGTAAAGCCCCTGATCTCGTGATTCACGCACGGATGGCCTGAACACCGACCTCAGGTACCGGGCATAAAAAAGGCCGCGCGTGGCGGCCTGGACTGCTGCAACGGATGGGTTTTCTCCATCCTCAGCCAGTCCGGCCCAGCCCGTGGAAATGGTTGGTGATCCAAGTGCTACTCGCTGATCGTGGGGTCATTGCCCGCACTCCTCTGCGTCATCGGCCAGCTCTTTATAGTGCCGGACCTGCCCCTTTTCAAGGGCGATCATGAATCCAGCGAGAGTTGCTTGCGGAGCAAGGCGCCGGCAGAAATTCCTGCTGTTGCGAGGGCCGGCGGCGGCGACATTCTCGGTGCCGGCGATTGCCCGCCGGCGGGTCAACCAGTCCGCTCGCGGGATGGCGCCCGGCGCCCATGCCAGAAAGCATCCGCGTCGCCGCGTGCACGCCACCATGCCCGCACGACATACACGCAGGCGACGATATTGCCAAGCCCGAACAGCGCCACGATCCAGATCATGCCGACGAATGTCATGCCTTCGCGCCAGCCGATCCAGGCGGCGAACAGGGCGAAGCCGAGATAGACGTCAACCAGCAGCACACGTCCCCAGAGCAGATCGGTGAGGACGGCGCCCTCGACGCGCAGATTGCCGGCGAGGGCGGCGTGGATCATTGTCGCCAGCAGAACCACACCGCCGGTGGCGGCGAGGATCACGATGAACCGCCCCGGCATGTGCGGATCAGGCATCGAGCGGCTTTTCCATCAGATGATGGACCACCCACCATTCGTCACCGCGGCGGAAATCGAAGAGTTCCGCCACGGCCATGAAGAACATCCGCCAGCGTTGCTGCCAGACCGCCGCGTCGCGGCCATAGGTGGCTTCCAGAACCGGCATCAGCGCGTCGGCATGCAGATCCATGTTCGCCAGCCAGGCATTGGCGGTGGCAGCATAATGCCGACCCCGCCAGCGCCATTGTCGGCGCCAGCGCAGGTGATCCTGAAAGTGCAGCATCAGCCCGTCACTGGGCATGATCCCGCCGGTGAAGAAGTGGCGGGCCATCCAGTCGCTGGCATCGCGGTCCGTGAACGGATAGGCGACATCGCGGTGGCAGAAGGTGTGCACCAGCAGCAGGCCGCCCGGCTCGAGCCAGCCGGCGATGCGTTCCAGCAGCAGGCGCCAGTTGCGCATGTGCTCGAACATCTCCACCGATACCACGCGATCGAAGCGTTCATCGGTGGCGAAGTCGTTCATGTCGGCGGTAATGACCGTGACGTTGCCCAGGCCCCGCTCCTCGGCCCGCTCCTCGATCAGCGCACGCTGGGGTGCCGAGTTGGACACTGCGGTGATATGGCTGCCCGGATATTGCTCGGCGATCCACAGCGTGAGTGCACCCCAGCCACAGCCGAGCTCGAGGATGCGCTGGCCGTTGGCCAGGCTGGCGTGCTCGCAGGTAGCAGCCAGCGCCGCGTCCTCCGCTGCGTCCAGCGAGCGCGTGCCGGCCGGCCACAGGCAACCGCTGTACTTGAGCCGGTGGCCGAGGACGTGGGTAAAGAATTCGGCCGGCAGTTCGTAGTGCTGTTCGTTCGCCTTGTCCGGAACGGGGGCGACCGGCCCGGCGTCCATGTCGGCGATGAAGGCGTCGCGGCGTGCGAGGCGTTCCTCGCAGTCGCCCACGGTTTCACTCCTGCGGCGACCATCGCACAGTTGGCGGATCGCGGTGCGCACGGCCGCGTCGGGGATTTTCCCCCGTTCGACCCATTCCAGTGCCGTGTCCATCAGCGATGGGGAACTCATTGTCTATCCTCCACGGGAGCCGGTCGCCGGGGACCGGGGCAGAAACGATGGGCGTCGCGCCAGCCAGAGCGCCGCCTTCAGGGCATGACCACGGTCATCGGCAGCCAGTCACGGCGAATAAGGGACCACCCGTCCCTGCCGGGGCAGGAACCCGCGTGCGGTGAATGGCTCGGCGGTCGGTGGTGACCATGTTCCAGACCATGAAACGGGGCGACGACCCGGTGCTCACGGAGACGTATCCGCAAGCGCGGGGCGGATCGCCGTCGCCGTGCTTCCCGGACGCTCCAGCAGCATCTGCAGGGTGCCGATGCGCCGCTCGGCAAAGCCGGCCTCGCAGTACTGCAGATAGTAATCCCACAGGCGCAGGAAACGCTCGGGGTAGCCCAGGGCAAGGACCTCGGCCGTATTGGCCGCGAAGCGCTCGCGCCAGCGACGCAGCGTTTCGGCGTAATCCGCGGTCAGATCCTCGACGTGGGTCATGCGCAGATCGCTGTTGCGCCCGATGGCATCGGCCAGCGCCATGGGCGCGGGGCACAGCCCGCCGGGGAATACATAGCGCTGGATGAAATCGACCGACCGGCGATAGGTATCGTAGTAGTGATCACCGGCCGTGATGACCTGCAGCAGCATGCGGCCATCGTGCGTGAGTCGGTCGCGGCAGGTACGGAAGAACGTACCCAGGTGCTCATGGCCGACCGCTTCGATCATCTCGATCGACACCAGCCGGTCATAGCGGCCGTCGAGATCGCGAT
>CAZJGZ010000006.1:32731-48100 GCA_964545695.1 uncultured Ectothiorhodospiraceae bacterium | reverse complement strand
ATCAGATCGACGAGCGCATCTCGCTCGCGGATCTGTCAGCGCTGGCCTCGATCTATCACGCCCTGGCACACCGGCTACTGTCGTCCCCAGCCTGATCGGGGCCGACCGCCCCCACCGCTGAACGTCACCGCACACGAAAAAAGGCCCGACAGCATGACGAGCCGTCGGGCCTTGCAGTACCACCCCCGCGGAATCACGTGCTGCGAACCGCGGGCTTTACCAGACCTCCCGGCCGACTGCCGGGAGGCCGGTATACCGAGGCAGGTTATTCCTGCTCGGCCTCCATCCGCTCAACCTCTTCGAGGATGATGTTCATCATCGCCTCGCCGCGTTCACCCGTCTCTTCGACGAATACGTCACGCGTAGGTTCGGCCAGCTCGATGAATGCCTCGCGTTCCTCGGTCGTGAGCTCGGTGTACTCGATGTCGTAGAGCATCTCATCAAGGCGTTCCTGATTGAACTCCTGCTGCACCTCATGGACTTCGTCCACCAGCTGCAGGCGAGCCTCCTCGATCAGTTCCCGCTCCTCTTCGTTGAGACCGTCATACCAGTCGGCATTCGCCATCACACTCGCGAGGAAGGGGAGATGACGCGGGTTGATCAGGTAATCCTGAACCTCGTAGAAGCCCATCTCCTGATGCGCGAACACCGGCTGCACAGCCGCATCGGCGATGCCCAGCTGGAGCGCGGAGTAGAGTTCACCGTATTCAACCGCGGTCGGGTCGGCCCCATAGGCACGCTTCTGGGCCCGCAGGATGCGATTGTCCATCACGCGAATGCGCACACCTTCCATATCTCCAGGCGTACGGATTTCCTTGTTGGCACTCCACACCTGCCATCCTTCCGGCACCATGGCAATCGGATGCAGGCCGGCAGCCCGATACGAATCCACCAGGGCATCACTTTTCAGGAATGCGTCGGAGTTGAGTACCTGATTATTGATTTCCTCGCTCTCCGACCAGATGAAGTGCAGGCTCATGATCTGGCTTTCGTTGACCGTACCGCCAAGGAAGCCGGAACCGAACGCAAGCTGGATGTCACCATCCTGGGCCTGCTCATAGATATCGGTCAGCCCGCCCAACTGCCCATAGGGGAAGTTCTGGACCGTGACCTGCCCTTCACTGAGTTCTTCAACAATATTCCCGAAACGGACCGCATACTCATGCTGCACGCTGCCCTCGATTTCCTCGAGACCGAAGCGCCAAGTCTGCTCCTGGATGCCATCGACCTCTTCGGCCTCGTCCGGGGCGCAAGCTGCTACACCGAAACCGAGCACCGCGCATGCCAAACCGATCTTGTACCACTTCATTAGGGTTTCTCCTCCAGCCGTCTTCGTGCGACGAGACGTAAATTATCTTTATTGTCCAAGTGACGCTAGCACAGGCCCTGTTCCCCCTCAAGCACGACCGCGAAACCCGATGCGTTGTACGATCATGTGTTGGTCTGAACCGCCGGCTGAGCGAGCGCATCTACGCCCTGCGGATGCCCGCACAGCATGTGGTTTTCTCTGATCCAGCGGGGCGACGATTCCACGCGATGCCCGCCAGACAGCCGGTGAAACCGGGCACCGGGAGGGCGTCGCCGCTCCAGCTTCCGTTACCGCAATGACCGGGCGTAAAGATTGCATCAAACTGGTTGGTATCGCCGATTTTGCGCTACTCCCGTTTTCCGGTATCGTCCCAGACGAACGAGTGCGCGCAGCGGCACTATCCGGTGGGGGAACTGTAATGGCGGAAGATTCCGACGGCCAGTCGGCCAGTGCCGGGGCGTTGCACTGGGCTCGCAAGATTCTTACGGGCGTTGATCGCGGTACCGAATTCATCGAGACGGCCGTACTTGGGCTCGGCATCCTGGGCATGGCCGGATTGCTGATTGCGAACGTGATCACCCGCAACCTGTTCGGTTTCAGTGTCCCGGGGATCTTCGAACTCGTCCAGATCCTGATCATCGTCGTCACCTTCATCGGCCTCGGCTACGGTTTCCGCAAGGCCCGCCACATCAGCATGTCCGCGCTGTATGACCAGCTTACCGGCGTCGCGCGCAAGACCGCATTGGTCGCGACCATGCTGATCACCGGCGCCATGATGTTCTATCTCGCGAATATTGCCATTGACTACGTGATCGCCGCGCAGGGCCGCGGCTCGCGGACATCGCAGTACCGCATCCAGTGGTGGATCGTGTACATGGTCGCACCGCTGGGCTTCACGCTCGCCGGCATACAGCTCTGGCTGGCTGCCTTCCGCAACCTGACCACCGAGGGCATCTACCGCTCGTTTACCGAGCTGGAACAGTATGACGAGCCCGATGGGCCAGGCGGGCATTGATACCCACACAGAGGGGGCGGCCGATTCCATGCATCTGCCGACCGACCAGCGTACGCACCGGGGACCCATGACATGCTGCCACTGATCCTCATCACCATGGTCGTCCTGCTCTTGCTCGGGTTCCCGATGATGATCCCGCTGCTTGTCGGCACCATGATGATGCTGCTGCTCGAGCTGGATTTCCTGTCTCATGCGCGCATCGTCAACCAGATGATCAGCGGCGTGAGACCCGTGGTCCTCGCTGCGGTACCCATGTTCATTCTGGCCGCGGACATCATGACCAAGGGGCGCACGGCGAATCGCCTGCTCGACCTTGTATCCGCGTTCGTGGGGCATCTGCGCGGCGGCCTGCCGATCACCACTGCCGTCAGCTGCACCCTCTTCGGCGCCGTGAGCGGATCCACACAGGCCACCGTGGTCGCCATGGGCGGCCCGATGCGTCCGCGCCTGCTGAAGAAGGGGTACAAGGATTCGTTCGCCCTCGCACTGATCATCAACGCCAGCGATATTGCGCTGCTGATCCCGCCGAGTATCGGCATGATCGTCTACGGCGTGGTCTCCAATACCTCGGTCGGCCAGTTGTTCATTGCCGGCATCCTGCCCGGCGTCCTGATCCTGGTGATGTTCTCGATCTACTGCTGGATCGGCTCGCATCTGCAGGGTGTGGAGCCCGAAGAGCGCGTCAACTGGAAGGGCCGCCTGCAGAAATTCCGCATGGCGCTGCTGCCGCTCGGATTCCCCATTATCGTCGTCGGCGGCATCTACTCGGGGATCTTCAGCCCCATCGAGGCCTCGGCCATCGCGGTCCTGTACGCGCTGATCATGGAGCTCGTGATCTTCCGCTCCATCGGCATTCGCGATCTGTGGTCCATCGCCCTGTCCACCGGACTCATCACGGCGGTCGTGTTCATCCTTGTCGGTGCCGGCAATGCATTCTCGTACGTGATTTCCGTGGCGCAGATCCCGCAGGAAGTGATTACGCCGATTCTCGCGACCATTGGCGACAACCCGACCGCGGTATTGTTCGTCATTGCCGTCGCGTTCTTCGTCGGCTGCATGTTCGTGGACCCGATTGTCGTGATCCTCGTGTTCACACCGATCTTCATGCCCGCGGTCAACGCGACCGGCCTGGATCCCGTCCACGTCGGTGTCATCATCACCCTGCAGGCGGCAATCGGCTCCGCGACGCCACCATTCGGCTGCGATATCTTTACGGCGATGGCCGTGTTCAGACGACCTTATCTGGCCGTCATACGCGGGACGCCACCATTTATCGCCATTCTGTTGCTGGCGACCGTGATCCTGATCATGTTCCCGCAGATCTCGCTGTGGCTGCCAAGCCTCGGTGACGTCTGACGGCGGCACGTCGAGAGATTACCGGGTCACGATGAGGCCCCCGGATTCCCCGGCTTCGCAGCCGGGGTCCGGCCATAGATACGACGGTACATCTCACGCGTCTTCAGCGGTCTGCCACCCAGCAGGGGATCCAGCGCGACACGCAGGACGCGCCGGGCACCAGCCAGGGCCGACGCATCATCGAGTTGCCTGTGCGCCAGAGCCAGCAGCTGCTCTCCGGAGACCCGGACTGTCCCCGGCGCGGGTACCGCGGCAGCCGGCAACGGCCCCTGCTCGGGCGTGAAATCGTACATCGCACCGGCTTCCACCGCCTCCGCACCATCCGCGGTTCGGTCCAGCAACGGCGCATAGCCGAGGGCATCCAGCAGATCCAGCTCGAAGTTTCGCAGCGCCGCTTCCGGCACCTGCTCGCCACTGAGCTGGTTCATCACCTGCTGATAGGCGGAGAAGGCCCGCGGCTCGACGAACTCCCGCTCCAGCAGGCGCAGAACCAGCTCGTTGCAGTAGTAGCCGGCAAAGAGCGCGCGACCAGTGGGTTCATGGCGGGAGCCGGCCTCTTCCACGCCGGCCAGGGTCTTGAGCTCTCCCCGCCCCCGCCATTGCAGCAGAAGCGGCTGGAACGGCTCGAGCAGCGCCCGCGTACGACTGTGGTTGCGGCGCACACCGCGGGCCACCAGTCCGATACGGCCCGCTTCGGCGGTGAAGATCTCGACCAGCAGACTGGTGTTGCGATACGGCTGTTGGCGCAGAACGTAGCCAGCCGCGAACGGCGCAGCAGTCATTCGTCCTCGTATCCGAATTCGCGCAGGGCGCGCATGTCATCGGACCAGTTCGGGCGCACCTTGACCCAGAGCTCGAGGTGGACACTGCGATCCAGGAGTCGCTGGATACCCTGCCGCGCACGGGTGCCCACATCGCGCAGGCGCTCCCCGCCGTGGCCGATGACGATCGCCTTCTGGCTGTCGCGCTCGACCCAGATCACGGCACCGATCACGACCCGGCCGTTCTCCTGCGTGGAAAATTGTTCAATCTCCACCGACACGGCGTAGGGCAACTCCTCGCCATACCTTCGGACCAACTGCTCGCGCACGATTTCCCCCACCAGGAAGCGCTCACTGCGATCGGTCAGCACATCGGGTGCGAAAGCGTGTTCGCCTTCCGGTAATCGTGGCAGCAGTTCAGACCACAGGGCATCCACGTTGTCACCCGTCTTCGCCGACAGCGGCACGACCGCCGCCATGTCGAGACGCTCCGCGAATGCGGCCAGGTGCGGCAACAATGTCGACTTGTCGCGCACCTGGTCGACGCGATTGACGACGCCGACGACCGGTGCATCCACTTCCTGCAGTCGCTGAACGACACGGTCGTCGTCGTCGGTCCAGCGCCCGGCGGCGACCACGAACAGCACCACATCCACGCCCGTCAGCGCCGCGGTCGCACTGCGATTCAGCGTACGGTTGAGCTGCTTCTTCGCGTGTCCGTGGATGCCCGGCGTATCCACCAGCGCGATCTGCGCCGCATCGCGGGTGACCACGCCCAGAATCCGGTGGCGTGTGGTCTGCGGGCGCCCCGCCGTGATCGACAGGCGCTCGCCCAGAAGCCGGTTCACCAGGGTGGACTTGCCAACGTTGGGACGGCCGACCACGGCCACGGTACCGAAACGCGATGGTTGCTCTTCAGCCATGGACCGAGCTCCCGTCTTCGAGGCGAGCGATGCAGGCCTCGGCCGCACCCTGCTCGGCCCGGCGGCGACTGGAAGCGGTCGCCGTGGTCTCCAGCGCGAGCTCGCCGACGCGGCAGCGCACGGTGAACTGGCGCGCGTGATCCGCCCCCTTCGCAGCAACCAGGTCGTACTTCGGCAGTCCATACTGACGCGCCTGCAGATACTCCTGCAGACGCGTCTTCGGATCCTTGAGATCGCGGAGTGCCGGGAGGCTGTCGAGGCGTTCGGCCAGCAGGCGCAGGACGAGACGCTGTGTGGCATCGAAACCGGCGTCCAGATAGACCGCGCCGATCACCGCCTCGAGCCCATCGGCCACGATCGAGCCGCGCCGTGCGCCCCCGCTCTTGCGCTCGCCCTCGCCGAGCCGGAGCACATCCCCCAGATGCAGCTCGCGCCCGATCTCCGCCAGCGTTTCTCCGCGCACGAGCCACGCGCGCAATCGACTGAGATCCCCCTCCGCCGCGTCGGGGCAGCGGGAGAACAGCTCGATGGCCACGATGGTGTTGAGCAACGCATCGCCGAGGAACTCGAGGCGCTCATTGTTGACCGCCCCCATGCTTCGATGCGTAAGGGCACACGCGAGCAGTTCCGGATCCGCGAAACGATAGCCCAGCGCATCCAGAAATCTCGCCCACTCGCGTCTGTCGTCCGTCAGGGCCCGACCCTCCGTTCAAACGAGGCGACAAGATCGATATTGAGCATGAAGGGCACGCGTTTTTCGTATTCGATATCAATCACCAGGACGCCACCATCACCGCGGCTGATGCTGTACAGGTCGCCCACATCGTAGTCCCGCAGATTGTTCAGCCGCATCCGCGCCCGCAGCGCGGAGCGCGCCTCGCGCGGCGACCCGTCACGGAGTTCCGGGTCCTCCTGTACCGACTCGGCCACCGAGACAACCGTCCAGTAGTCCATGTACACCGGAATCAGCCGGAGCGCCAGCAGTGCGAAGAAACCGAGCACCACGGCTATGACCAGAAGACTCCATAGCGAGTAGCCCTGCTGCCTGCGTATTGTCTTCATGTTTCCCCCATCGCGGCACATCGCGCAATTACCGATGCCGAGCATCAGCGAATGGATTCCCCAATGCGTGACCAGTCTATACCACCGTCCTGCCAGTTCCAGTTCATCCAGATCATGCGTGCGTGGCCCACGAGATTCTCTTGCGGGACATAGCCCCACCGGCGACTGTCATTCGAGTAATTGCGATTGTCGCCGATGGCGAAGTAATGCCCATCCGGGACCACGAATTCACCCTCGAGCGCCTGACGATCGGGATTGACGACCACGGCGTGCTGAACGCCATTCAACCATTCCGCGTACTCGAGCATTCGGCCCTCGACCGGCTGCCCGCCCGGCACCACATAAGGCCCGACCTCTTCCGTCCGCACCGGCTCACCATTGATGAAGAGCTGCTGATCATAGTAGGCGACTTGATCTCCCGGCAGCCCGACGATCCGCTTGATGTAATTGATCGTTGGGTCGACCGGATAGCGGAAAACCGCCACATCGCCGCGTTCCGGCGAATTGGTCTCGAAAATGCGGCTCTGCGTGACCGGCAGGCGCACATCATAGGAATACTTGCTGACCAGGATGAAGTCACCGACTTCCAGCGTCGGCAGCATGGACTCGGAGGGTATGCGGAACGGCTCGGCGACGAAGGAACGCAGCACCAGAACGATCAGCAGGACCGGGAAGAACGATCGTGCATACTCCACAATCACCGGATCAGCCGGTTTGCCGCGCTTGCCACCAGCGCTGTTCGCCCGCCGGCGCCGGGCGAAGAAGCAGGCATCAACCAGCCAGATCAACCCGGCAACCGCCGTTGCCAGGACAAGAACCAGTTCAAAGTCCAATGCTTTCCCCCAGCCCGCGGTCCCGAATCACATTCACCGGACCCCGTGCATCAGTTCTTGTTGTCCACCTGCAAGACTGCGAGAAAGGCATCCTGCGGAATCTCGACCTTGCCAACCTGTTTCATGCGCCGCTTGCCCGCCTTCTGCTTTTCCAGCAGCTTGCGCTTGCGGCTCACATCACCGCCATAGCACTTGGCCGTGACATTCTTGCGCATGGCCTTGACCGTTGAGCGCGCAATGATGTGATTGCCGACCGCGGCCTGGATGGCAACCTCGAACATCTGGCGCGGAATGATGCTCTGCATCCGATCCACCAGCTCGCGGCCGCGTGCGCGGCTCTTGTCGCGATGCACGATGATCGACAGCGCATCGACACGGTCGCCATTGATGAGGATATCAAGCTTGACCAGATCCGCGGCCTGAAAGCGGCGAAAATCGTAGTCGAACGAAGCGTAGCCGCGGCTGACCGACTTCAGCCGATCGAAGAAATCGAGCACGATCTCGGCCATCGGCAGCTCCCAGGTCATCGACACCTGGTTGCCGGCGTAGTTCATGCGCTGCTGAACACCCCGCTTCTCCACACACAACTGAATGATCTCACCGACATACTCCTGCGGCACGAGGATATTCGCCTCGACGATGGGCTCGCGAACTTCGTCGATGGTCTGGGCCGGCGGCAGCTCGGCCGGGTTGTGCACGTACAGCACCTCGGCATCGGTCGTCATGACCTCGAATACAACCGTCGGCGCCGTGGTGATCAGTTCGAGGCCGTATTCCCGCTCCAGGCGCTCCTGCACGATCTCCATGTGCAGCATGCCGAGAAAGCCGCAGCGGAAGCCGAACCCGAGCGCCTGCGAGACTTCCGGTTCATAGCGCAGGGACGAGTCGTTGAGGCGCAGTTTGCCCAGCGCTTCACGAAATGACTCGTAATCCTCGGAGCTGATCGGGAACAGTCCCGTAAACACGCGCGGCTGGATTTCGCGGAAACCCGGCAGGGGCGTCTCGGCGCCACGTTTCTCACTGGTAACCGTGTCGCCGACCTTGACCGCATCAATATCCTTGATGCCGGCACTGAGAAACCCGACTTCGCCCGCCTGCAGCGTCTTGCGGGGTTCGCGCCCCGGCGTCAGCACGCCGATGTTGTCCGCACTGAAGACGTCGCCGCTCGACATGATGCGGATCCGGTCACCGGCCTTGAGCGTGCCTTCGAAGACCCGAATCAGGGAAATCACGCCCACATAGTTGTCGAACCAGGAGTCGACAATCAGTGCCTGCAGCGGGCCTTCCGGGTCGCCCTGCGGCGGTGGCACCGACTGGACCAGGCGCTCCAGCAGGTCGACGATACCCGCTCCGGTCTTGGCACTGACCCGCACGGCGTCGAGCGCTTCGAGGCCGATGATTTCCTCGACCTCTTCCGCCACCCGGTCCGGATCCGCGGCTGGCAGATCGATCTTGTTCAGTACCGGGATGACCTCCAGGTCCAGATCAATGGCCGTGTAGCAGTTGGCCACGCTCTGGGCCTCGACGCCCTGCGACGCATCAACGACCAGCAGCGCGCCCTCGCAGGCCTGGAGCGACCGGGCCACTTCATAGGAGAAATCGACATGGCCGGGCGTGTCGATGAAATTCAGCAGATACTCTTCCCCATCACGCGCACGGTAGCGCAACGATACCGCCTGCGCCTTGATGGTGATGCCCCGCTCGCGCTCCAGATCCATCGAATCCAGAACCTGCTCGGACATATCCCGCTGCGACACCGATCCGCAGTTGTCGATGAACCGATCCGCGATCGTCGATTTGCCGTGATCGATGTGGGCAATGATGGAAAAATTGCGGATATTCTGCATCGCCATCACTCGGCCACCAGTGCTTGCTCTAGTGCAGCGGCATCCAGTTGATGCCGACATATCTCCCGGCCATCGACCTCGAGCACGGGGATGTCCCAACCGTACCGTCGGCGCAGCTCGGGGTCGTTATCGATATTCACCTTGCGGATCATGGCGCCGTGACGCCGGACCACAGGTTCCGCGCGCACCAGCAGGTCGTCGCACAGTGTGCAGCCCGGACGCGTATAAAGCAGCAATTCGCGCATCACTCGCCGTCCTCGGGGAGTTCGATGGCAATGAATTGCGAGCCTTCCGCTCGCTGCACCAGCAGCGCCGCCATGTCACCCGCTTCAAGGCGTTCAACGCGGGCCTTGAAATCGTCCACGCCGGTCACCTTCTCGGAGTCGAACATGGTGATGACATCGTCGACACGGACACCTGCATTCCGTGCCGGTCCCGGGGCGAGATCGGTCACCATCACGCCACCCTCATCAACGCCCAGCTCGCGACGGATCTCCGCGGGCACGGGCTCGACGCTCATGCCGAGGCGACCGTGTTCGGCCTCAGCGGGTTCATCCGGTGTCTGCTCTGGAGCCGACGTGTCGGGATCATCCGGCAGTTCGCCGATCTCGACCATCACCGTCCGCGGACTCCCTTCGCGGATGATATCGACCTCGACTTCCGTTCCGGTCGGTGTGCGCCCCACCATCGGCGGCAGTGCCGAAGACCGAGGTACGTCGCGGCCATCGTAGCGCACGATGACGTCACCGGGCTGCAGGCCCGCGGCCTCGCTCGGGCTGCCCTCCAGTACGCGCGCGACCAACGCGCCCTCGGCACGATCCATGTCAAAGGACTGCGCCAGTTCGCGCGTGACCTCCTGGATCACCACACCCAGCCAGCCACGCACCACCCGTCCATCGACGCGCAGCTGATCCGCAACCTCCATCGCCACATCGATCGGGATGGCAAAGGACAGCCCCATGAAACCACCCGTGCGGCTGAAGATCTGCGCATTCACGCCGACCACCTCACCGTCGAGATTGAACAGCGGCCCGCCGGAATTGCCGGGATTGATGGCCACGTCGGTCTGAATGAAGGGGACATAGTTATCGTTGGGCAGGCTGCGCTGCTTGGCACTGACGATACCGGCCGTCACCGAGTGGTCGAAGCCGAACGGCGAGCCGATGGCCAGCACCCAGCCGCCCACGCGCAGCTGCTGCGGGTCGCCGATACGCACGGTCGGCAGGTCCTCGGCATCAACCCGCAACAGCGCAACGTCACTGCGCTCGTCCACGCCGATGACCTCGGCTTCATACTGCCGCCGGTCGTGCAGCCGCACGATGATGGTGTCCGCCCCCTGCACCACATGCGTATTGGTCAGCACATAGCCATCTTCGGAGATGATGAATCCGGAACCGAGGGAAGCATTCTCGTCGGGCATCGGCGGCCCACCCCGCTCCTCGCCAAAGAAGCGGCGCAGCAGGTCCTCGGGAATGCGGTCATCGTCGTCGGGGATCGAGAATCCGGGAGGCAATCCACCCTCGCGCGGATCAATGGACCGCGCCGTGCTGATATTGACCACCGCGCGGTACTCGTCATCAACCAGATCGGCGAAATCCGGTAGACGGTCCGCTGCGACGGGCAGGCTGAACAATGGCGCGAGGATCAGGGCGAACAACGGAACGGCAAAGCGGGGGGTCATGATCGAGGCTCATCTCCGGAAGCGGACGCGAAGCCTCCGCCGTGCATCACATCGGGAAGCGCGGATGGTACCACAGCGGTCGACCGTCACCATGAACGGGCACCCGCCGGCGATGGCTGCCGGCCCGGCCCGGCATCAGTCGCCGACGCCGCTACCCGCCCCAGCCAGCATATACTCGAGCGTCGCGACGGGGACGGCGCCGAGGGCCGTCACCTGGTATCCACGCACCGTGACACTGCTCATGGCAAGGGCCGATGTACCGCCACTGGACGGCAGACCAGCACGGACATTTTCATCAATGAACAGCGATACCGTGGTAACACCGTCGGAATAGACCGCGTGCTGGCGGCCCGAATCGGCGCCACCCGAATCGATGGCGATCAGACGAAACCCGGGGGGCGTCGCGGGTGTGACGTGCAGATCATCCGCCGCCGCGCCGTCCGCGACCGCCATCACCTCATCAACCCGCGAGAAATCGTCGAGGGAATAGTCGAAGCGTTCGGTCCCGGCCGACTGACCCACCTCGAGCGCCGTGAACATCATGCGCTCGAGCACCTCACCATCGCTGCCGATGAGATCGGAACGCAGCAGCAGGTCATGTTCGCGGTCAACCCACAGGCGGACCTCGTGGCGGTATCGGTCGACGGGTTGCAGTCGAACCTCGCTGACCTCCCGGTCCGCGATTCGGGTCTGCCCCCCGCTGGTCACGCGGTAGTGCTGCAACGCGTCATCCAGCCCCTCCGCCAGGGCGCCCGGCAACATGCCGCGCGGCTGATGACCGATGACCGCATGATCCTGATCCGGCATCAGACAGGCAATCCTGGTGCCATGACGGATGATTTCCAGCGCCCCCCCGGACAGAGCCGTCACACGCTCACGTGACTCTTCGTCCACGACCGCGTGAATCACGCGCAGCGTCTCGCTGCGGTCACCGTGGCTGTAGACGAACACCCCTTCATAGGGCGTGGATTGCATCGCCGCGCCCATGCGCTGCAGGCGCTCGGCCGGCGCGACCTCCGCCGCCAGCGACGGCAATGCGAACAACAGGCTCGCGATCAACAGCAGCGATGCGCACCGCCACCCACGCGTGCCCGAGCGCCGTCCACTCCTGTCCGCTGTCAGGTCGATGTAGCCCCGTCCCGTCATCGTCAGTGGTCCGGCCGATGGCCAGCCAGACGCCCGGACTGGATCAGACCCGGCATTTGAGCACTGCCGGCGAACACGGCATGGGTCGTGACGTACTCTTCCAGTAACGCCGACAACGCCGGATCCACGGCCTCCGCGCGCGCACCAACAGGCACCGACACCGTGCTCAGGCCGCTCGGCCGCAATATCGGGGCGAACACGCTGTTGCGCGAAGCGGTCTGCACCATCCCCTCGGTCGTGACACGATCCTCCAGTGCAATCTCGGCGCCGGGCATCGGCTGCGGGCCCGCTGCCTCGCGCAATGTCAGCAAACCGGCCAGCGCGATCGCGCCGACACTGGCGGCAACGGCAAACCCGGTCACGCGCCGGCTGGCCCCGAACCAGCCCGAACGCCGTCGCGAAGACCGAGCCAGCGGGCCGATCACGACCGGCTCGGACGCCAGTCGCGCCTCGATGCGGTCGGCAAAATCGGCACCGATCGGAGCCGAACGGCCCGCCAGCGCTGCCCGGCCGGCGAAATAGCGCGTCCAGCGTGCTCGCAGCGCTTCGTCGCGCGTCACCTGCTCGATGACGGCCTCGCTGTCAGCCGGCGAAAGCTCGCCGTCGATCAGGGCCGAAACCGCCTCATCGGTCTGCGCTGTCACCTCCGACATGTTCGTAAGCCCCCGTTTCGTCAAGTAATGGCGCCAGTCGCCGGTCAATCGCTTCACGTGCCCGGAATATCCGGGATCGCACCGTCCCCACCGGGCAATCCATGGCCGTGGCGATTTCCTCGTAGGAGAGTCCCTCCAATTCCCGCAGGGTAATCGCTTCCCGCAATTCCCTCGGCAGCGCCTCCATGGCGCCATGGATCTCCACCTCGATCTCGCGGGTCAACAGTTCCCGCTCCGGCGTCGATCCATCGCGCAACAGCGCCCCGGACTCGTACTGCTCGGCATCGGTCGCGTCGACACCGTGATCGGGCACGCGGCGGCCACTGGCGACCAGTGAGTTCTTCGCGGTATTGACCGCAATGCGGTAGAGCCACGTGTAGAACGCACTCTCGCCGCGGAACTTCGCCAACCCCCGATACGCCTTGATGAACGCCTCCTGGGCAACATCCTCGGCCTCGGCCGGATCGCGCACGTAACGGCTGATCAGATACGCGATCCGATGCTGATACTTGCGCACAAGCAGATCGAAGGCCGCCTTGTCGCCGGCCTGCACGCGGCGTACAAGCTCCAGATCAACGGCACGCTCGCTCACCGGCCCGGCCTCCGTGTCGAAGTCGGTACCGGCTTGCAGCGGTAGACAGCTGGCAGCCGTAATGGTTTCGTGCGGAACATGAGATCCTGCGCAGGATGGCAAGCCATGGGGCGTCGCCGGAGTGTGCCGGAAACCGACGACCGTGCCAAAATACACAGCCAACCTGTAGCGGACAACCCATGAGCGATGCCCACGATTGCGGCGTACTGATCCTCGGCAGCGGTGCTGCGGGGCTGGCCTGCGCCCTGCGCACGGCCGACTCCGTGCCGGTTACCGTCCTGGCCAAGGGCCCCCTGCCCGCCGGCAGCACCTGGTATGCCCAGGGCGGCATCTCCGCCGTCCTTGCCGCCGGTGACACCTTCGAGTCGCACGAGGCAGACACCCTCGCCGCGGGCTGCGGACTGAGCGACCCGGCAGTCGTGCGTTATACCGTCGAGCAGGGCCCGCCCAGTATCGAATGGCTGATTTCGCTGGGGGTCGATTTCACCCGCAACGCCGACGACACCGCCGTCTATCACCTCACGCGCGAAGGCGGGCATGCCCATCGCCGCGTCATCCACGCCGACGATGCCACCGGGCGCGCGGTACACACCGCGCTGCTCGAACATGCGTCCGCTCATCCGAATATCACGCTGCTGCCCCAGCGCAATGCGGTCGACGTGATTCGCCAGCGCGACCGCGATGGCGTGCTGCGCTGCGTTGGCGCCCATGTGCTGAATGTGGCCACAGGCCGGGTCGAGACCTTCCGCGCCCGCGCGGTCGTGCTTGCCACCGGGGGCGCGAGCCAGGTGTACCTGTACACCAGCAACCCCGAAGGCGCGACGGGTGACGGCATCGCGATGGCCTGGCGCGCCGGCTGCCGGGTGGCGAACATGGAATTCATGCAGTTCCACCCCACCTGCCTGTTCCATCCGCGCGCGCAATCGGCGCTGATCTCCGAAGCGGTGCGCGGCGAAGGCGGGCACCTGCGCCTGCCCGATGGCGAGCGTTTCATGTCGCGCTTCGATGACCGCGCGGAGATGGCTCCGCGCGACGTCGTGGCTCGCGCCATCGACCATGAAATGAAACGCCTCGGCGTTGACTGTGTGTACCTGGACATCAGTCATCGCCCGGCGGAATTCATTCGCGAGCATTTCCCCAACATCCACGCCGAGTGCCTTGCCCACGGCATCGACATGACCCGCGAACCGATCCCGGTCGTGCCAGCCGCCCACTACACCTGCGGCGGGGTATGTACCGATCACCGCGCCCGTACTGACCTGCAAGGTCTCTACGCCATCGGCGAGACGGCGCACACGGGGCTGCACGGCGCCAATCGCATGGCGAGCAACTCCCTGCTGGAATGCCTGGTGTTCGCGCGCGCGGCAGCGGCCGACATCGTGGCCACCTTGCCGCGGCGCGCGCCGCCCGAACCGCCGACGCCCTGGGACGAGAGCCGCGTCACCGACTCCGACGAAGAAGTCGTCGTGGCCCACAACTGGGACGAGTTGCGCCGCTTCATGTGGGACTACGTCGGCATTGTGCGCAGCAACAAGCGGCTCGAGCGCGCCCGCCACCGCATCGATCTGCTCCTGGGCGAGATCCACGAGTATTACGGCAATTTCCGGGTCAGCAGCGATCTGCTCGAGCTGCGCAACCTGGCGCTGGTCGCCGACCTGATCATCCGCAGTGCGCAGATGCGCCAGGAGAGCCGCGGGCTCCACTTCACCATGGACTACCCGCAACCGCGACGGGGTGCGCAGAACACCATCCTCGTGCCAACATCCACTCGCATGGAGGCGCTTGCCGCCACCGCCACCGGAGACGCCACCCATGACTGATGCCAGGCTCCCCATGCTGCTGGACCCCGCCGAGCTTGCCGATCAGCTCGGCACACCCGGTCTGCAGGTCATCGACCTGAGCCCGGGCGAGGTGTTCGCCGAACATCACGCCCCCGGCGCCAGTCACCTGCCCTACGGCGAAATCACGACCAGCCGGCCCCCGGTGGGCGGCCTGGTGCCCGAGCATGACCATCTGCAGCAACTGTTCAGCCGCCTCGGCATCGATGCGGATACGCACGTCGTTGCCATGGACGCCGAAGGCGGCGGGGCCGCCGGGCGCCTGATATGGACGCTGGAACTGCTCGGACATCAGCAATACTCGCTGCTCGACGGGGGTCTGCGTGCCTGGGTCGAGGAAGGTTATCCGATTG
>CAZJGZ010000006.1:29031-32631 GCA_964545695.1 uncultured Ectothiorhodospiraceae bacterium | reverse complement strand
TACTCGCTGCTCGACGGGGGTCTGCGTGCCTGGGTCGAGGAAGGTTATCCGATTGAACGCGGGCCCGGTTCCCTGCCCGAGGCGCGCACGTTCGACCCCAGGCCCTGCCCCGACGTCAGCGCCGATGCCCGCTTCATCCTCGACGGTCTGGGGCGCGGTGACCTGGCCTTCCTCGATGCCCGTTCCCGGGAGGAATACACCGGCCAGGTCGCGCGGGCAGCGCGTGGCGGCAGGATTCCCGGGGCGATCCACTTCGAATGGACACAGGGCATGGCGCGGGAGCGCAGCCTGCGCATGCGCGAACCCGAGGTCCTGCGCGATGAACTCGCCAGCCTCGGCCTGTCACCCGATCGGGATATCGTGACCTACTGCCACACGCACCACCGATCGGCCTTCACCTACATCATGCTGCGCATCCTCGGCTTCCGCGCGGTTCGCGGCTATCCAGGCTCCTGGTCCGACTGGGGCAACCGCGATCACACCCCGATCGAAACGGATTATCCCGGGTAGCAAGCCGGCGCCGACCGATGTCCGCGCAACCCTTGCGCGCCGGGCACGCTGAAGATCCGCGCGCGTGGACGCCCGGAGCGTTGCTCACCGGGCCTCGGCAATGGCTCAGATCGTGAACACGTGCTCGCGGTAGTAGCGCAGCTCGCGAATGGAATCACGAATATCATCCAGAGCCAGGTGGCTGCCCTGCTTGCGCAAGCCATCGAGCAGCGATGGCGACCAGCGACGGACGAGTTCCTTGATCGTACTGACATCGAGATTGCGGTAATGGAAGAAGGCTTCGAGCTCCGGCATCAGCCGTGCCATGAACCGGCGATCCTGGCAGATGGTGTTGCCGCACATCGGCGATTCGCCGGCGCCGACCCAGTCCCGCAGGAACTCAAGGGTCGCCAGCTCCGCTTCGCGATAGGTGATAACGGACTCGCGCACCCGGTCGGTAAGACCGGAGGCGCCATGCTGGCGGGTGTTCCATTCGTCCATGCCAGCGAGAACCGTATCGGGCTGATGGATGGCGAGCACGGGACCTTCTGCCAGGATATCCAGCTGGGCGTCCGTCACGATGGTGGCAATCTCGATGATGCCGTCATGATTCGTGTCGAGCCCCGTCATCTCGAGATCGATCCAGATCAGGCGACTATTTTCCGACATGGTGGTTTCCAGCAACACACGAGTGCGCGAGTGTATCAGCCATGCGCTCGGGCCGGGCGAGCGCCCCACGACTCGGCCACCGCCGGAAAACGCCCTTGCAGCCTGCCCGTGGCGCCTGCCCGTGGAGCCTGATTGATGCACTCCTTCACACTCGTCTTCCTGCTCGCGCTCACAGCCGTACTGATCACCCGGTTGTGGCTCGCCCGGCGACAGATCCGTGCCGTGAGTGCGCAACGCGATCATGTCCCGGACGCATTCCGCCATGACATCCCTCCGGACCAGCATCGCCAGGCCGCGGACTATGCCGTGGAACGGGCGCGCTTCGGTCGCGTCGATGCCGTCACCGACGCGCTGTTGCTGCTGTTCTGGACCCTCGGCGGCGGCATCGCCATGGTCGATGCCGGCTGGCGCGGCCTGGAGCTGGGCCCGATCGCCACGGGTATCGGCGTCATCCTCACCGTTGTTCTGATCTCGGCCGTGATCGACCTGCCGCTGCGGGCCTGGCGCATCTTCGTGATCGAGGAACGCTTCGGCTTCAACCGCATGACGCCGAGCCTGTTCCTCGCCGACCTCGCGCGCATGGCCGTTCTCGCCCTGCTGGCCGGCGTCCCGCTGCTGGCACTGGTGCTGTGGCTCATGCAGGCCGCTGGCGGCTTCTGGTGGCTGTGGGTCTGGGGGGTCTGGCTGGCATTCAACCTGACCATCATCTGGGCCTGGCCACGATTCATTGCCCCACTGTTCAATGCCTTCCGGCCGCTGGCCGACGCCGAGCTGCGGGCGCGCATCGACGACCTGGTCCAGCGCTGCGGCTTCCACAACGGCGGGGTTTACGTGATCGATGGCTCGCGCCGATCCCGTCATGCCAACGCCTACTTCGCCGGTTTCGGTCGCAACCGGCGGATCGTGTTCTACGACACGCTGCTCGCTCAGCTGTCACACGACGAAATCGAGGCGGTACTCGCGCACGAGCTCGGCCATTTCCGCCACGGCCACATCCGGCGCATGATCACGGTGTCCGCCGCGGTCAGCCTGGCCGGCCTGGCCGGACTCGCGTGGCTCATGCAACAGTCGTGGTTCTATTTCGCGCTCGGCGTGCCGATACCGTCGGATTACGCGGCCCTGCTGCTGTTCCTGCTGATCACGCCGCTGATCACCCACTTCCTCAAGCCGCTATTCGCCCGCCTGTCCCGTCACCACGAATTCGAGGCCGACGCCTTCGCCGCGCGCCAGTGTCCCGCCGAGCACCTGGTGGCGGCGCTGGTAACCCTGTATCGGGAAAATGCCGGGACTTTGACGCCGGATACGCTCCACTCGGCATTTTACGACTCCCACCCTCCCGCGATGCAGCGCATCGCGCATTTGCGGCACTGCACGGCGCACCCCGCGGAACCGGGATGACCGGCGGGCGTGCCGACGCGGTCACCGCGCAATCCGGTGGCGGCACCCGGCCGAATCGATCGATGCAGCAGATGAGTGCAAGCTGATAGAATCACTGCGCCAGGCGCAAGGAGGAGTTCCGATGAGCGACGACAGACTGACCGAACAGAAGTGCGAGGCCTGCGAAGGCGGGGTATCTCCGCTGGACCGCAGTGCAGCGGAAGCATTCCTGGCCCAGGTCGACAGCGACTGGCAGATCAGCAATGACGACCGCGAGATCCGGCGCGAGTTCAAGTTCAAGAACTTCTACCACACCATCGCGTTCGTCAATGCCCTCGCCTGGATCGCGAACCAAGAGGATCACCACCCTGATCTGGAAGTGGGTTACAACCGCTGCCTCGTGCGCTTTTCGACGCACTCGATCAAGGGGCTGTCGCGCAACGACTTCATCTGCGCGGCCAAGATCGACGCACTGTTGCGCTGAAGGGACCGGCGTCAGCCCGCACGCCGCGTTGGCGGCGGGCGCCGGGTGGGGCAGCAAGTGAACGGTCGGAGTGCGCCGGGGGTCCACCGGCGCCCCCGTCCGTGTATACTTATGGGCCGTGGGATGCGCACGCGTCCCGTTGGCAGCAGACCGCACGGGGAGACCATCCGGAATGAAATCAGTATGTGCATTCGCCGCTACATGCGCGGGCCTGATCCTGGTCGCCACGGCGGGCTCGGCAAGCGCCGGTGACCCGGAGGCAGGCCGCTACACGGCGCAGACTTGCATGGGCTGCCACGGCATACCGGGCTACGCCAACGCCTACCCGACCTACAAGGTGCCGAAGCTTGGTGGTCAGAACGCCCAGTACATCATCGACTCGCTGCAGGCCTACCGAGACGGTGATCGCGATCACGAGCTGATGCAGGCACACGCGCGCAGTCTCACCGACGAGCAGATCCGCGATATCGCCGCCTATTTCGAGAACGCCGAGCGTCGCTGAAGCGCACGCCGCTGATTGCTGAGGAATCCATCATGGTACGAACGACAATCGTGACCGCCACCCTGCTTCTCGGCATGCA